>CAYTMD010000149.1:0-13247 GCA_964438685.1 uncultured Acidobacteriota bacterium
ATTGGCCCCCCTTTTTCACTACAGAGTATCGCAATCAACTAAAATGCCTGCCGCAATCCACGGTCCTCTGTCCCCCTAACGCGGACCTCTCATCAGGTATGGATACTTCTTTCGCATCATTTGCTCGCGGCGACGAAACCAGCGGCATTCAGCGCGACGCTTGGTTACTCCCCGGTCTCACGGTGCAAGTGGAGACCGACGCACGTGACGCATCCGTGGCCGCCACGCAAGTGTATGTTGAGATCACATACCACGATGCGACCAGGCTCGCGCTGCGACAGAAAGCAACACGATAAGCAACAGGAGATCTGGAAAGAATCGTGTCCACTTTGGCAAGTTCAGTCTCGAGCGATTTGCGCCATCATCCTGATGGAGATGGGAAGGTCAACCCATGGGCGTAAACAGGCGACCTCATCTGTCAGGCTGGATCATCGGATCGTCGCTATTGCTAAGCGTCGCCATTCTCATGGCAGCGGAAAACTCGAACCAGGAGAAAGTGCAGCAGAGCGGCCAGGATGCTGGTTTCCTGGTGGTCAATTACGACCCGGAGATTGAGCAGGCATTGCAGATTTCCAAGTCTGACATCCTGGCCAACCGCGTACGGGCGGCCGGAGCCATGGGCTTTGGTCCAGGCGGCCGATACGATGGAATCTGGATGTTGGACAGCACCTCCGTGCTCGAAGCCTATCGTTACTGGGGCTCGGAGTATCGTGACTTCATGTACTCGGATACTCCCGGACAGTTGGGCCTCGTTCCTCGTTTCGCTGCTGCACAGGACACTGACGGGCAGATTCCTGGGGCCATCGTGCGTCTCAAGGGAATGCACGAAGGAAACTACTACGTGGAGTATGGGGGCCGGTTTGACTTGGCGCAGAATCGCAAAGAACACCGCGATCTGGAAAGTGCGTACACCTTCGTGCACGTCAACTACATGTACTGGAGGGAGACCGCAGACCTGACTTACGCGCGCCGCTACCGCGACGTGCTGCGACGCTCGCTCAATCCGATTGACCGCCGCCGCGATGCAGCGACAGGCCTGATCCTGGGAACTTATGGATTCCCGAACTGCGACGTCAGCGCGGATTACGCCGTGCCCCAGACGGCGGCAGAACCGTACTTGAATGCCACGTACGTGCGCGCCTACGCCGAGTACGCCGACTTGGCGGAGGCCTTGGGGGATTCCGCCGAAGCGAGACTCTATCGCGACAAGGCTGATGCTTTGCGGCAAGCCATAAACCGTTGCCTCTGGGTTCCCGCCCGAAACCGGTACGAAATGCGTATCCTGCACACCCCAGTCTCAACCGATTCCACTTTACCTGCCGCAGCCATCAAAGAGGACACGCGGTTCCCCCTACTGAATAACATCTTGCTGATTTACTACGGCATCCCGGACTCAAGGGAGAAGGTTGATGCCCTGACCCGTCAGATCGACGAATCAGAAAAAGGGCTCGCGGTAGTGGGACGGATGGTGGTGCCTCCATACCCCGACGACTTCCTAACCCGTCACTTCAATCTCTTTAATGGCGGCAGATACTGTAATGGAGACGTATGGACCTGGTATTCGAACCGGTATGCGATTGCCCTTTACCGGCTGGGCCTGCCCGCCAGCGCGGATCACGTGCTTCGCTCGCAGGCACGTGTGGCGATGCGGGACCAGGGCTTCTCCGAGTATTACGCGCACGACGAAAAAGGAGCGGCCAAAGGCGCCTTCCATTATGCGGGAACTGCGGCCACCTACCAGTTAGCCGTGGTGGAAGGGCTTTTCGGCTTGGAATTGGACGCGCCACGCCACTCCCTCAGCGTGCATCCGTCACTCTCGCGCTCGGGTAAATTGCGCGTTCGCCTGGGCGGCGAGCCCACGGAAGTCAGCCTTGATATCCTGCCCGACCGCAACGAAATGTCGCTGCAAGTGGAAACGGGGCTAACGGTTCGCGGGGACTTCCGGGTTTTGGTTCCCGAGGTGTTCAATCCAGGTCTGAATTGGATGGTCACCCTGCAGTCGGCAGGCAAGAGCGTAGCAATACCTTCTTCGCTCACTTCTTTGGGAAACGGCACCTACGTTCGGTTTGAGGCTGACCTTGCACCCGGCGGCCAACAATTCCGATTGTGGCAGGCCAGGGTATCGTCTTCTCGATTGCCCGGGACTCGGAAGTAGAAGTTGAGAAGCTGTATTGGTGGGGCTAAAGCCCCGCGCTTCCGAACCCGTGGGGAGAACTCCGTGCAGGCGGGGAGGTCGTCATATGCGCATGAACAGACCACATCATTTGTCAGGCTGGATAATCGGATGTTCGCTATTGCTGAGCGCTGCAATCCTTATGGCAGCGCAGGCCCCGGACCGGGAGAAAGTGCAGCAGAGCGATCAGGATACTGGTCTATTGGTGGTCAATTATGATCCCGAGATTGAGCAGGCATTGCAGATTCCAAAACCGATATCCTGCGTAATCGGAGGGTCAAGAACGGCGTAATCGGATTCGCCCCCGGCGCGGGTTACAACGGGATCTGGCTTACAGATAGCACCTTCCTGTTGGCGGGCTATCGCTATTGGGGACCTGAGTACAGAAACTTTCTATACTCCGACCAGCCGGAGGCTCTGGGTCTTGTGCCGCGGTTCGCCGCCGTTCAGGACACCGACGGGACGATTCCCATGGCCATTACGGGCGACGAGGGAAGGGTCGAATACGGGGGGCGATGGGATCTCGCCCAGCGCAAACAGAATCGGGACATGGAGAGCCCTTACACCTTCGTCCACGTCAACTACATGTACTGGAGGGACACCGCGGACCTGACTTACGCTCGCCGGTACGGCACTTCACTGCGACGCGCGCTCGACCCGGTAGACCACCGTCGCGATGTTGAGACAGGCCTGATCCTGGGAACTTACGGACCCCCAAACTCCGACGCCTGCGTGGACTACGCCGTCCCGCAGACGACAGCAGAACCGTACTTGAATGCTCTATACGTGCGTGCCTACCGTGAATATGCCGACATGGCAGAGGCCTTGGGGGATGCTGCCGCGGCCGAACTCTATCGTCACAAGGCGGATGCTTTACAGCAGGCCATAAACCGTTACGTCTGGGTTGCCGCCAGAAACCGATACGAGATGCGCATCCTGCGCACCCCGGTCTCAACCGATCCCAATTTACCAGCCACCGCCATCAAAGAGGACACGCGCTTCCCCCTGGTGGACAACATGCTGCTGATCTACTACGGCATCCCGGACTCGCGGGAGAGGACTGATGTCCTGATTCGCCAGCTCGACGAATCAGAAAAAGGTCTCGCCGTCGTGGGGCGGATGGTGGTGCCACCATACCCTGATGGTTTCATAACCCACGCCCGGAAGATGTTCGACGGCGCTACTTACCACAATGGAGACGTGTGGACCTGGTTTTCGAACCAGTATGCGATTGCCCTATACCGGCTGGGCTTGCCCGCCAGCGCCGACCACGTGCTCCGCTCACAGGCACGCGTAGCGATCAGGGACCAGGGTTTTTCCGAGTATTACGCCCACGACGAAAAAGGAGCCGCCAAGGGCTCATTCCACTACGGACCAACGGCTGCCACGTTCGAGTCGGCCGTTGTCGAGGGATTGTTCGGGCTCGAACTGGACGCGCCCCGCCACTCCCTCAGTGTGCATCCGTCGCTCGCGCGCTCGGGCAAATTGCGCGTGCGCCTGGGCGGCAAGCCCACAACTGTCAGCCTTGATATCCAGCCGGACCGCAACGAGATGTTGCTGCAAGTGGAAACGGGGTTGACGGTTCGCGGGGACTTCCGGGTGTTGGTTCCCGAGGTGTTCAAGCCAGGCGGGAAATGGACGGTCACCCTCCAGTCATCAGGCAAGAACTTACCGATACCTTGCTCGCTCGCTTCTTTGGGAAATGGCACCTATGTGCGGTTCGAGGCGGACCTTGCACCCGGCGGCCAGCAATTCCGGTTGTGGCAGGCCAAAGCATCGTCCTCTCGATCAAATGCGGCGAATATTCCCATAGCCGGAAGAGAGTCAGGCAGAACTTCAGATGTTCATTCCATCTTGATAGGACGGTGAGTCATGCGCATAAAACGAAGGGAATTTGTAGAAATCCTGGGAGGGTCGATTGCCGGCTTGCCGGCGCTGGCTACGAATTCGGCAACTCGGCCGCTCGAACCTGATGCACAGACCGTGCGCACATCCACCATCGCGGAAAAGCCCTTCGCGGTGACCGGGGGCGGTATCACGGTGGAAATTTCAAGCCAGGGGAAAATCGTCGGCGCCGTCCTGGCCGGCAAGGGAGTTCATCTGCATCTGCAGGGAGAAACAGCTTTGGCGGAATGCGAACTGAGCGGTGATATCACATCCACGAAGCTATCCGGCGGCGGTGTGGAATTTCGCAAGCCCATCGCCTTCCAGCGGGGATACCGCAACGCCAGCCTGGTGGAACGGTTCCTGCCCACTTCCGATAGTGTGCGTTGGGAAATCGAGATTCAGGGTGAAGACGACCCTTGGGCGACACCCATTGAAACGCGCCTAAAATGGCCGGTGCCCAAGTCCGCCAAGTTCTGGACTTCCTGGGGTGATGACTTCTCTGGGAAGATCGTCGGGAAGAAGGACACTTCCGATCCAACGCTCTCACAGGCTTTGCGGCTCGCCAGGGCGAGGGACTCCTCCGGTAAGGGGTGGTGCGATCCGACTGTCCCACGGGCTTTTCGGGAGATGGATCTGGAGTACGGGGGGTATCACTTCTCCGCTTCAGGATTCTCCGTTCCCATTGCCACCGTCATCGACGAAGCCAGGGATTCAGGCGTGAGCTTGGCGCTCTCCCCTGAAGATACCATCATCGACATGAGACTCAAGACGGACCCCGACGGGCCGATCACATTTACCCGAATGAACAACAAGATCAGCAAGGACAAACCCGTCCGGTTCGCCATGGACCTGATTGCCCACGCCGGGGATTGGAGGCCGGGGCTGGGCTGGATGGTCACGCGCTATCCGGATTACTTTAACCCTGCCAACTCCACCGCGGATGACGCGGGAGGCGGTGGGGCGTACTCATCGTTCACCGGGGATTTGGATGTGGAGAAGTTCAAGAAAATGGGTTTCCGGGTAAATTGGCTAGCCAGCTTTGATTGGCCCTACGTCGGGATGTATTTACCCCCGGTTCCGGAGGGCACGGAATGGACGAGTTGGTATCACAAGACGGCATCGACACGAAAGATTGACGATTACTGCCGCCGGATGCGAGCCGATGGCTTCCACGTTTTGTGTTACTTTAACTTGACGGAATTCGGAACCGCCATCAAGTGTCCCGAGCCCCCTTCCAACATAACCAACGAAGCCGACCTGTGGAAGGATCCCAACGCCTTTCTCTATAAGAAGCTTGCCGGCAACATTCTCTACGGGGAGGACGGCAAGCCGCTGTGGTCGTGGAACGATGCGGTGGTCGTGGATACGGGTGATGCCGCCTTCCAAGACTACATCGTGGAGCAAGCGGCAAGGCACGTGAAGGAAATTCCCCACTGTTCCGGAATATGTATCGATCGGATGGACTGGTTGATGCGGTTTAATTACCGTGCCGACGATGGAGTGACCTGGTTGTATATTGCCGTGGGGCGCGCGGAAGGACTTCCCGCACGGTCCCTTGTCAATTCCTGGAAACAGACCCTGAGCAGGATCGGGCCCGTCATGCATAACGCCGGTAAGGCAATCTTCGGGAACCCGCACCTTAAACGCCTTGATCTGATGCGTGAGGTCGATGGGATATATGACGAAATTGGATACTTTGGTTTCAACCTGAATCAGTCCTCGTTTCTGGGAGTGCACAAGCCCGTCATTGCCTGGACAGCCGAGTTATTGCAACTCCGGCCAGATCCAGATGAATTCTTCCAGCGGCACCTGTTCATGGGGGCCTTCCCCATGGTTCCGTATCCCGAGAATGACCATTCCATTGTTCCGGAGGAGTGGGCGGAGCGTTTTTACATGGACTATGGTCCGTTATTGGATGAGTTGCGGGGAAGAAAGTGGGTGCTTGAGCCTCACGTGATTGCCGTAGAACATTCCGCAGCCAAGGCCAACATTTTCCAAACTCCCAAGGGTTATGTCGTGCCCGTAACCTTTGGCGGCAAGGCAGTCAGCGTGAGGGTGGTTCTCCGCGGGTTGCCCATGGATGCATCGCCGCACGAATACAAAATCGAAATCCTCCATCCCGGCTCCGGCGAATGGAATGTCTTGAAGAGCCTTGGCAAGACCCCGACAGGATTGATAATGACAGTTCCGTTGCGCCGGGGGTGTGCCATGATCCGGTTAACGCACGTCGCCGCATAGCACAAAGTGCGCAATCAGGAGAGATAGAGCCCGCGCCTGTTGTTCCAAAAGAAACTGACATCCGGGTGAGTGCAGGCGGCCTGCCTTGTTGACACTGGCAGTTCAGAGTGATGTAACCGGGTGTAGTCCAATGTTGGCGCGAATCAAGGATCGACTTTTTGGCATCTTCCGGGGCGACATTATGACATAATGGATATTTTACAAATGCAGGCTTGACAGGCATCATAAACCCTGCTTAAATGAAACCATTGTTTCGCTCCGATTTGCTTCGCTCTAGGCGTTGGAGTCAATGCCTATACGCTAAGCGAACGCGGTAGCGATATTTGACTTCAGGAAGCCCTTGCGTTTAGCAAGTCCTTCACGGAGTTTTTGCACTTCCTAGCGTCGAGTGGTACTTGAGTCTCCATGACAGAAAGAGGCGGGAGACTAAGGTATAAGTTTAGCATAGCATTCGGTAGTTCATCGCTGTGCCCACCTTGGGCGGTAGGTAAGAGTACTCCTACCCACAAATGCCGCACAAGGATCCCACCTTCTATACCACACAGGCAATGGCATGCGCTTTTGCTTGAGTCTGGATCAGACCCAGTTATTTGGAAGCGGAGCTTTTGTTGATGTTTGCTGTTTCCTCTCAGGACTTCCTGCCCGCAAGCGCCCGGCGGTTACGCGAGCAATCCGACAAACCACTTAGTCACACAAGCCAATTTGTCGCTTGCCAGCATAATTTCGCCGGCTACGATGCGAAGCAGGGGGTTGCCTCTGGAATCTCGCACCACGACATTCCTGATCGAGGGGCATTGCGATAAAGTTCGTGTATTCCTGAGTTGGGCCGTAGTACCTCCTGGACTTGTGGTTGGTCCAAATTCGGCCGCGACATATGCGCCTAGGATGACACCTCTTTCAGATGCAGGGGGGAAGTTTGTCTTCTGGCGACCTCAAGGCTGGATGTCTGGAATCATTGCATTACTGCCTGCCGGACGGAAACACGACGGCAGGTGATCGAATTTTCTTTTATCTGAAATGAGAGGAGAACTCACAAATGAGGCAAGTGAAGTATTTTTGCTTAATTCTAACGTTCCTCATTGCTCTCCCGATTGCGCTGCTGGCGCAGACTAGTTCCGGATCCATTTCCGGAACTGTCAGCGATCCCAACGGGGCTGTCGTTCCGGGAGCAAAGGTCGTGGCTACCCACGTACCTACTGGGCGCGATTATACGAACGTTACCTCCCAGGCCGGTCTTTACGTATTCCCCAATTTGCCGACGGGTCCTTATACGCTCGCGGTCAAGCAGGCGGGTTTCAAAGCGTACATCCAGACCGGCATCGAGGTCCGCATCGATTTGCGCGAGACCATCGATATCAAACTTACTCTGGGCACGGTGCAGCAAACGGTGGAAGTTAAGGCCACTGCACCGGTGCTCGAAACTGCCAACGCCACGCGCGGCACTGGCATCAGTCCGCAGACCATGGCGACCCTTCCGCTGTGGAATGGCGGCTTGGAAACAGCAAACTCGTTCGTTGGTTACATGCCGGGCGTTAACACCAACAGCCTTACGAGCGTTAACGGCTCGAATGGCCGGTCTATGGAAATCATGATCGACGGTGCGAGCCTGGTGAACCCGGAATCGGGTGGCCTGGCTTACTACTTCCCCGGTTTCTATGCTTACAGCGAAATGAAACTGGAAACCTCTGGCTACTCGGCTGAAAACGGCCGCGTAGGCGGTGGTGTTCAGGAATACGTCACGAGGTCTGGAACCAACGCGGTTCATGGCGCCGCCTTCTTTAACTTCAAGCGGCAGTTCCTGGATGCCGTGCCCTGGTTCACCAACGCAACTGCGCATACCGCGGCTAATTTTGGCAACTGCGGTTACCAAGGCGTTCATCCGAATTACGTCTGTCGTCCCATGGAGCGCTACAACGAAGAAGGCGGTTACGCCGGCGGCCCGGTCTACATTCCGCACGTTTATGATGGCCGGAACCGGACCTTCTTTTTCTTCACGTGGGCGGGATTCTGGCAGCCCAATGCCGTCTCCCCGAACAATGGCGAAACCGTTCCGACGCAGGCCATGCGCCAGGGCGATTTCTCCGCCCTGTTGGGACTTTCCACGCCGCTCGTGATCTATAATCCCGCGACGACCGCGAATGGCACGCGCACGGCTTTCACCGGTAACATCATTCCGACTACCAGCATGAGTAAGATTTCCCAGAACATTTTGCCCCTCATCCCTCTTCCCAACCAGGGCTCTGCGAGTACGTTGAGCGGCAATTACAACTTTAACTCGACAACCGCTCTGACCGACAAGAACTGGTCGTTCAAGATCGACCATTCCATCCATACGCGGAACCGGATTGCGTTCTTTATGACGCACCGCACTCAAGTGTCCGCCACCAACACCTACCTGCCGGGCCCGCTCAGCGACGGGTTGAACAGTATCAACTCTCCTTTCTATGAGCGCGCCACTGACGACTTCGTCGTCAATCCCCACGTCCTGATTCACAGCTACTGGGGATTCAGCCAGGAACGGCAATTCTGGAACAATCCGCTCCAGAACGGCTGGGGAAGCAAGCTCGGATTCCCGCTGCCCACGGGAACGAATGCTGACGCTATGCCGTACATCCAATTCAGTAATGACCTCAACGGTTGCTGCACGGCCTGGGGTATGAACCAGGGCAAGGTGAACAACGGCGGCCAGTGGAACTGGACGACCACGGTGGGGCAGGGTCTGACTTGGATCCACAACAAGCACGAAATCAAGATGGGGTGGGAAATCCGCCGCCTGCGGACCATTGGTAATGATTGGGCTGGCTCCAACGGCATGTACACCTTCAACCGCATGGAGACGGCCTACTCCTCCAAGGACAAGAACAGCGGCGCTTCCTTCGCCAGCTTCCTGCTCGGCGATGCCGACAGCGCCACGCAATCCGCGCTGCCGATCTTTATCGGATCGGAACGCTACGGCTATCAAGCCGGATACGTTCAGGATAACTGGCGGCTGAAGCCGAGCTTCACCGTCAACATTGGAGTCCGCTATGAGGTCCCGATTGGCATGCACTACGTCAACGGTAACTCCGGGAACTTCAACCCGACGGCTCCAGACTACTTCCCCGCAGCGAACGGTCTTCCGGCCGTAACGCTTCCGGGCGCCGTTGAATTCATGGGTACCGGCACGAACCGCTATGGCGCCGACCGGTCCTATCCGACCGACTTCAGTGACGTTGGACCCCGCATGGGCTTTGCCTGGAATGTAAAGCCCTCGATCGTGGTCCGCGGCTCCTTCTCCGTCTTCTACCAGGCGCTGGGCAGCAATGACTGCTGCCAGGACGGCTTCGGCGGCGGCACCATATCCCAAACGTCCGATGGCTTTAACCCTGCCTTCAATTGGGATCCGAACGGCTACAATCCTTTCAAACCGACCAACAACCCGGGTGGCGTCCAGCCTTCCCCCAGCTTTGCCGGTCCGCAACTGATCCCTGGTGTGGACAACTTTGGCGGCTGGTTTGAGGGCGGCGGCAACAACCTGGTTTACCAGGGACCGCACTTTGGCAAGGCCCCGCGTATCTATGACTGGAACTTCACGATCCAAAAGGAGTACAAGAAGTGGCTCTTCGAGGTTGCCTATGTGGGCAACCGCGGTCATGGTACGAACTCTTCCATGATTATGAACACTCTTCCCACCACCGATCTGTACTTGGGAACCGCCGGACCTATGCAGTACGACAAAAACGGTGCTCCCACGGGCCCGGAGAACCTGCTCGCAGCGCCAATCACCGATCAGAATCTCTGCATTCAGACGGCCACGTACTCTCCGAAAATTGGCTGCACCAACAATGTTCCCAACCTTCCGTTCTCGACGTTTGCGACCGGTTTCGGACCGGGCGCGACCATGATGCAGGCTCTCCGTCAGTATCCCCAGTACAAGTCCATCTCCTACAACAACTCGGGTGACGGCAGAACGTGGTACGATTCACTTCAAGCGAAGGTCGAGCGCCGTTTCGGTGACTTGAACTTCATGGGATCGTACGTCTACTCCAAGATGCTGGATCGCCTGTCGTATATGGAGATCTGGACGTCCGGCTCCACGACCACCCAGGGAGCGCAGGACTACTACAACCCTTACAATGACAAGAGCTATGGCTTCTTCGACATCCCGAACTTTATCAATGTCGTGTCGAGCTACCAGCTGCCCTTCGGCAGGGGCAAGAAGTTCATGCAGAATGCCAACCCCGTGGTTAATCACTTGGCGGGCAACTGGACGTTCGCTTGGACCCAGCAGTATCGTAGTGGTACGTTGAGCCAGATCACCAACTCGACGGACTACCTGAATGCCGAAACCGGTGTCAACCTGCAAAAGGCGACGCCGACAGGCAACGCGATCCGTTCGGGCCTTGGATCTCGTGACCTGCTCCCCAACAATCCGAACACTCGTTGGTTCAACTCGGGATCGAGCAACCCCTTTGCGACGACGCCTGCATTCACCTTGGGCGCCGCCTCCTACTACAACTCTCAATTCCGTCAACCCTGGTTCCGCAACGAGAATATCTCGTTGAACAAGCAGATCCACATTCGTGAGTCCATTCTGCTGAACTACCAGGTCAACGTTTACAACCCCTTCAACCGCAGCGACATGGGTGGGATTAATGCGAGCTTTGCCTCCGCAGCATTCGGCGAGGCAACAGCCGTTCAAGATGGCGCCCGTGCCATCACCATGGGACTACGGCTGGAGTTCTAAACCATCGGCAAACCGGGGGGGGATCAAGCAATTCCCCCCTTGGCTACCCTCTGTAAGAGTGAACTGAACTGAATAGATTTCCAGTCGTCTTTCGAACTGTGAATGAAACGCTTTCGGGGCCAATCTCCTTCGTGGAAATTGGCCCCGTTTTTTTGCTCCTGCGCGCCACAATCGACTAGAATGCCGTCCGCAATCTTTTTTGCGCCTTTACCGCAGAGTTGCGCAACGTGCCAAGCCACGAGCTGGGCTGATAATAAAAGGGCTTAGTGGCGGCTTTGCGCTGCAATGGATCGTAACGGCGGCTTTATACCGCCATTGGGCGTTCGGGGCATTGGGTAAATGGCGGGACAAATCCGCCGCCACGGGAGGCCATCTACTTTGATGAATGAATCACCAAAAGAACCTGTTTTCTTCCGCCATCTAACTGTTCTGATTATTCTGATCGTCGTATGCTGCGCCGCACGCGCTCAATCAAACGATACGAATCCCGCCCCAAATGTTCAAAAGGAAATCAGCATACATGTGGGCGCGGACGGCCTGCCCGCGCAACTTGACGTGAAGCAGGGGCCCGCAACCGGAATTCTCGCCGCTCCTTGCCGTCTGTATCTCAAATCATCCGAGGGACTGGTCCCCGTGCCGCCCTTACATGAGACGGGGCCGGGCGAATGGACCGTCGATTGGCAAGCCCAGCATCTTCAGGTCGTGGTCACGTACGGGAAGAAACCCACTGCTAATATCACGCTTGCCGTGCAAAGCCTGGCGACGCAAGCTCGAAATATCCAGTTGGAGCTGGCCTTTTCCCTTAATCCTGATTTGGACCACGCGTTCTTTCCCGCGGGGTCCGATCCTCATTTGGTGCTGGAATCCAGTGCGCCCGCGGTGGCTTACAGCTACAGTGCGGAGAGGGATGCACGCCCGGGTATTCCGCTGGCGATGCCGCTGACCTCCATTTACTCAACCAAGGAAGATTGGGGGCTCACCCTCTTGGATGATCTCACCGCTCCTGTCCCCAGACTTGTGCTCACTGCTGCCCGTTCGAAGGAGAAGACCGGCGTCACAATGTTATTCCCGGACCTTGACGTCAAGGCCGGAGAAATGGCGGTTCGCCGCGTTTACCTTGCGGCCACTGCCGGTGACTGGCGGCCGGCCCTGGCGGAAGCCCTGGCGTTATTTCCCCTGGTGTTCGAGCCCCGGAATCCTGACATGGCGGAATTGGCCGGTCCCTTCCTCTACACCCACGGAACGCCCGCGAATGACACGCTCGCGGAATTGCACGCCCAGGGTGTACACGCGCTGGAAATACACTTCACGCCTCCCTTATATGGCCAGTATGTGCCCGACCGCGAGCCCTACACACCATTTTGCGATGACCATTGGCACTTTCTCAAAAAGCAGCTTCCCGCCAATCTGCTGCCTCCGCCGGACGCGACGTGGCGTGAAATCCGTGAGTTCGTCGAACGCTATGATTTGCCTACCATGACCGTTGCCAAGGTCAGGGACCTGATCGCCCGCCTTCACCAGAACAGCATTAAAGGCGTGATTTATTGGAATCCCACCGAGGCGTGGGCGCCCTGGGCCGCGGCGGAGTTTCCTGATGACCGCGTCGTGCTTCCCAACGGCAAGTTCCTGCCTGAGTGGTACGAAAGCGTCAAGATGCGGGCTGACCTCACACGGCCCTGGGGGCGGTACATTCTTGACCAGTTGCGCGGTGAGTTAAAAACTTTCCCGGATGTCGATGGGATATTCTTCGATCAATCGACACAAGGCGGCCACGATTTATACGAATTGTGCGCCGCAGGCTGCCGCGAGGTTCGGGCGCAGGGGAAGATCTGCTGGTGGAATGGCCCCTATAACATCGAACTGGCATCGTTGGCCGACGGCATGATGACCGAAGGTGGCGGCTCAGCAACTTACCGCATGCTGACGGAAATGATCCAGTACTACGGCATCGCCGGCAAGCCAATCGTTTCCCTGGGGCCCGCCACCCCCGAGGCCTATGGCGAGATACTGATCCATGGTGTCACCCCGAAGCCCGTTCCCCCGGAGCAGAAGGAGTTGGGAGCCCGATGGTCGCCCTTGTTCAAGCAGCTTCGCAATGCGCGCTGGGTGCTCCAGGCTCATGCGTTGGAGATTGATTCCGGCATCGCCGCAAACATTTTCCAAGCGCCCAATGGCGATTATCTGGTTCCCCTCGTTGAGGAAAAAGGTCGAAGCTCCGGCGAT
>CAYTMD010000150.1:0-13245 GCA_964438685.1 uncultured Acidobacteriota bacterium
AACTGCATCACGCGTGGGCTTCATTCCCGGCACGCGGGCGAACTGATCGGCAAGATTCACCTTCCGGAAATATGCGCCAACATCTGCTTTGGCGGCGCCAAACGTGACCGCCTTTTCATGGCCGCGAGCACGTCGCTCTACTCACTTTACGTCAACACCCAAGGTGCTCTGCGGCCATAACTGGTTGCTGAAAGTGGAATGCATTGGACCCAGCGGGAGGTCACGCCGGCCATTTCCAAGACGTGAAATCCAAGCAATATTGACTAGACTTTCTCCCCAGCCAATATTACAGTTTTTACTTCCGGTAGTTGAAAACTTAGGGTCATCAGGCGCTGCTATAGTGTCCAATAATGGGTTGGACAATACAGCGCCACCGTCTTAGCGGTATTGGCCGGCAGGATGCCGATGCTACGAGAAGGCGTACCGTCCAGTAATTTCCTGGACACAGCACGAGGGCCGGAGGGCATTCGACTTTCCCATGACTAATGCAACGAATCAGCAAGAGCCCAATCAGCGTGCGCGATTTGTTCATGCAGGTTGTTTCCCATGCGCTTGCTCGAATCACCTTTGATTCTCTTGGAGAGAATCTTCCCAAGGAGGTCCATCGATGAGAAGAATCGGGCTGGCTCTGCTGCTGGTAGTTGTTTTGGCGCCCGCGGTTCTTGCGGATCAGATCACGTTGAAGAACGGTGATCGGATCACCGGCACCATCATCAGTGCCGACCCGAAGGCGCTGGTCATCAAAACGGATTATGCTGACGCCGTGACCGTTAAGTGGGACTTTATCCAACAGATAGAATCGACGCAGCCTCTCTACGTGGGAACGAAAGCCGGGCAGGTTATCGTTGGACCCGTCACCACCAACGACAGCAAGCTGGCGGTGGCCACCAAGGAATCTGGCAGCGTGGCGGTGGAAAAGGGCGACGTCACTTCGCTTCGCGACGCCGATGAGCAAAAGAAAGCGGAGGCGGCGGTGGATCGGCTGCAACATCCCGGCTTGGCAGATTTATGGGCAGGCAGCCTGGATACCGGGCTGGGCCTTGTGCGCGGCAACTCGGAGAGCAGTAATTTCACCTTCGGGTTGAACGCGGTGCGCGCGTCCACGCGGGATAAGATCAGCCTTTACACCAACTCGGCTTTCTCCCGCAGCGCCGTAAATGGGGTGTCGACCACCACCGCCCAGTCCATTGCCGGTGGAGTCCGTTACGACCTGAACGTGAGCAACAAGGCCTTCGGTTTCGGCACCGTGGATCTGTTCAACGACCGCTTCCAAGACCTCGATTTGCGGACGGTGATTGGCGCGGGCGGCGGCTACCATGCTATCAAGAACAATCGGACGACGTTCGACGTGCTCTTCGGTGGCACCTTCGATCGGGAGTTCTTCACTACGTTCAACCGCTCTTCCGCTGAAGTCCTGCTGGGCGAAACCTTCGCGCACAAGTTCCTCGCCTCCTCGGCCATTAACGAATCGCTGTTTTTCTACCCCAACATGAGTTCCACGGGGGATTTCCGCAGCACCTTCAGCGTGGGCCTGGTTACCAAGCTCACCAGGTTCTTGAGTTGGCAAACCTCATTCAACGACTATTACCTCAGCGATCCGCCGGCCGGGAAGAAGACCAATGACCTGCTGCTCTCTACAGGCCTTCGGCTGGTTTTCGGTCACGGCGCGAAGTGAGCCCAGGGAAATGCCCACAAGGGCGGTCGAACAATATTGGTCCATTACTACAAGGGGGAGAACATGCTGAAGGAATTCAAAGAATTTGCGATGCGTGGAAACGTGATCGATATGGCTGTCGGCATCATCATTGGCGCCTCCTTCGGGAGGATCGTCAGCTCCGTGGTGAATGACATCATCATGCCGCCCATCGGGCTGATTCTGGGGCATGTGGATTTTTCAAGCCTTTTCATCAACCTGTCGGGAACGCACTACGACTCGCTGGCGGATGCCAAGAAGGCGGGGGCGGCCGTGATCAGCTATGGTGCCTTCCTCAACACCATCATCGATTTTGTGATCGTGGCCTTCGTCGTCTTCCTTCTGGTGAAGCAGTTGAACCGGGTGCTAAAGCCGCAGGCGGAGCCCCCAGCACCGCCCAGCAAGGAGTGTCCTTATTGCATTTCCGGGGGCATCGCGCTTAAAGCCACCCGCTGTCCGCACTGCGCGGCGGAACTTAAAGCCGCGTAGAGCACGAGCTAATAACCCGCTCATTGTTTCGACTGGCATCAGGGTTGAGCGAATGCGAGACGTATGGCTGCGCTTCCTGCAGCCAGCCTAATACATAGAGAGAGGAGTAGAGGTGCCTTATGAAAAAATATGTGGCGGAGTTCATTGGTACTTTCACGCTTGTACTCTTCGGCTGTGGAACCGCTGTGGTATCCGGCCAGGCTGTGGGCCATTTGGGTATCGCCTTTGCCTTCGGTTTTGCGCTCATCGCGATGGCTTATGGAATTGGTCCCGTCTCGGGATGCCACATTAACCCGGCTGTCAGCTTGGGGGTCTTCACGGCCGGCCGCATGACGGCAAAAGACCTGGTCGGCTATGTTGTCGGCCAGTTTCTTGGCGGAATCGCCGCTGCTGCCGTACTGGCGGTCATCGCCCGTGGCCTCTTGAGTGGATACAGCCTTGCCACCAACGGTTTAGGTCAGGACGGGTGGGGCGAAGGCTACCAGGCAGGATATTCGCTCTCCGCGGGCATGGTCTTCGAATTCGTGGCCACCCTGATTTTTGTGATCGTCATTCTGGGTTCAACGCAGGGCGGAGCACCCACGCAAATGGCCGGGTTGGCAATCGGCATCACGCTGGTGGTGATCCACATTTTCGGGATCAACATCACCGGAGTCTCGGTGAACCCGGCCCGCAGTCTGGGCCCGGCAATTCTGGTGGGCGGCAAAGCCATCTCGCAAGTGTGGATGTTCCTTATTGTTCCCAGTATTGCTGGAATTGTATCCGGAGCCATCTTTCGTACCAAGGTCCTGGACATATAAGGCTTAGCGCCTCTGGTTAGCATCTGCCGGCATGATGGCGTTCATACCCCCAAGGGGGCGAGGGGGAATTTATAGTCCCCGGCTTCGCAAACTAGTTGCAGTCTGGCCGCTTCAGTAGTAAGAGAAGCAACGCCATGACCCCAGCGTCAGGGTGGGAACTCGGACGGCCGTTGCGCTGGAGTGTGCTCTACCGCGAAACGGAACTCTATAAGGCGGCGGTGCGTGTCTACACGAAAACGCTGTTTCAGTGGCGTAAGGCGCTATCCATCTTGCAAGAGGGCAGGAGTGGCCCACCCCGCGCGAGCGCCAAGTCATGACCTACCACAAGAAACGCCGAAGCACTTCGCCGCTCTTGGAGAGTATCCGGGCCAAGTACCCTAATTGGTAGTTCGAAGCTCAGAGCCCTATGCCTGACGTAGGGGCGCATGGCCATGCGTCCTTACAAAACACCGATCCCCATTACTGCCGCCCCGGCGCTGCTTCGCTTACCGTTTTTTCAGATATGCCTTCAACGGTACCCAGTAGTACGAAGGCCAGCCTTTGGTGACGCCTTTGTGGTCATGTTGCGGAACCCCGACGTGAACCAGGTCGACCCTGCCGCCTCCCAGGGCCTTGGAAAAGTTCATAATCAAAATTGAGTCCAGGTCGGAAGCCTTCCAATGGGAAGCGCGCCAGGCTTGCACGATCATGGTGCCCGGAACCACCGCGAGGTTTTTTCCCGAAATCATTCCCT
The DNA here is from genome assembly GCA_964438685.1 of uncultured Acidobacteriota bacterium. Taxonomy (GTDB): domain Bacteria; phylum Acidobacteriota; class Terriglobia; order UBA7540; family UBA7540; genus Bog-366. The sequence goes on from CAYTMD010000150.1 coordinate 3,716, forward strand.
CAAAAGCCGACCACTTGGCCCCCGGCCTGGCGCTCACAGACGCTTTGGCCCCTGTTGCGGCGGAGTGCTTTTTCGAGTCGGTAAAGATGGCAAAAAGCTCTTTTGGCGTAGCCTTAAACGTCACCGATTGCACGATGGGTTTGGTCATGCTGATCCTCCTGTTGTTTTTGTCGCCCCTATTTCCTGATGGTATCAATTTCTCGGAACGCTTGCCACTGTGTAGCGGTAGGTGTCGAAACCTTCAAGTGGCAGCGACGACTTCTTCTTCATGCACGGTAATTGTGCAGGGGTGGCAACATTTGCGCCCCTTTGCCGCAGGACGTATAGTAATTCTTCGGGGTAGCGGACCAAGCTGTGCGGCTGATACGCGTCCACAGCATTTCTGTGCAAACCTTATGCGGTCGGACCGTTTCTACCAACTCGTGGACCTCAACCGGGTAGTGCGCAGCCATCACGTGAAATTCGCCGGGCTGCTGGGCATGTACTGGCTTCGTCAGCGGCACTTGTGGCTGCGTTTCGATCCAGTGATGTCGTGCAATCTGCGCTGCCAGATGTGCTATTTCAGCGACCCGAGCTTTGCCAGGGAAAACACTGGCCGTTTCAGCCCTGTCGAGATCGAGCGTATTGCCGAAGTCTTCTTCCCTTGGGTGGTGCAACTGTACCTTGGCTGCGGGACGGAGCCCACAACCTACAAAGGCTTCTTGGATATCATTGCGCTGGGCAGGAAGTACAATGTGCCGATGCTTGGCATGGTCTCGAACGGCCAGCTGCTTACGCCTGAACATCTGGAAAAGCTGGTAGACCTGGGCCTTGATGAAATGACGCTTTCCACGCACGGTGTCACGCGCGAGACCTACGAACGCCTGATGCGCCGTGCCTCTTTCGCGAAATTTCTGGAAGTCCTCGACCAACTGGAAGCCATAAGAAAGCGCCGGGGCGCTGTCAATCCGCAATTGCGCCTGAATTACACCGTAAACGCGGAAAACCTGGAGGAATTGGCGGGCTTCTTCGACGTTTACGGGAAGTACACGATCCGCACCTTACAGATTCGCCCTATCGTCGACCTTGGGAACACTGAGTGTACGCAAAAGGACATGGCTCCCCACGTGGCGAGGTACAACCAGATTCTCGGATCCATTGAACGGACGTGCCGGGAGAAGGGAATCCGGCTGCTTGCCAACTATGAAGACGTGACCTACCAAAAGAAGACCACGCGCGCGGCACTTGCGCCTGAAGTTGTGGTCTATCTCAGCCCCCAGGATCTTTCCAAAACCGGGTTCGACTGGCGGCATGAAACCTATCTTGAATATTGCCGCCGCACCCATTGGTCCAAAACCCTTCTCAAGAAAGCATTTACCAGCGCCGCGAAGCTTGAGGCTCCTTCGCCTTACCTTTCCTACAAAATTATCGACCAATAATCAGTTAGCGCGTCCCGCTGCTGTCGTGGTCCCAATTCCAAGAAAAAACCCAATCACTCTATCAATATGGAAAACACCGGTTTGCCTGCTCTGTTTACAGGCTTGCAGTCAAAATGTCATATCGCCTTAACGATCACCTGCCAGAGTGATTGCCGTTCTGGCTGCGTGGACGACCGTGCAGCCTAAATCCCCGCGTGAGGAGATTTCTAAATGATGGAAAAGGCTTCCCAGAGACGCCAGCCCGGGCGGACTCTTGCTCGTGTACTGGCGCTGTTTACAGTGGGCGCATTCGTCGGCAGCATGGCAGCAAATGGTCAGGACTTCGATCGGGACTGGGACCAACACTTCCGGCCCGGCAACCTGGTGGTCAGTCGCAGTGTTTACGACAACAAAGCGAGCAACGTTCAGGCAGGCACGGTCCTGCCGCCCAATTGCGCGAGCACCCAGGGTGGGTGTTCCGCGTCTAGGGGCGCACCCTATAATGGCCTGTACCCTTACGTTTGGAACAATGATATCTACGATGGCAGCTTTGGCATCACGTCCAAGATTCTTCTTGACCAGATCACTCCTTATGGCTGGTTGATCAACACGCTGGAGGTTCCCAACAGCTCTCAGCGCCGAATTACTACCGCGGGCGATCAACTGGTTACCAGCTTCAGTTCCAAGTCGGAGTTAGCTCTTAATCTCTCCACGGACGGCCGGTATCTCACCTTTATGGGTTATGTTGCGCCCGTCGATGCACTCGATGTGTCTAACTCCAACACTCCGGGGGAGATCGATACCACAAATCCCGTGGGAGTCAATTATTACCGCGCCGTGGCTCAGGTGGACCGGGAAGGGAAGTTTCACTTCACGGAAACCAACGCTTATAGCGGAAACAACGGCCGCGCGGCGATACTGAACAACATTAGCGGCGCTGACTTCTTCTATACCGCGGGTAACGCCGGAAATGGAGGCAATCCACAGCCCGTCGGGATTCTCCTTGGTGCCGGCGCCCAAATTATCGACCCGCTGGAAGAACTCGAAAGCGTCCAAGCCCCGGCAGCGCCAACCCCTGCTTCCAGTTTTTCGATAACGGAACTTACTGGCGTCACCAAAGCGGATAAGCTCGGCAAGGATGACAACTTCCGCGGCATGACTATTTTCAATAACGTCCTCTACTACTCCAAAGGTAGCGGAAGTAATGGGGTCAACACCGTTTACTTCGTTGACACCACGGGAACCGCATGCCCAACGGGCGCAGGGCTTCCGTCGGCTTCGGCAGTCCTGCCTTCCAGCCCACTCGCCTACAATCCTTCCACCCTGCTGACGAAGGGTCTTCCGAATAATATGTGCGTCCTGGCAGGCTTCCCCTCGGTCCCGAACAAAAACCTGACTACCGTTACCAACTTTCCCTTCGGGATCTGGTTTGCCAACGCCAGCACGGTCTACGTGGCGGATGAAGGCGATGGCTATACTGGCGGGACCGATCTCTACACCCACGCAGCGGCTCAAACCACTGCTGGATTGCAGAAGTGGGTGTTCAATTCCACCACTCAAAAATGGACCTTGGCTTATACACTGCAAACAGGGTTGAAGCTGGGCGTCCCGTACACCGTGTCTGGATATCCCACTGGAACCAACGCGGCCACCAGCCTGCCATGGGCGCCCGCCACGGATGGACTCCGCAATATTACCGGACGCGTGGATGAATGGGGTAAGGTGACCATTTGGGCCGTGACATCAACGGTCAGCGGAAACGGCGATACCGGCGCCGATCCCAACCGGCTTGTAGTCATCGAAGATTGGTTGAACAACACCGACGCCACGGTGGCAGCGCAAGAGGAGTTCCACACAATCCGCGAAGCGGGCTTTACAATCCGCGAAGCGGGCTTTGGAGAAGTTCTGCGCGGCATCTCTTTCACTCCTGGAACGGAACTCGCGAGAGGCAGATGGTAAATATCCGGCTGGCGATGGGAGTGATTCTTCGCAGGGTGGGGAAAGCGCATCCGGAGTTGGTGCGCCTCCACTGTTGTGGAAGGATTGCGCCTATTCGCTACGTCTGATAAGATATGTTATGTTAACTAAGCGATGGGGCGCTTATTTCGCTGGCGCCCCTTGCTTCTTGCCTTCCCAAACGCCTTTTTCCGTGTCGCTGGCCCAATTCCCCTCCAGCTTCCCGCTCTTTTCGAATTTGCCCATAAGAACATACCCGCCTTGAGGCGTATCGATATGTATTTCCAACATGTTACGCCGGAATGTGCCCGAGCTGAATTGGGTTGCGCCAATGGGTGATGCAATGCTTCCGTCGACCAATTCCTTGTTCTGTTGCAGGTAGAGCGTGAAGGCCATATCTCCCTGCGAGCCGCCGTGAGCCTGGCATTCCCACTTGCCCGTCAATGATCCCTTCCTGTCCTTCGCCATGACCAAGCTTGCCGCGAGTAATACGGTAAGGCCGATGCAGATATGAAACAGCTTTCTCTTCATTGACGTACTCCTTTTCGTGCTTCCACCTGCCATCAATCCGTTCGTCGCGGACGAGGGCGACGAATGGGGGCATTCTACTTCGCCCTGCACTTGGGCGTCCAGTCAGAACTCCCCGCTACCTTTCAAAGACTGTTCAGAACCAGAAATGCCAGATTGTGTCCACCAGCGCATGCGTGAGAGCGGAAGCGCACAGGCGCTGGCGGGTGCGGTAGACACTCCCATAAAAGGCTCCCGCCAGTGTGGCCAGGATGGCATACCGCCAGTTGGGTACGGGTGGATGGTGCAAATGCGCGAGGCCGAACACGACGGAAGCGATCAGAAGACCGTAGGTGCCCGGCGGGCCCTTGCGAATCGTCCGCCCCAGGATGTTCTGCAGGATGCCGCGGAACATCAACTCCTCCGGAATGGCCACGGTAAGGTAAATTCCGATAAACAGGAAGAGGAAGTTCAGCACCGGCCCCGCGCTGCCGCCGGCCGTTAACGCCGCCGTGGAATGCGGATGGATAAAGCCCAGTCCAAGGCCAATGGGAATGGCCAGGATGGAATATGCCAGCAGGTTCAGTAAGGCGGAAGAAATGTCCTTTATCCGCCACACCAGGCGAAAGCCCACGCCTTCCAGGCTGCGCAGGACCATAAAGGTATAGCCACCCACCAGGACACAAAATATGGGCCGGAAGACGTAGATATCCTGCGGCCACGTCCAAATTCCCTGCAGCCAACCCGCCGATACCGGGACCGCCAGCGCCAGCATGGCCAGCACATCGCGCCAGTTCAGGATTTCGCGGTGGCGAAGGCGGTCGGGCAGCAACAATGCTGTCGGCACCAAAATGTAGGCTATTAATTTCCCCAGGGCGGTCAGGGAGAAGGTGCGCGTCCCCAACCCAAAAATGAGGTAAGGAACGAGAAGCAGAAAAGGCAATCCCCCGGCCAGCAAGGGTGAAGCGGCGGCCCATTGGCGCAATTGCTTAACGAATGCCGCCTGCGTCAGCCCCACAAACCCGCCCAGCAGCAGAGCTACGCTTTCGACCAGAGCCGCCAGTCGCCAGGGGTCAATCCGGATGCGAATGAGGATCAGGCCTTCCGTAAGCGCGGCGAGAAGGGTCAAACCGAGAATGAACCTCACGCCCTTTTTGATGGATTCTTTCTCATCGGCGGCTTCCCTGCCGGTCGGCGCACTATGGGGTTTAACGCCAGTGCTGTTCATTTCGTGGCCCTCACGGATCGGTAACCTGATCGCCGGCTTCGCGCAACTGCCTAGGCAGCGTACGGTCATCGTAGCGCGGGGCTTCACAGGCTGCGGAAAAACGTGTTGCTATGGTGCTTATCAGCACGACCGATTCAGACCACCCCGTCGCTCAGCGCGCCACCCCTCCTCATCTGAGGAGGGGAGTCCTCAAAAACTCCCCTCCTGATTCAGGAGGGGCGGCGCGATCGCGCCGGGGGTGGTTACCCGACCGGGTATTTCCTCGCAGCACACTCCTATTTCCCCGCGGCCCGCACCAGGTCCGGTGATCCGAAGTCTATATCACTTAAAGGAACAATGCGGACCTGGCCGAGTTTCTTCAAGTCTTTCTTGAAGTCCGCAACACTTCCCACCAGCACAATGACTTCGTGGTCGGAATCCAAATAGCGTTTCGCGGCGGCGCCCACCGCGTCGGTGGTCAGGGCCTGGATTCTTTCCGGATAGTGGTTCCAATAATCAAGCGGCAGGCCATCCTCGATCAGGTCCAGCACCTTGCTGGCGAGGTTGTCCGAGGTTTCAAATTCCAGAGCGAGGTGCCCTACCAGGTAGCTTTGCGCCGTCTCGAGTTCCTGGCGGTTAATGCCGTGGTCCTGGAGTGTTTGTACCTGTTCCAGGGCGATGTGGGCGCTCCTCACGGTTTCCGGCGTGCGGGTAAAGGTCTTGGCCACCCACGCGCCCATGTGCCGCCGGCAGATCAGGTCGCTGGAAGCTCCGTAGGTCAACCCCTTCTGGGTACGAAGGGCCTTGAACAGGCGATTCTCCGAGGGCCCACCCAGGATTTCATTTGCCACGCTAAGGGCAAGATAATCGGGGCTGTCGTGGGACACGCCAGAGTTGCCGATTCGAATCTCCGTTTGGACGGCATCGCTCTTGTCGATTGCCACCACGCGGCGTTCGCCCGATGGTGCGAGCGCTCCAGAGGGCGTGGGAGGGGGTTGGCTGCCATTCTTCCAGCCCAGGAAGTACTTGGCCGCAAGCGCCATGGCATCCTTGGTGGTAATGTCTCCCACCACGGCCAGAACGCAGTTGGAGGGTTGGTAGTAGCGCCTGTGGAAGTCGCGAATATCCTGGGCGGAGATGCGCTGGGCGGAGGCCAGTGTGCCATCTTCGGGGTGGCCGTAAGGTGTCCCGGAAAAGACCAATTTCTGCACCGTCATGTCAGCGATGTAGGACGGATCATCCTGGGCGACCTGCAGGCCGGAAAGAGTCTGCTTCCTTTGCCGCTCGATCTCTGCGGCCTGAAAAGCCGGGTGCGCAATCATGTCACTGACCAGGTCGAAAGCCAGGTTGGTGCGGTCGGTCAGGACGCTGAGGCTGAGGTAGGAGCTGTCCCAATCCACATCGTTTTCAGTGACCCCCCCAGCGGAATCGATAGCGTCGGCAATCTGGTGCGAACTTCTGCGCTCCGTGCCTTCTGAGAGCAGGCCGTTCACAAGGGCCGCAGTTCCGGGCAAGTTGGGAGGGTCGCATTCGGCGCCCGACTTTACCACCAGCCGCAGCGTGATCAACGGCAAAGTGTGACGCTCCACGACGACCACCTGAAGTCCATTCGAAAGCGTCTGGACGGCGGCCGCTGGAATCACCACGGGCTTGGGGGCGGGCACTTCCGGCGGAAAATCGCGTCCCAGCGCTGGCAGCGTGAGAAAGATCATTAGCAGGCTTGCGACGCAAAGCGGGGTTGCGGCCTTTGCGCCTTGGCGTCTTTGCGCGAGATTGTTTTGCCTTTCGAAGGTCCTCAACAATTTGCCCCATGCCTATTCAGAATTCGGTTTCAAAGCGGAAGAACATTCTCACGCAAAGACGCCAAGGCGCAAAGGGTGAACATACTTGCCATTTCCCTTCCCCTTTGTGAATACGCCGATACCGTAGAATGCGAAGCGCCTTCCGCGTTCAACAAATACCCTTTAACAATTACCCTTTAGCCTTTACGCTTCCGCTCACCATCCGTTGTCCCTGCACTTCGGTTTTGACCCCCTCACCCGTCCCGCCCCGGCTGATGAAGGCGCCGGTTGCGGTCCACCCTCTCCCCCAAGGGGGCGAGGGATGCAAGTTCAATTCCACGCTCTCCCTGGTTGCCTCATTGGCAAACATTTCTAGTGGCTGGCATTTCACTCTTGCCTTTTGCCCTTTGCCTTTTGACTTTCTCTTGTGGCATTAGCGCCCCTCTCCCCCAAGTGGGCGTGGGACGTTGATTCCCATTGTGGATCGGCCTCCGCCTTTACCCTTTACCCTTCAACCTTCACCATTTAGCCTTTATCCGACTGCCTACTGCCCACTGCCTACTGCCGCCGCTGCCGGCCCCTTCTTGGGATAAACCTCGACGACGGTTCTGTTTGCCTGCACAAAATACTTCCTGGCCACGCGTTGGATGTCCTGCGGGGTAACGTTCAGAAAGCGCTGCAATTCCGTGTTCACCAATTCCGGATCCTTCAGCACCACGGCCGCATATCCCAACTCTTCCGCGCGGCTTTGGGCGGTTTGCCGGCTTAGGATGAAATCGCGCAGAATCTGGTTCTTGCCCTTTTCCAGGTCGGCGTCCGACACCAGTTCGGATTTCAGCCGCGCGATCTCGGCTTCCACCTGCGTCTCTCCCTCGGCGGGCGAGTGGCCGTCATTCAGGACCGCAAAAACGAAAAAGAGGTTGGGGTCCTCGGTAAAGTTTCCGCTGCTCTCCGCCTGCACGGCGATCTGTTTATCGTAGACGAGGCGGGTGTAAATCCGGGAACTCTCGCCATCGGACAAAATCTTGGAAGCCAGGCGCAGCGGGTAGGCGTCGGGAGTGCCGTCGGCGGGCATGTGATAGCCTTCCACGAATGCGGGCAGCGCGACATCCAGATTCAGCTTGACCACGCGCTCTTGCTGTTGCGCCGGTTCCGCCGGGATGGTGCTGGGGCCATGCGCCTTTCCGGCCGTGACGTCACCCAGATACTTTTGCACATCAATGGCGGCCTGGCGCCAGTCAACGTCGCCCACAATCAGCAGGGTGGCATTACTGGGAACATAATAAGTGTCGTAAAAATCCTGAATGTCGGCAATGCTGGCGTGGTTCAGATCCTCCAGGCTCCCAATCGTCATGTGCCGGTACGGGTGTACGGTGTAAGCGTGATCGTATAGCGTCTCCACCACGGTGCCATAAGGCGGATTGTCAAAGCGCAGGCGGCGCTCCTCCTCCACCACCTGTCGCTCGTTGTTAAAGACCTTTTCATTGATTTCCAGATTGCGCATGCGGTCCGCTTCCAGCCACAAGACCACGGGCAGCATGTTGCTGGGCACCGTTTCCCAAAAGACCGTGGTGTCCTCCGTGGTGTAGGCGTTGTCGGTCCCGCCGGAACGGATGATGTAATCGGAAAATTCGTTGGACCCCAGGTTCTTCGTGCCGTCGAACATCAGGTGCTCGAACAGGTGGGCAAAACCCGTCTTGCCGGGAACTTCATTCTTGGAGCCCACGTGATACCACACCTGCACGTCGATCACGGGCGCGTCATGGCTCTCCACAATCAGCGCCCGCAGGCCATTATCGAGTTTCATCTCGTGGATTTCAGTGTGAGGAAGTTTGACGGAAGAAGCTAAGGCAGGCAGAAGAACCAGCCCCAGCAAACAGGCCGTCAAGGCGAGACACATGACGGCGCACCGGCGAAATGGAAAAGAGAATGTCAACGCGCTTTGACCCTGAACCCCAGAAGCAAATGGCCTTCAAAATCGAACCAGAGGATGATTCTAGCACAGGGAGGCGGGGGAGCTGGCCATTGGCCATAACAAGTGGGTGAGGGCCTGGGATTCTGCCTATCGAGGTGTCTTGCAGGAGGCGTCACTCAAATTGGCCAGGAGGCTGGCTTGCGCCTGGTCGGGGCTTATCCCCTGGCGCTTGTAGTAGCCGGGCATATTGCGGATGGGCACGCGCGTGGACCGGCTTCCTCGCCACAAAGTGCTACCCTGCCGGCTGCGGAGCACCCCGAGGTATCTGACGTCGCAATCAGCTAGGGAAACATTTTCCTGGCCAGGTGGCGGAAGCATCTCGGTTCGGATTTCCAGTGTGCCGTCTGCCTGGTCGGGATTGGTGACCACATCGAAACACGTTGCGTCCGTGATGACGTGGGGATCGATGCGGTTTGGAACTCCATCGACACTGACAAAGAGAGCAGCCATCTGCTTCTTGACGCCAAGAAATCTCGCGCCCACAGGTCCTTGCTGCGCGCGCTCCTGTCTACGCTTTACTTCTCCTTGCTGGCGCGCCTGCTCCAGGGCTTTCGCGTGCGCCTCGTGAATCACAATCTCTTCACGGCTCGGAGAATCCTGACACCCCAAAGAGCACATAATTACTATTAGGGCAAGTGGAACGGCACGAAGCGAACGTGAAAATCTCATCACAGACCTCGGCTCTTCGGGGATTCACGCCGCGCGCG
>CAYTMD010000151.1:0-13200 GCA_964438685.1 uncultured Acidobacteriota bacterium
CCCGTCCTGTCACCGCCCCCAGCATCAGCCGGTCAAACCCCCTACGGCCGTGCGGCCCCATAACAATGAGGTCTGCTTTTTGGGCTTCGGCAAAAGCGAGAATAGAGTCCGGCGCTATTCCTCTCTGCACAACACGTTCCGGCTGGACATCATCGGGGGTATAGTTGTTCAGGAATTCTTCCAATTCCTTCTCAGTGTTCTCGCTCAGGCCGCGGCAGAAATCCTCAAATGATTCGGCGGAAACCGTAAAGTCAGCCGAAGGATATCGCCATAACTCCACGATATGTAGCACGAACAGCTTCGCTGGATAGTGCTCAGCCAGAGATACAGCGTGGAGATACGCCCTGACCGAAAACTGAGAGAAGTCAATTGGGCAGAGGATACGGCTAAGACCGGGCATCTTTCCCCCCCTTACGGGACAAGTGAAATTAAGGTTGCGGAGTTAACTGCCAGCCACCCCCAAGCGCCTTGTAGAGTTGAATGAGGCTCTGGTATTCATTGTTCCGCGCCTGCGCCAGGGTAAGTTCAGCACCGAAGAGCGACCGCTGGCTATCAAGGACATCCAGGTAGGTGGCCGTGCCGCCCCGGTAACGCATCAAGGAGAGGCGGACCGATTCCTGCAGGTCTTTCACCGACTCCTGCTGGCGCTCCCGGACCTGGTGATTCTTCTGGTACCCAATCAGGGCGTCGGAGACATCGCCGAACGCCTGCTGGATGGTCTGCTGGTAGCGGATCAAAGCCTGACGGTATTCCGACTTGGCGTATTGCAGGTTGGACCTCAGGTGGCCACCCTCAAAGATCGGCTGAGCCATGCTCGCCTCGTAGCTGTATATTCCAAGATGGGCTGGCACGTCTGAGCCAAAGAATTCGGTGTGCCCCCACGCTCCGCCCCCAGAGCCGAGCAGAGAGATTTGCGGAAAGAACATCGCTTTGGCTACGCCAACATCAGCATTAGCGGTAACAAGGTCTTGTTCAGCACCCCGGATGTCGGGCCGACGCTCAAGCAGCGAGGAGGGCAGGCCCGGCGGTAATTCCGGGGGGAGGGACTCGCTCCACTTCCAGCCTTCCTCCGTTTCGGTTCCGAGAGCCTTCCCTCGGGGCACGTCGCGTGGGTAATTGCCCAGAAGGATATTGATCGAATCTTCGGTCTGGCCGATTTGCCGCTCCAAATCCGGAATCTGCGCATTCGCCGTATCGAGGACTTGCTTGGCTTGAAGGACGTCCAGCCTTGTGACCACCCCGTGTTGCAGCCGCATCTCGGTCAGCTTGACGGAGTTTCCCTGACTCTGAACAGTCTCTTTCGTTATCTGAAGCTGCAGGTCGAGATCGCGAAGCAGGAAATAATCACTAGCCAGGTCACTCACCAGGGTCAGGATCACCGTCTGCTGCGCGTCCTCCGTACCCAGTAACTGGGCCCGGGCGGCCTCGGTTGCGCGCCGATACCGGCCAAAGAAATCCAATTGAAAGGTGACGTCGGCGGCAAGCGAGAAGATATTGTACTTGATGGTCTCATTGTTCTTCCCGCCGCTGAAGTCAGGATTCGCCGAAACATGGGGAAATTGGTCGGACCGCGTCATGCCAACCTGTGCCCGCGCCGCGGTAATGCGCTCGGTGGCGGACTGCAAATCATAATTATTCTTCAAGGCCGTCCGGATCAGCTCTTGCAGTTGCGGATCCTGAAACACTTTCCACCAAGGCAGATCGGCGAAAGATGAAGTTTGCGGTGGAACGGGCTCGCTTTCCGCAGGTCCTTGAAAAGCTGATGGAATTTGTACTTTGGGGCGTTGGTATTTAGGCCCAGCCTCGCATCCGCAAACCAAAACTGTGGTGAGGATGATACCGATCCATGCCCCTTTCGTACCGAGCGCCCCTGAGAACCTTCCTTTGCTGAACCTCGCGTTATGCATTTCAGTCGCCCTCCGCTGGCTTCGGCATCCGGGAAAGAGCCGACACCGACCGCTGCCGCGCGGCGTTGGACACTTTCTCCACAAGATAGAAAATAGCCGGGATGAAAAAGATGCCGATGGCACTCGCGGCCACCATGCCGCCAATGACCGTGGTTCCCATCACCTGGCGGCCCACGGACCCCGCTCCGGTGGCCATCCAGAGCGGCACGCAGCCCAGGATAAATGCCAGCGAAGTCATCAGGATCGGTCGCAGACGAAGCCTGGCTCCTTCCAGAGCGGCCTCCATCAGGGGCTTGCCCATCGCGTGTTCCTCCTTGGCGAACTCGACAATCAGAATGGCATTCTTCGCCGCCAGACCGATCAGCATCACCAAGCCGATTTGCGAGTACACATCGTTTTCAATCTGTACCATGTAAGGGGGCAGGAACATCCCGAGCACGACCCGGCGCAGCCACAGCACCCCAAAGGCGCCGAATATCGCTACCGGCGTGCTCAGCAGCACGCTGAACGGCAGCGTCCAGCTTTCGTAGAGCGCCGCCAGAATCAGGAAGACGAACAGTAGCGAGAATCCAAAGATGAACGAAGGCGGAAGGCCTTCCCGCGCTTTCTGCTCCTGGTAGGACATGCCCAGGTAGTCATAGCCCATCTCCCGTGGCATGGTTTGCCGGAAGACCTCTTCCAGCGCCGCCGTCGCCTGATCGGAACTATAGCCGGGCGCAGCACTGCCGATAATTTGTGCGGAACGGTATTCGTTATAGCGCATGGTGAACTCGGGGCCGTCACGCGACTCGAACCGGGCCAACGCTGAAAGCGGCACCATCTCGCCGCGGCTATTGCGCACATAAAACTGCTCCAGGTCCTCCGTACTCGAACGGTAGGGCGCTTCGGCCTCCACATACACCTGCCAGGTGCGGCCAAAATTATTAAAGTAGTTGATGAAGATTCCGCCCATAAATGCTTGTAGCGTCCGGTAAACGTCGCTGATGGGGACCCCCTGTTTCAGCACTTTCTCCCGGTCCACTCGCACGAACTTCTGTGGCACGCTGGGCAGAAACGTGGTTCCGACCATGCCAATTTCAGGACGCTTGCGGACTGCCGCCAGGAACTTGTCCAGGTTTGTCGCCAAAAACTGAACGTCCTTGCCGGCACGGTCTTCCAGAGCGAACTGAAATCCTCCGGAAGTGCCAACCCCAGGGATCGCGGGCGGCGAGAAACTGAAAACGGTTCCTCGCGGCAGGGTGGCGAGTTGCTGGTTCAGACGCGCCCTGATGGCTTGATACTGCTCCTCCCGAGTTTTGCGGTCACTCCACGGCTTCAACGTCACAAAATAGAAGGCGTTGTAGCTGGTCCGGACAAAACTGAGGAGGCTGAAGCCCACGACGCTGGTGGTGTATTCAACGCCCGGCGTGGAAGCCAGAAGTTTCTCCACGTCGCTGGCCATGGCGTCAGTGCGTTCGAGTGATGCTGCGTTCGGGAGCTGCATGTTAACAAAGAGGTAGCCCTGGTCCTCGTCCGGCAGAAAGCTGGAGGGTAGCCGCATGCCGAAGAAGGCCCCGGCCAGGCCACAGGCCGCAATCAGGACCAACGTTAGGGCGCCCTTCCGAATAAGCCCGCCACACAAGCGGACGTAGCTTTCCGTGGCGCGCGCGAACAGGCGATTGAATCCCTCGTAGAATTTGCTGAGCGGACCGTGGCTTGCCTCTTTGGGCCGGAGCAGCAGCGCGGCAAGCGCCGGACTTAGCGTAAGGGCATTAAACGCGGAAAGGATAACGGAGATCGCGATGGTCAAGGCAAACTGCTGATAGAGGCTTCCGGTAATGCCGGGGATGAAAGCCGTGGGCACAAACACCGAAGAGAGGACCAGGGCGATGCCAATAACCGGACCCGAGAGCTCTTCCATTGCCTTTGCCGCTGCCTCTTTGGGAGCCAACCCGTCCTCGATGTGCCGCTGCACTCCTTCTACAACCACGATGGCATCATCCACCACCAGGCCGATGGCCAGAACCAGTCCGAACATCGAAAGCGTATTGATGGAAAAACCGCACAAGGGGAAGAGGATAAAGGTTCCCACCAGTGAGACCGGAACGGCCAGCATGGGGATCAGCGTAGCGCGCCAATCTTGCAGGAACAGGTAGACCACCAGAATGACCAGCACGATGGCGATCAAAAGGGTATAGAGGATCTCCTTCATGCCCTCGGTGACGGCGTTCGTCTGGTCAAGTGAAATGACATAATCGATGTCTTCCGGAAAGCGCTGCTTCATTTGCGACATCAGTTTTCGCACGCCTGCGGCTGCCTGGACCGCGTTGGAGCCGGGTAACTGATACACCGCGATGATCGCGCTGGGCCAGCCATTCATGCGGCTGATAACGCTATAATCCGGCGCACCCAGCTCAACCCGGGCCACGTCTTTCACGCGGACGGTGCCGCCATTCGGAGCTTCCCGCACGATGACGTCCCCGAACTGCTCGGGAGAAGTCAGACGGCCCTGCGCGAGCACGGAATAGGTGAATTGCTGACTTGCCTGAGCGGGCTCGCCGCCCACCTGTCCGGCAGGATTCACGGTGTTCTGCGCCTGGATCGCATCGAGAATGTCAGTGACGGCAAGGCCCAGCTTTGCGAGCTGGTCCGGCTTAACCCACAGCCGCATCGCATATTGCCCCGCGCCAAAGGTGGCCACCTGGCCGACGCCGTAGGAGCGGGCGATGGGGTCGTTGAGGTTGATGTAGGAATAGTTGGCCAGGTACTTCGCATCGTGAGTGCCATGCGGCGAGTACAAAGCAATCAGCATCAGCGGCGCGGTGGCTGACTTTCGGATCGTAATGCCGTAGTTGTTGACCTCGGGGGGTAGCTGAGAGGCGGCCAGGTTCTCCCGCGATTGGGTTAGGATCAGATCAGTGTTGGGGTCCGACTTGACGTCAAAATCGACAATCAAAGTGGTTTGCGAATTCCCCGTGGCGTTCAGCGAGTACATGTAGTTCATGTTGTCTACGCCGTTAATTTGCTGCTCGATGGGCGTGGCCACGGACTGCTCCAGGGCCTGTGCATCGGCGCCAACGTAGGTGGCTTGCAACATAATTTCCGGCGGGACGATGTTGGGGAATTGCGCTACGGGTAAGCTCAAAATGCTGACCGCACCCACAACCACCGTAAGGATGGCGATCACCATCGCCACGATGGGCCGCCTGATGAAAAACTTGGACATAGCTCCTGATCCCTTTCCGTCAAGCTTGATTACAAAACCATGAAAGACGAAAGATTCGTGAAATATGCGCCGATCCGCCTGGCGAGCTGTCGGGGCTCCGCCGGTACGAATCCGCATCCACAATCAGTTCTGGTTGGATTCCGGCTTGGGTGTTGGGCCGGCCACCGCGGGCTGAGACTGCACCTGCATCCCCGGACTGAGGTTCTGTTGACCCGCGACAACGACGCTTTCGCCCGCGCGCAGCCCGTCCTGGACAACCCACGTGGTGCCGGATTGCATTCCGACTTTTACCGGGCGAATGGCCACCCGGCCATCCTCCCCGACGACGTCAACCTGGTAGCTGCCCTGCACCTCGGTGACGGCGGGTTGAGGAACCAGCAAGGCGCCTCGTTGTATTCGGACCACAGCGCGGACTTTGCCGTATTGCCCTGGACGCAAAGCATTTCCAGGATTGGGAAAGAGCCCCGCCAGTCGAATTGCACCGGTGCTCTGGTCCACCGCGCGGTCGGCAAAGTAGAAGGTACCCTCGTGGGGATAGGCTGTTCCGTCAGACAGGATGAGCTGAAGCTTTAGCCGTTGTCCATCTGAGCTGGAGAGCTGCTTCTGCATTCCCAGATATTCCTGTTCACTGATGGTGAAGTAATCCTTGATGGGATCGAGGGTGGAAACCGTGGTTACCGGCCCGCTACCGCTATTGACCAGCGCGCCCACCTGAAGTTGTGCCACGCCCGCAATCCCATCGATCGGCGAGACCAGGCGGGTAAAGGCCATGTTGATTTTTGCTGTTTCCACCGCCGCCTGCGCGGCCTGTATTTGCGCCTTGGCCACTTCGATCGCGGCCCTTGCCGCCAGGACTCGCGCCTTGTTGGCCACGTTCGTCTGCGTCGCGTTGTCCAGGTCCTGCTGGCTGGCGGCCTCGGCTTTGGCCAGGGGGACATACTTGTCAAGATCGAGCTGGCTTTTCACCTGGTCAGCCTCGGCGTTGGCGAGCTGGGCTTCACCCTGGGTGACCTGGGCCTTTGCCTGCGCAAGCTGCCCCTCGGCTTGATCTAGCACGGCCTGGAAGGGCCGGGGATCGATCTGAAAGAGTAACTGGCCCTTGTTTACGAACGACCCTTCCTTGTAATTCTGGGTGAGCAGGTACCCGGAGACCTGGGCTTTAACGTCCGCGTTCACCAACCCTTCCAGCGTGCCGATCCATTCTCCGTAGATCGGAATATCCTTTTGCTCGACTTGCGCGACCTCAACCGTCGGCAAAGAGGAAGCCTTCACCGCGGGCTTGGCTCCCAGGTGAGCGACTGTCATCGTAAGGATTACGGTGATAAGGGCAATTGACGCCCAGACGACGTGCTTGAGTTTCAGAACATGTTTTAGTTCCATTTTGTTATTCCCCTTATCCGTCAAGCACTGCCCCCCGGACTTGACAGCTCGGGTCATTCCCCGTTCCAACTGAATGCCAGCGACACCAAAGAGTGCTCCGCGATCGCGATGGGAGCTTGCCAAGCCCGAAAGAGGGCTTCGCATCGTTCCGTCAATGGCGTCGCGGACGCCATCTGGATGGTGGTGCTCATTGGTTAGTGGCAAAAGCCAAACTTGGGATACCCAATAATACGATGCCTGAGAATCCGGTTTCGATTCGGGTCAGGATGCTTCCAGTCATCTGCAATGTATCCGTGCTCGCCGAATCACATACTTAATGGCAATTTCCTGCGGCGCGTGCACCCCTGTCATTCATGCCGAAACTCTATTCATTTCCGATATGCTGCTGACTCTATGAAAAACCTTGATGCGGGAAAAATCAGGGCGGCACAGAGATTGTTTCAAGTGGGCATCGAGAATGGTATATTTGATATCAGGCCTTGGTCCTCAGCGGTATTTGACATGGCTAAACGGCTGGCGGGAAAGCACACTCTGCCCTTGGGGACGCGGACGCTCGACATCCTGCAGGTAGCTTCCACTCTGGTTTGGAAGGTAGACACTTTCTTTACCTTCGACACGAACCAGCGAAAATTGGCAAAAGCTAAGGGATTGGTTGGGTCCTAGCATATGCTCTTTGCAGACCTCCACGTTCGCAACGTGGCCATCCGGCCGGCGCACATCCTTGCCCCCATGGCGGGCATTACCGATACGGTCTTCCGCCGCTTCATCAAGCGCTTGGGCGGCTGCGGGCTGATCATGTCGGAGTTTGTATCGAGCGAGGGCATGATTCGCCCCAATTTCCGCACGCAGCGCTACCTGTATTACAGGGAGGAAGAACGGCCCATCAGCGCCCAGATTTTCGGGGCTGATCCGGCGCACCTTGCAGATGCCGCGCGCCAAATCGAACAACTGGGATTTGACATCGTGGACCTGAACCTGGGCTGCCCCGCCAAGAAGGTTGTGAAGTGCGGCGGTTCCGGATTGCTGCGCGACCTGACATTGCTGGAGCAGATCCTGCGCGCTATTCGTGCTGCCGTAAAGATTCCCTTCACCATCAAGTTGCGTTCAGGCTGGAGCGACAATGAGATCGTAGCCCTGCAAGTAGCGCGTCTGGCGGAGGATTGCGGAGTGGAAGCGTTGGCCATCCATCCGCGCACACGGGTGCAGGGCTTCAGCGGGCGGGCGCGATGGGAAATCATTCAGCAGGTCAAGGAAGCGGTGCGCATACCCGTCATCGGCAACGGCGACGTATTTAAACCCGAGGACGCCCAGGCTCTGCAGCAACAGACGGGTTGCGATGCGGTAATGATTGGGCGCGCTGCCGCCTCCAATCCCTGGATATTTCGCCAAATGGCGGAATTCTTCTCCACGGGCGCGTACCACGAACCCGCGGACGCCGACCGCTACGAAATGATTCACACTTACTATTCCATGCTGGTGGCTGAGGAGATTCCCGGCGCCATCGGCAAGATGAAGCAATTTGCGAGCTGGTTCACGCACGGTGTGCGCAATGGAACGGAATTACGGAGGCAGGTGCAGAGCGCGCGCGAAACAGCCGAAGTGCTGGCGCGCGTGGATGCGTTCTTTGCGTCTCTCACCGCCCAACCGGACAGGCCGGAAGCCACAGTGGCTTCCTGAAAGAGCAAGGTAAGGTCCATGGAAACCTCGAGCGAAGATAAACGAAGTCAGCACCGGGTGGAAGCAGCCATCGCCATCCGGGTACACGGCGTGGACTCGGCCGGCCAAATGTACGATGACACGACCACCGCCATCGAAGTAAGCCGGCGTGGTCTCTCCTTTCTTACCAAACACGAACTGGGAGTTTTTTCCAATCTCACCGTCCTGATCCCTGGCCGCGGCCCGGTGCGCGCCGGCGATGGGCCTACGGATTTTTTCACCGAAGCCACCGTAGTCCGCAGCGTCAAGGAAGATGAGGATCTCTTTCGAGTGGCAGTTCGCTTTATGGGCGCCACCCTTACCATGTATTGCTCCGAAGGAAGCTAGCCCGGGTTTCTCTCCGGAAGCCCATGCGCGGGGAGGAAGCCGGCGGGCGCCGCTGGCAATCTTTCCCTTGACAACCGTTAAATCAATAGGCTATGATGTGGGCAAGCAAGTTGTCCGGAGGCGGTTTTCGGCCGGCGCTCGCTCCCAAAGCAGGGAGGGAAACGTAACTTTATGATCCTGCATTCCTACCTCAATCCGCCCAATAAATTACGTGGGACATTGCGTCCATTCCGCACGCCATGTCTTTCCCCCGCCAAAGCTGGTAACATCCTGAAAACTAAGGATCGAAAGAGGGCAATTTTTTAAGCCAAAGTTGAGAGGTTATTGAAAATAAAGCTGCTTGTGGAATCTACGGAAAACGGAATTACCATACAACAAAATGTCCGCCTACGGAGAGCCAAACGCCCCAGATCAGCCAACTTTCGGGCCACTGATAGTGAACCCGTACAGCTTCCAGCCGGTTTGCCTGCGATGGTTGTAAGAATCGAATTACACGGTCATTGAAAACGGACAGTGCCGCGACAGGGGGAGTAGGCAGGGAATGGAGGAGCGAGACTATTTCTTTCTGCTCTTTTCCGATTGCAGCAAGCGATAGGCATCGCTCTTGGAAACACCGCGGGCGCGGGCTACAATTTTCAAAGCAGCTCTTTCGTCAATCTTACGCTCCGCCATGACCGTTTTGATTTCGGCAAGAATGGACGCAGCAGGAGCGGCAGATTCTTCTTTTTCTTTATCATCGGGTACGGAAGGCAAGCCGATCAGCACGGTAATCTCACCCTTTACCGGCTTTTTCTTAAAGTATTCGAGGGCCGTTCCTATGGTTCCACGAACAAACTCCTCATGGACCTTGGTGACTTCCCGGGCAATTACCACTTCCCTTTCACCCAGGGTTTCACGCACGTCCTTGAGCATTTCCACCAGGCGATGTGGGGCCTCGTAAAAGACGAGCGTCCGGATGGCGCCCTTGAGTTCGTCCAATGCCTTCTTACGCTCGCCCTTCTTGGCCGGCAAGAACCCCAGAAAGCGAAACTTGTCCACCGGCAATGCGGAAGCGGCAAGTGCTGCCACAAAGGCTGAGGCTCCAGGCACGGGAATCACCGGGATGCTATGGCGAACGGCGAGGTGCACCAACCGGAAGCCCGGATCTGATACCACGGGCATGCCGGCATCGGTGACCAGGGCAATACTGGTGCCCTCCTCCATTTGGATAACCAACTCGGGCGCGCGCACCATTTCATTGTGTTCGTGGTAACTGATGGTGCGCGTCGGAATGTTGTACACGTTCAGGAGCTTCTGCGTGCGGCGAGTGTCCTCGCAGGCAATCAGGTCAACCTCCTTGAGAATCCGAATAGCGCGAAGGGTGATGTCCTCAAGATTTCCAATCGGGGTGCCGACGACGTACAGCTTGCCGTGCTCGCCATTTGCTGGCTCCAAAGGATCAAGGAAGCTGGCTTGCGCTGACATATAGGGTTGACCGCCCGCAGTTTGAGATTAGACGAGGAACAGTGTACCAATTCGGCCCAAGTATCTCAAGCCGCTTGGAAAAGGGTAGAGTCCGATATTTAGTTGAATCCTTTCAATGCCCCATGCATCGTACACTGTAGATTTTCATGTCCGTGTGTCATCTTGGCCTTTAACACTATGTGCTGGTATGGTAGGATGAAAAAAGGTTCGTAGCGGGCGAACTTTCAGGCAGAGCAATACAACCCGGCTGGGCCGCCCGCCATCATTGTATAAGGGTTACACCAAGTCTCGCGTCCGGGGTAATTCTTAGCCCGAGGAATGGGAACAAAGGTTAATGTCAACCAGCAATCTTCAGGTTGAAGTCGGCCCGGGAAAAAATCCGCCACAGAATACGCCCGCACGGGACGTGCGATACGGGCTAACGATTGTTGAGACCCCGTCGCTGTTCGTTTCTGCATTCCAGCAGATTCGCTACTGGCTTACCCAGCCAAAGTCGACGGTGCCGGCGGAGTATTACCGCGGCGAAGCCAAGCTGCCTGCCACGGACATGCGCCCATGGTTCATGGACCTTCCGTCCCAGATCAAGGTCGCATTTGAAAAGCCTCGCGATCCCATTGGAATATTCAATTACAAGCAGCAGGAAAAGCGAGCCCTCTGCGGTTTTGTTGTTGCCGTAATATTGGGAGCCGGCGGATGGTTCCTAATTCAGGATCCCGGTATGCTCCTGGGGGTGATCGCAGGATTTGCCCTGGGTGAATTTGCCGGCTCGCTGATCTTTAAGAGCCGGAAGTATCCTGGCGACATTTGGCATGACTATCGGATGAATGCGGGCTCTTGGGTCAATTCCGTCCTGGTGCACGCCATCGCGTTGACACTCCTTTTGCTACCCTACGTCCTTTCCCGCATGTGGCAGCCGGTAAAAGCAGCCAACAAAGTCGTGGCAGTTGACATCTCTCCCTATCTGCCGCAATTGACTCCTGCGGGAGGCAAGAAGGCGGGGGGCGGTGGAGGCGGTGGAGATCGCTCCCCGACCCCAGCGTCAAAGGGGGCCATCCCCAAATTTGCCAGAGTGCAACTAGCGCCGCCGATGGCGGTAATACCGAATCCAAGTCCCCAGCTTCAGGTTACGCCCACACTGGTTGGACCGCCGGAATTGAAGCTGCCCCAAATGAGTTCCAATATGCCGTGGGGTGATCCCAATGGCGTGGTGGGCCCACCTTCGAATGGTCCAGGGTTTGGCGGTGGTATTGGAAGCGGAGAAGGCGGCGGGATTGGTTCCGGAAAAGGCGGCGGACTTGGACCCGGCGAGGGCGGCGGCGTAGGTGGTGGAGTTTATAGCGTGGGTGGCGGTGTCAGCGCCCCGGTTCCCATTTACAAGCCGGATCCCGCATACTCTGAAGAAGCTCGGAAAGCGAAGTACCAAGGAACCGTCGTGCTGTGGATTACCATCGATGCCGGCGGAACGGTAACGGATTGCAAGGTCGTAAAGCCCCTCGGTATGGGCTTGGACGAGAAGGCGATGGAAAGCGTTAGGACCTGGAAGTTCAAACCTGCCATGAGAAACGGCTCGCCGGTTCCGGTGCGTGTAATGGTGGAAGTCAGCTTCCGATTGTTCTGAGCACCATACCCCTGTCCGGACAGCCTGCGTCATTCGTTTTGAAAAGAATTCTTGACAAGCGCGTGGCCCAACGTTTACTTCTATTTGTGCACCCATTGGGAGGTCGTCTAACGGTAGGACTGCAGCCTCTGGAGCTGCGTATCGGGGTTCGAATCCCTGCCTCCCAGCCAATCTAACCTGCTGTTTTTCAATTATCTAGCTTAGGCCAACCTTCAGGAATGCCGCCCGAATTTGCAACATTAACATTTCCCATTTTATCCTCGTGCGCCACTCCAACTCTTCGCCGAACTGGGCGTAAATCCCCAAAGCTTACGGAATTCAATTATGGTGCGAGGGGATAGGTTCCAAGTGCTGGCGGGGGCACATCAGCGGGCAGGTGACATAAAGGAGAGGCAATCGTTCAGAAGCGAGTCTGCACTTCGTTTTCGAGCAACTTGCGGATGTTTGGTTTCGCGCTTCCCGGCTGCAGGGCAGGTAGCAGCGCCAGCCCGTCCATCGCTGTTGCGCGGCTCTTCTCAATCTGGCCGGAGGCGCGATAAGCCTGGGCCAAGGTCAGCAGTCTGAAGGGAATTTTCCCACGGCTCATTGCCACCTCGCGCTCTGCGCAGGAGACGGCAAATTGCGCATTTCGGAGGGAGGCCGGCTCGGCCAACAAGAAAGCGTTTGCAGTCTGGTCAAGGACCATGGGGGAGGCTTGATCCTTCCCGGCCACTTCCCTCAAGACAGCCAGGCTTTTCCTCGATAGCTCCCCGGATGCGTTCGCCGAGTGCAGGACTCCTCTAATGATGCCGATCCGCACCTGCGTGTTGGCAAGGTACGCCTTCCAGACATCGTTGGAGGGATCCTGTTTCAACAACTGCTCAAGGTCGGCCGCAGACTGCACGAGAGTCTTCTCCGCAAGGGTCAGATTCACGCGCCGCTCGCCGGCCCTCGCCGCCAGAACCGGATTCGCCGCATCCTCGTAGCTCGTCGCTTCGTCATCGAGTACGGTGACCACATCGTAAAGAGCGCGGAGATCTTTGGGGTCCTGGGAGGCAATACGCTGTGTGATTTCGAGGGCCTGGGCGTATAGCGGGACTGCTTGTGGATAGGCTCCCAAGTGCTCGAAAGCGTTGGCCTGCTTGCGCAGCAAGGCGGTGCGAAGGCGGATGGTGGAAAGGTTGCCCTGTTCCGTCGTGGGCAGAGCATCGACGCGCTGCCAGGCAGCCTGAAACTCCTCGAGTGCCTCCGCCGGATCGGTATCCATCTCGACGCTTCCAATCTTCATCCGGGTGATCGAGATTCCCCGCTTGGCGCGCAAGGAATTCGGGTCAATCCTAAGGGCGCGATCGTCCAGCTCCAGAGTCTTTCGATAGGCGGCAACCGCCCCGGCAGAATCCGCAAGACTGGCTGTACCGGTTTGCCCCAGTTCGTCACCAAGGGTGCCATAGGCGGAAGCAACCTCATAGATCAATACGGCAGAAGCACGAGGATCTGCAGCCAATGCATCGAAGCTCTTCAGTGCTTCCCGCATGACGGGAACTGCCTGCGGCGTCTTGCCGGTTTGCCACAGAATCTCGCTGCGCGACTGCTCCACCAGGGCA
>CAYTMD010000152.1:0-13181 GCA_964438685.1 uncultured Acidobacteriota bacterium
AGTAGTCAGCGAAACCTACGTTTTCCAGCGCAACCGATCTTTCTACGAAAGTCAGCTTAGTTACTTTACGGCTTTGCAGGCCCTGGACATTACCCCAGGGCGGCACGCTGCCCCATCTGCAGACTTGGGAGAGGCGTTAGGCCGGCCGATCGCGGTGGATGAAGTCCGCCTTTGCTTCGGATGCCATAACACGGCTTCCTCGGCGGGTGGGCAATTCGATCCTGAGCATCTCATCCCAGGGATCACCTGCGAGGCTTGTCATGGGCCCGGCGCGAAGCACGCCGCGGCGATGAAGGAGGGACGAATCGCAGACGGCCTGATGCAAGTTCTGAACCCAGCCAAACTGGGTCCTTTTGATTCCGTGGATTTTTGCGGCGCCTGCCATCGCACCTGGGCAGACGTAGTGGAGAGCCGCGCGGAAGGCATTGCCACAGTGCGCTTTCAGCCCTACCGTCTTGAATTAAGCCGTTGCTGGGGAAAGGGAGACACTCGCATCACGTGCCTCGGTTGCCACGACCCGCACTTACCCGTTGTGCATGATTCCGGCTTCTACGACAGCCGTTGTCTCCGTTGCCATCTTGCCACGAAAGGGGCAAGCGGAGCCTCCGACCATCCCGGCGCAGCCTGCCCGCAGAGCACGAAGGATTGCACCACCTGCCACATGCCCAAACTGGAGGTGCCGGGCACCCACGCCAAATTCACGGATCACCGCATTCGGATCGTTCGATCGCTAGGGAATGCCCAATGACCGCAGCCTCGGCTCATCGGTCTGTACCGCGGCACTTGCGACTTTCGCATACCCGCCAAACCGGCAGCCACGAGCGATGGAATCATCCGGACGGCCGCACCGTTACGATTCCTCTTCACGGTGGGCGCGAAATCGGCCCGCCGCTATTTTTCAAAGTTCTGCGAAAACTCGCCGTGACGTTCGAAATATTCCAGCACCGGCGATAGAAGCGCGTCAATCAGACTCTCGCTGTATGCCGTCTACCGTCTCCTCTGCTGTCTACTCCGTCCCCTTCCGCACTAACAGGAACATTCCCTCATTATGAACAATCTGGATGTCCTCACCATCGGCCTTCGGTGAGAAGCCAGCCTTATCGCCCGCCATGGAATCTTCCAAGAGCTGGCGTGTTTCGATGTATTTCTTGGTTCCGGGTGCGTGGCCGCCGCGCAGCATCCAGTTGTTGAACGACCGTTGCCTCCGGCGGAGCGACTGCCGCAGGATCTCCAGTCCTCCCTCGTCAAACAACTTTAAGAAATCGGTCAGGCGCAGGGTGAGTGTATGCGACGGGTCGCGGAGTACCTCAATGCGATTGTAGATTTCGAATTTCGACTCGCTCTCCGGCGCGAGGGGATCGATGATCAGCAGCCGCCCTTCGGGCTTGGTGACACGGATCATCTCCGCCAGCACAAGCTGCGGCTTGGGCATATGATGGAACGAGCACTGGCATGACACCAGGTCGAATGTGCCGGCGGGGAAGGGAAGTTGCTCGGCATCGCCCTGCACGAAGGCGGCGTTTACAATCCGCTTTTCGGCTTGAAAAGCGCGGGCCCGGCGAAGCATTTCGGGAGTCAGGTCAACGCCCCGAACAGACTGCACACGCGGCGCCAGCGCCAGGGCGAACGCCCCCGGCCCACAGGCGATATCGACCACCACGTCGGTGGGCTGCGGTTTGGCAAAGTCTACCTTCTCCTTCAACACATCCGGCGTATCGCGCATTGCGAATGTCGAGAAGGCTTCCGCGGTCTTGGTGAACTGCTTCTGTACGGCTTCCTTGTGTTTTTTGGACATACGCGTATTAGAACTGGAGTCTCGAAAATTGTCCAGTCTGGCATGGGTCGGCAGGCATGATTTGAGAAGTCTTCTTCGCCATTCTATACTGAGTGAAGGTGGCGTGACGCGCCAATGCTATGTCAGCTTTACACAATTTGGGGTTGCGTTCCATGGCGGATGAGGAGAATTCTCAACGCAGCGAGGTCATGAGCCAGCCGTGGAGGATCAAACGCTTCCACACCCAGCTCATGCCATTTTGGTGGTCGGTGGTGGGTCTGGCGGTTGTTACCTGGGCGGCATTGCGCCTCGGGTTGAACATACCCACAGGCGGCTTCGTCTACCTGATCATTGTGGTGCTTGCGGCGGCCAACGGCGGGTTCTGGAGTGGCACGCTGACCTCGATAGTAGCGGCCCTGTGCCTGGACTTCTTCTTTGTTCCACCCCTTTTCCACTTCAATGTAGACGATCCCATGGACTGGGTGGCACTCGGCACCTTTGAATTTACAGCTCTGGTAATCACCCTGCTGCAACGCCAGGCGCAGCTCAAAGCCATGGAGGCATCCCAAGCGCGGCAAGGCAGCGAACGACTATTCAACGCTGCGCGCGGGATTCTCTTCCTTGAGAGCACTGGCGAATTGGGGAATCGAATCGCCACATTGATTCGCGAGGAATTCGCCCTTCGCGGCGTGGTGCTATTTGATGCTCCCACGGCGGATGTTTTCCTGAGCGGCAAAGGCACACCCAAAACAGAAAAGGGTGCGCGTGACGCGTATCTTCAGGATTCAGACTCCTTCGATCCTGAAACTCAAACGTGGTTCTGTGCTCTGCGCGCCGGGGTGCGGGCCGTGGGGGGCCTGGCTTTATGCGGATCCACCATGCCCCACCTTTCGGCACAGGCGATCGCCTCCCTCTGTGCGATAACCCTTGAGCGGGCCCGGTCTTTCGAAAAGGAGACTCACGCTGAGGCAGCCCGGCAAGCCGAGCAGCTCCGCTCCGCCGTTGTGGAAGCTTTGGCCCACCAGATCAAAACCCCTCTCTGTGTTATCCAGGCGGCGAGTTCGAGTCTGCCGGCCCTGGGTGAGCTTTCCGAGACACAGGCCGAACTTGTTGCTTCCATCGATCAGCAATCCACAAAACTCAATGACCTGGTTACGCGCCTTCTCGGCATGGGTGACCTCGAGAGAGCTCAAGTGGAACCCCATCTCGCGCCCGTGCTGCTTTCTGATTTGGTGAGTGCGGCTATAGGCGGCCTGGAGGATCCGGCCCAGCGCGACCGGTTCCATTTATCAGTCGAGAGTAATGAGGTTCATGCCTGGGCGGATGGCAAGCTCATGGTTATTGCCTTCACGCAACTTGTGGACAATGCCGTGAAGTATTCTCGTCCCCGATCGCCCATCTCGATCAAAATCAGGACTGCCTCTGATGGAGTCAGTGTGTGTATGCAAAATCAGGGTGTGGCGATTGCCCCCGCGGACAGAGACCGTATTTTTGAGAGATTCTACCGGACGGCAGCGGCGCGGCGAGGTCCGGTAGGTACAGGATTGGGGCTTTCCATTGCCAAGAGGATTGTTGACGCGCATCATGGGCGCATCTGGGCGGAAAGTGGAGAGGTGGAGGGAACGGTTTTTAGCATCGTTCTGCCGAAGGCGCCTAAGTATGGGGCTAATACTTCGCCGAGCGCCGGCCCCATGCCCGCCGATTGAACGGAGACAAGTCGTCGCGGGGTTTCCTGCCCATCAGCTCAATCGGAGCCGATAACCGACCCAGGGCTCGGTGATCAGGAATTTAGGATGGGAGGGGTCAGGCTCAATCTTCTTGCGGAGTTGTTTGACGAACGCCCGGAGGTATTCGTAATGCTCGCTGTGCTCGGGTCCCCACACCGCACCGAGGATTTCCCGGTGGGGGATGGGCTTATCGGGATGGTTGCCCAGATAGTGCAGGACTTCAAATTCCTTGGGTGTAAGCCGCACGTCTTTCCCGTTGACGGTCACACGCCGCTCCCGGAAGTCAATTTCAATTCCTTCCAGGATGAGCTTGTGCGGGCCTGATTCCATGGAAGCAACATTCCTGCGAAGGGCGGAACGTATCCTTGCCAGCAGCTCCGGCGTCCGAAAGGGTTTGGTGATGTAATCGTCGGCCCCCGCGTCGAGCCCCGCAACAATATCCTGCTCAATAGACCTTACGCTGATAATAATAATGTCGGCCTGCGACGTGGCGCGCAGGGTGCGGCACAGTTCAAGCCCATCCACCCCGGGCATGCTCAAGTCCAAAAGAACCAGGTGGTATTTTCTATCCTTCATCATCTCCAATGATTCTTCTCCGCTGGCGGCGGTGTCCACTTCATACCTGGCCGCAGTGAGCGAAGCGCGTAAGACGCGACGAATCTGCACGTCATCGTCCACCACCAGAATTCGGAAATCCACTTGAGCGATCCTTCCTTTAGGCAGGGAGCTGAATATTCTGCCGGGTTGGGGAATACGGCTTTCTGCGACAGGCACCGTATTGGTGGAAGTGTGGTCCAATTGTGTCATCTCCAAATATAGATTACCCTGCCGACAATGAAGAAGGCATAAGATCTTCATAAAGAAGATATAAAGAACCTAGACGAGATTTTTATACGAAGCATCAGCCTGTGTACGGGAATGAAGGATGGTAATTGTTAAAATCCGACCTGCGGCAGGATTGGCTGTGACGTGAATGAGTTCTGAAGGGCCTCCATTCCTCCTTTTACGGAGCAGACGGATTCCTATTGCGTAAGCCAATGGAGGTGAAGTGATGGCGGGTCACTTCCTGAACCGGCTATACCGGGCACTCGGCCGATTCCAGTTGGAAGAGATGTGATCGTTAGCCACGGTTCATCGCGCCAGAGACACGACGCACCCGCCCATGATGATAAGGGCCCCGCCCAATAGCAGCATCGGAGTGGGCTTTTGGCCAAATCCAAACCACGAAATCAATTGGGCCATGATAAAGAAAAAGGTCACATATACGCCAATGAGTCGCCCGAAGTCCCAAGCCGGTGTATTGACCACGTATCCGTAAGAGGCAAGAACCAGGCCGCCGAGTACAAAAAACAAGGCCGCACGTATGTGGGTTGGGCTACGCAGCCCAACACGCATGAAAGCATCACCAGCCGCTTCCAGAAGAGCGGCGCACAACAATATTCCCATCGCGAAACTGTAACGCAAAGGTAAGCTTCCTCCTCCAAGGATTGGTCGCGCTATTTCTCCGGCGGGTTGGCAGGCCTCCACACGCCACAAAGAAAATACAGGAATGCCGCCATCGGCGCTGATGTGCTGAGAGACCCAAACAATCTTATTGATTGGGTTCCGACAACAAAGCGTGAATGACTCTTGCCATTTGCCCTGGGCGCGGCGAGCGGAAGAAGGCACTTGCAGTGCTTCTCTTTTTCGCCTACCGGCATTTGGAAGTATACCTTGAGAATCCCGCGCTCGTGCTATTCGTTATTTTAATACCGGTCATCGGGAAGTTGCATGGCGGAAGTGCCAGTTGCCGTGCGATGGACTTCCCTATCCGCATTGCGAGTCTCTGAGGAACTCTAATTACCATTGTCTTGTTTATTTCGATCCAAACAAAATTCGTTACTTATTCCCAACTTCTTTATCCGCCCTTTATGCCTTTTTCACATTTCGAAGCATAAGGTCTATTGATGAAGGGTATGTGCGGGCGTAATCGCGTCATGGATACCCCGCGAATCCCCAAGAATCCACCGGATAATCCACGAGGGTAAACAGATGGTCAAGCAGGGGCCAGGGCGGCATCGAATGAACTTCGATTACCTTGAGGGTTTCCTCGAAGTGGCCAAGGTAAGAAACTTTTCCCGCGCCGCTTCCATCCTCTATCGAACGCAGCCCACGTTGAGCCAGCAGATTCAGAGGCTGGAACGGGAGTTCGGGGGGAAACTCTTCGACCGTGATTTCAAGGCCGTAAGGCTGACTCAGGCCGGGACTACGCTACGCCGCTACGCGGAAGAGATGCTGTCCCTCCGCTCCGAGGCTTTGGATGCCATTGGCCACATCAAGGAGAACCCCCGCGGCAGTCTGCGCATCGGGACCAATGACGCCACCTGCCTCTACGTTCTGCCCAATGCCCTGGCGAGCTTTCGCCGGCTCTGTCCGCAGGTGCAAGTGAACATTTACAGAAACTTCAGCCATAAAATTGTGGAAAAGATCCAGGAAGGCAATGTGGAGATCGGCATTGTTTCCTTGCCCCGCAACATAAAGGGTCTGGAAGTCATCCCCATCTTCTCCGCGGAGCTCAAGGTGCTGTTGCCCCCCGACCATCCCCTGGTTGGCCGGAAGGAAATTACGCCGGAGGAAATCTCCTTCTACCCATTACTCCTGCCTAAAACCGGGAGGACGCGCAAGATGATCGAAGACCTCCTGCGGCCCTACAAAAAGTCCCTGCAAATTTCGATGGAGTTGGCCAGCGTCGAAATCATCAAGAAATATGTCTCCGCCGGGATTGGCATCTCCCTGCTTCCGGAGGCCTTTGCGCAGTCGGAGGTGGCGGCCGGAACGCTCAAGTTGGTTTCTGTGCAGGGCAGGAAACTTACCCGCGAATTAGGATTGGTCTACCGGCGCGGAGGTAACTTGTCGCTGCCGGCCAAGACGTTTCTGGATATTGTTCAGACCTCTGTGGGCGCAGCCCAGGTGGCCCTCGCTGCCTCGGCAACATGAGCTGGTGGAGGCAGAATGTGGGCCTCCCTTTTGATTGCAGATTGGCAAGTGAGGCTGCCACCCGCCCTGCAACGCGGAAAAGTTTCCTTCCCAAAAAGATTGGGCGCGTCCTTTCCGCATCCGTTAACAACCTCATCTTAGCTGGTCTAAGAAAGGCTCCTCATTATGGGGGCGGGTGAAACCAACAGGATGATCCCGGAAGTGTCGCGGCGCTCCTTGCGGACCATGGCATGTATAAAGGGAATCAATGGGTTCTTCCTAAAATCCTTATGGCGTGTTTATGCCTTCTTCATGCCCGGCGCTTTACTCTCGTAATGGAAATGGCGATGACTCGCCGCAACCAAATCGCTTCAACTGATAGGAGGTACGTTCCGATGAGGTATTCCAGAGTGGGTGGGATGAACCTGTTTCAATCTCAGTTACGCCCATTCAAATTGCACAGCAATGCTGCTTTCGTGGGGGCGCTAGCGGTTACGTGCTGTTTGTTAATGGGAATCAGTCCCGCCAATGCCGGACCAGCATCCGCCGGTGTCCGTGGGGTCACCGTCAATGCCCTGGGAGCGACAGTGCCCGGTGTGCGGGTGTCCGTACGCAGCATGGAAGATAACACCGACCGGAATACCGTTAGTGATCGTGACGGAACCTTCGTGGTTGATAACCTCAGCCCGGGACGATACCAATTGCGGGCAACCAAGGGAGGACTGGCCAGTTCGACCATGGTAAGCCTGGTGGCACAACAGGATCTACGGGTTGACCTGACCCTTGTTCCTGCGGAAAGGCCGACGCCAGTGGCGAACCCAAACCTCGCCGCTGATTTGCACACGCCCGCAGCTGGCAGTAAAACAGGCGAAGCTCCACTTACCGACCGGGAGAAGCTGCTGCTCGATCGCCTGGACAAATTAGAGCAACGCCTGGAAGCGATGGAAGCCAAGCAGGCAAGCTTGGTGACGCCGGCGGCCTCAGCGCCACCTGCGCCGGTTGCCTTGCCGGCAAAGACCAGCGCAACAACCGTTGCTCCGACCCAACCCGCACTCGTAACCGCAGCTAGCCCTGGCGCCGCCTCAACTGCGGCGCCCGCCAAGCACACCCTGCTGGCTTCGCTCGGGGGTGCAATTGGCCTCAAGTCCGCGGAAAAGACACCGGCAATTTCGATTCCGCCCACCAAGCAGGCAGCGGCCACGCCGGCGCCCGCGGCTACGCACACTCTCCCGGAAGCGCTGGAAGCCCCGGAGCCCGCCCCGCCCAACAGCGAAACGGTATACAACTGGGCAGACTATACCTGGATGAACGGGAATACGCGAACCAAGGACACAATCCTGGACACGAAGTTCTTCACCCCTGAAGTGCGATTTGACACGCATTATATGAACGACTTCAATCAACCCAACGACCACACCATGGGCGGCGCGACGGAGTCGTTCCGGTCGGGGGAAGTTCAGTTGGAGCAGGTCAGCGTGGGTGGTGACTTCCACTGGCAAAACGTGCGCGGCAGGGTTCTCTACATGGACGGCCTGTTTGCCACCACGACGCCGCGGAATGACGGCAGCGCCGGGGTCGGCGAGTGGGATGTCCGCGGGGCTTATAAGTATGTTTCAGAAGCCTGGGGCGGATACCACTTCAATGTGAACCGCGGTCTGAACGTTGATGCCGGAATCTTTGTGTCCTACATCGGCCTGTTTAGCTACTACAACTTTGACAACTGGACCTATCAACCGTCCTACGTGTCGTCCAACACGCCATGGTTCTTCAATGGATTGCGTATCCAGTGGTTTCCCACCAAGAAGCTCAAGATCGAACCCTGGATTATCAACGGATGGCAGTCGTATAACGAATTCAACCATCACCGCGGCTTTGGGGGACAGATCATGTACCGTCCCACGGGATGGTTGGCGATGGTATTCAACAACTATGGCAACGGCACGGATACGCTCAATAATCCCGCGCGGTCGCGCATCCACACCGACGATAGCATCGAAGTCAAATACTTTGACCACCCCAGGAGCAACGGGATCGACAAGATGGCGTTCTCACTCACGGGAGATTTGGGTTGCGAGTATGGCGGCGGGGTGAGTTGCACGGGCAAGGGCGCTCCCAAGCAGGCCTTTCTGGGCTGGATGGGCTACGACCGAATCTGGTGGGGGAAAGACAAGTATGCCATCACCTACGGCGGCGGAAAGATGAACAACCCCGGCCGTTATCTGACGCTGCTCCCACCCATCAATGGAGCGGACGCCATCTCGGGTTCGCCCTACTTCACCGCGAATCCCGGCGATAAAGCGCACATGTGGGATACCACACTTACATTCCAGTGGATGCCCAAGCAGTACATTACATGGTGGCTGGAAGCGGGATATCGCAATTCAGACATCCCGTATTTTACGGGCCGGCATGGCATCACGCCTCCAGGTGGCAATAACGGGACTCCCGGCGCCTATGTCTGCAACAGCGGCGCAGCGGCCTACACCGCGATCAATAACTCGATTTTGGACCTGGCCGATGCAACGACGTTTTGCGCCGCCAACGGCAACGGCGGCGTCTGGTTTCCTGATCTGCGCAAAACCCAAGGTGCGGTCAGCGCGGGCATCATGGTGAAATTCTAGTTTTGAACAACCAGAGAAGGGAAGCCAGAGACACCCGCTGGCTTCCCTTCCCAACCACAACGTACCGAACAAGCATCACTGGGCTAACGCCATTCGTCGGGAAGCAGCAACAAATTTAGCGACCGAATCCAATCGTCTCGTGGGTGTTGGGTCATTTACCTAAGATGAAGACCAAGGTGCCTCACAAAACTCGCTTGCTCTGCCGGGTTCGGTTTAACCGGACTTCCGCAGCGTGGAAATTGGCAAAGGCAGGCAGCGGTGTAATCGCACTCGGTGCGCTCTGGCTGCTGGCCGGGAGTTGCCTGGCAACAGAGCCTCCCGTGCCCACGCCCCTGCGCACCAGTGCCTTACCTGCGGACGGATCAATTGCCGCTGGAATTGCCGGTAATCAACGCTTTGACTTTGTGATCGTTGAGCCCAAAGGCCGGGGGCCCCGGGGTTTTCGGTTTCAAATTGTGCTCGGATCCGCCACGCGGGGTGCCGAAAGTTCGCTCGACTTGGCTGCCAATGAGGCGGGCCTGGTCGTTACGGCTCGCGATGTCGACGGGATCGGGAATGATCTTGACCTGATTATCAAGAGCGCACGGTCTTTCACTCCTATCGGGGTTTGGATCAACAACCACCATGGCGGGTTCATCAAAGCGGATGCGGGAGTTTATGCCCCCTTGATCTGGTCTGAGGTACCGCTCCTGTTTTCAGCTAACCCCACGGATACCTTCCAGAGAGCCGTTCTGCTGTGGCACCAATCCTGCGTTCGCCCTCCGACGCAGCGATTCCCGGGCGAGCGGCGTACACGCCAGGGCCTTGTGGAGCGGACAGACCTCGATGTGCCGTCACGGCTATCAACGGAGCCCTATCAAACGCGCGGTCCACCTTCTCCGTTCCTCTTCGATCTTTAGCCTGATTCTTTCCTGGTAAAGCGCGGTGCGGCGGCGCCGCAACCAGAAGCGTGGCATGGCCATCCTGGCCATGAACTTCACGGGCAGGATGCCCGTGCCACGTCGCCCGCAAACCAGCGGGTCCGGGTGACGTGTATTCGTTAGAGAATCCTCTGAGGGGATGGGATTTTTTTATGAAAAACAAACCGTTGGAGATCGGCCTTCTGTGTACCCTACTCCTCGCCCTGATCCCGCTCAGCGGATGCACCACGGCGCACGGCGATCAAGCGGCGGAGGCGCCGCCTCCCGCGCAGGTCGTGCCCTTCGCGGATGCCACCCTCTTTACTGTCGACCATCCCGAACAATACCCAACGGTTGCCGCCGTAGCTCGCAAAGCCACCTCGGAATTGGTGGTCACTGGCTCGGTCAATCCTGACATTGCGCGCAACGTGCCCGTCATTACCTTAGCTTCCGGGCGGGTCGTGGGGATTTACGCGCGCCTGGGCGATACGGTGCACAAAGGCCAATTGCTGCTCCGCGTGCGCAGCGATGATGTTTCGGGAGGGTTCGACGCCTATCGCAAGGCCGTCACCGACGAACTTCTGGCGCGCAAGCAGTTAAACCGAACCCAGGACCTGTATGAACACGGCGCCATGGCGCAGCAAGACCTTGAGGTCGCGCAAGACGCCGAAGATGACGCCAAAATCACGCTGGAGACCGCGACCGAGCATCTCCGGCTTCTGGGCAATGATCCCAGCAAGGTGAACAACGTCGTGGATATCACGGCGCCTGTCTCCGGCGTAATCACCGATCAGGAAGTTACCAACGCGGCAGGGGTGCAGGCGCTCGGCACGAATCCCTTCACCATTTCCGACCTGTCCTATGTCTGGGTGGTCTGTGATGTGTACGAAAACGATCTGGCAACCGTACACCTGGGTGACACGGCGGACATCCACATGAACGCCCTTCCGGATCTGGCGCTCAAAGGCATGGTCAGTAATATCGGCGCGATTCTTGACCCCAACATCCGCACCGCCAAGGTTCGATTGGAAGTTCGCAATCCCGGGATGATGCGGGTTGGGATGTTCGCCACCGCCACCTTCCACGGCCAGACCACGGAGATGCACACCATTGTGCCGGCATCCGCCATCCTGCACATGCACGATCGGGATTTTGTCTACGTTCCCGCGCCCGGCAATAAGTTCCGCCGCCTGGAAGTGGTTGGTGGAGATGTTCTGCCGAACGACACGAGCTTGCAGGAGATCAAGTCAGGTCTCCAGCCGGGGCAGCAAGTGGTTACGAATTCACTGGTCCTGGATCATGTGCTGGCACAGTAAGAATTGTCCCCAGTCCTTCGTCCCTTGTCCGTGGTTCGTTGCCTGTCGTGAGTGGGTACGCCTATACGGTCTTCACCCACGCCACGTTTTCAGCCACGGAGTGGCGCTGTCATTTAGCCTATGGCGAGCCAGCCGTGGGAACGGGAGTGCGACGCAACCTGCTTGTTGCGAAGGTGCAATTGAGTTTACTTCCCTCGCCCCCTTGGGGGAGAGGGTGGCCCGCAACCCGCGCTTTCACCAGCGGGGGCGGGACGGGTGAGGGGGTCAAAGACTCTGGGGACTACTGATATGCTGCCGAAACCTGGGGCTTTTCGTCTTTGCCACTGGACGGGCTTTCGCGGCTCTGGCTGACGGTTTCCAGCTTGGTACAAACCCCCTCTCCCCCCGCCTTGCGGTCCCCCCTCTCCCCCAAGGGGGCGAGGGAAATAGTTCGTTAGTTTGATGTCGTATTCCTGGTTGGGCGCGATCAGAACGGTCTTCGCCTCGCGCAGGGCTCGCTAATTTGGACGCCCTTGAAATGACGGCACCCGCTACGCGGGCTACGAACCACGGACTACGGACAAGGGACTAAGGACCAAGGACAAAACATGATTCGTGCTCTCGTCGACTTTGCACTGAACAACAAGTTCGTGGTGTTGGCCGTGGGAGTCCTGTTGGTGGGCTGGGGGGCCATTTCATTTCACAATTTGCCGGTGGAGGCGTACCCCGACATTGCTGACAACTATGTGACGGTCATTACCCAATGGCCGGGACGTTCCGCCGAAGAGGTGGAACAGCAGGTTACGATTCCCATTGAAATTCAAATGGCCGGAATGCCGCACATGACCTTTCTGCGCTCCGAGTCCATTTTCGGCCTGTCGTTCGTGATTATGATCTTCGACGACAGCTCCGTGAACGACTGGAACCGCCAGAAGGTGCTGGAACGGCTCACGCAGGTCAATCTTCCTCCCGGGCAAAATCTCCAGCCGCAAATCGGGACCGACTGGAGCACCACCGGCCAGATCTATTGGTACACGATAAGAAGTACAAACCCGCGCTACGACCTGATGGAACTCCGGTCCCTGGAAGACTGGGTTCTGCTTAAACAATTCAAATCCGTACCCAATATTGTGGATGTTTCTGACTTTGGGGGTACGGTGCGCGAGTATCAGGTGCGCGTCGATCCCAGCAAACTTGTCTCCTACGGATTGAGCATTGGCCAGGTGGAGCAGCAACTCGCCAACAACAATATCAATGCCGGCGGCAGCTTTGTGGAAGAGGGGATGCAGCAGATGAACGTCCGCGCCCTGGGACTTTTCAGTAGCGTCGGCGACATCGAGCAGACCGTCCTGAAGACCCAAACCGGAACTGCCCTGCGGGTGAAGGACATCGCGATGGTCACCCAGGGCCCCAAAATCCGCTTGGGCCACATGGCGCGTGCCAACCACATGGAGGACGGGCGCATTATCGACGAGCCCGACGTCATTCAGGGTGGGGTGCTGTTGCGCAAGGGGGCGGAAGAGGGACCCACGCTGGAGGCCATTCACAAGAAGGTGGACGAACTCAACAACGGCATCCTGCCCCCGGGGGTGAAGGTGGTTCCGATGCTGGACCGCACCGACCTGCTGCATTTTACCCTGCACACGGTCATGCACAACCTCGTCGAGGGCATGGTCCTGGTTACCGTTATCCTCTTCCTGTTTCTCCTCAATGCGCGCGCCGCGCTGATCGTGGCACTTACCATTCCGTTCTCCCTGCTCTTTGCTTCCATCTTTCTGAACTTGAGCAGCATTCCCGCCAACCTTCTATCTCTCGGGGCACTGGATTTCGGCATGGTGGTGGACGGCGCGGTGGTGATGGTGGAAAACATCATCCGGCACCTGAGCCATGCCCGGCGCCAGACCTCGAAC
>CAYTMD010000153.1:0-13080 GCA_964438685.1 uncultured Acidobacteriota bacterium
TAGCCTGATGGCGGCGGTCGTGATCGGATTTGCCGGCGTGGCGGGGCTGATCGCGCTCGCCGTGTGGAGGCAATCCGCCTGGATTGGCTTTATCGCGGTCTTCATCGTGATGAACTGTTGGAGTGGGTTTAAGCAGGCGCGGGTGCTGCTGAAGATGGCCAAATTGCCGCGCCGCGAAGGCTTTGCGTGCCCATCGTGCAAAACCGCGCCACCGTTGGGAGCTTTCTGGAAATGCGGCCGCTGCGGAAATCCTTTTGACACCTTCCAAACCCGGGCCGTCTGCCCGAGCTGCGGAGCGCAGTATCCCGTAACCGTATGTCTCGACTGCCGCGCCCAAAATCCGATGAGCGACTGGATCGCAAATTAGGGGCCGGGGGCTAGGGGCTGGGGACTGGGTGCTGGGGATTGTGGCTAAGGTTTGGGGATTCGGGGTAACAATAAGCTTTGGGTTCTTAACTGCGAGCATTCACGTGCCTGCTAAACCCCAACAGGCCGACCCGCCCCAACAATTCAAAGGTGTGAAGAAATGAACACTCTGAGGCAAAGACGCCAAGGCGCAAAGCCTCGCAATGGACAATCTTTTTGTCTTCTTTGCGCCCCCTGCGCCTTGGCGTCTTTGCGTGAAATGCTTTTGCCCACTCAGGGATCGAACAAGCCAACTTCAACTCAACGCTCCACCAACCGTGTCGTTCATGTAAAATAGTCCTTCAGGCATCATTCAAAAAGACTCACGGTCAAATGAACGCGCCCACCCATTCTAAATGTGGGCGCCATGCGTTCGTGGGAAACAAATTCAGGGCAGATGATTACATCGCACAGACTGGTCTGGACGCTCGCCCTCCTGCTGATCTTCACCGCCGGCATCGGGCTGAGTCAGGAAAAGACATCCTTCCAATTTGACGGCATCGTTCGCGACAGCAGTGGCGCTCCGGTGGCGGATGCCGAAGTCACCTATAGCTTCGGCCATTTTCGAGTCGGCCAGATCACTGATGGGGAGGGACAATTTCACTTCCGCCATCTCCCTACACCCTTTGGGACGATCGATGTGCGTGGCAGTGGATTCGCGCCCGTTCAGCAAGGCTGGGATGCGAGCATCCAAGGCTCAAAACCATTGGAGATTACGCTCACTCCCAAGGCACTGGCAGAACGCATCGCCGTTACCGCCACGCGCACTGAGCAACGGGTGAGTGATACAGCGGCGAGCGTCGCTGTACTAAATCAGGGGGACCTTTCCACCAGCGGAGCGCTGACGCTTGACGATGCGCTGGGCGAAATTCCCGGATTCAACCTGTTTCGCCGCAATGGCAGCCTCACGGCCAATCCCACATCTCTCGGAGTCTCGCTGCGAGGCGTGGGGACAAGCGGGGCCAGCCGCGCGCTGGTGATTTCCGACGGCATTCCGCTGACCGACCCCTTCGGCGGCTGGGTCTATTGGGACCGTGTCCCCAAGACTTCCGTGGGGGCAGTGGAAGTGGTTGAGGGCGGCGTTTCCGACCTCTATGGCGGCGATGCGCTCGGGGGCGTAATCAACGTCATTCCGCGCCGTCTGCATGATTCCACCCTTTCACTCGAGACCTTTTATGGAAACGAGCGGACGCCCGATCTTTCCATTACCGCCAGCCTTCGCCGCGGACCCTGGATAGCCATAGCTTCCAGCGAGGGATTTCACACCAACGGCTATATTTCCGTATTACCGCCGCTGCAAGGCAGTGTGGATTCACCCGTGGCCTCGGAGCATTTTGCCGGGCAGTATACGTTGGAGCGCCAGTTTTCCGAACAGACCCGAGTGTTCGCGCGCGGATCGATTTTTGAAGACTCGCGCAAGAACGGCACGCCGCTCCAAAACAATGACACTCGCCTGCGCCAGATCGCGTTGGGCGCCGACTGGCAATCACCCACCGCAGGCACCGTGACCTTTCGCGCTTTCGGCGGCCCGGAAACCTACGACCAGACTGCCTCCTCGGTTCCTTCCAACCGGAATAGTGAGACCCTTTCCGACAGCCAGCGCGTGCCTTCTTACCAGGCGGGGGTTGACACGCAATGGACACGCACCGCGGGAACTCACCAGACGCTTGCCGCGGGGTTCGACGGCCAGGAAATTCGTGGCGCGAGCAATGAGCTGATGTACTCTTCCGGCACGCTTTCAACCGCGGTGGGAGCAGGCGGACGGCAGCGACTGTGGGGGATTTACGGCGAGGACATCATCCGCATCAACACGCGCTGGCTCATTACCGGCGGCGCCCGCGTGGACAAATGGAACAACTATGCCGCGCTTTCGGTAACGCGGCCGCTTGCCCCCACAGGGCCGTTGCAAGTCACCAACTACAGCTCACGCAGCGAGCAGGCTTTCAGCCCTCGGCTCTCCGCGCTTTTTCGAGTGAAGGACAACCTGGTATTTCGGGCTTCAATGTATCGAGCGTTCCGCGCTCCAACCTTGAACGAACTCTACCGGTCGTTTCGCCAGGGAAATACCCTGACCCTCGCCAATAGCGGCCTCACCGCGGAACAACTGACCGGGGCGGAAGCCGGCGCCAGTTACAACGCGTTTCATCAGCGGGTCAGCGTGCGCGGCACACTCTTTTGGAGTGACATCAGTGATCCCATTGCCAACGTAACGCTGTCAACCACATCAAGCCTGATTACCCGGCAGCGGCAAAACCTGGGTGAAACGCGCTCGCGCGGCGCCGAACTTGAAGCGGAAACAAGACTCACCAGCGCGCTGACCCTGTCGGGCGGCTGGCAATTTGTGGATGCCACCGTCACCAGATTCCCCGCCAATGCACGATTGGTTGGGTTGCTCGTTCCCCACGTTCCGCGTCACGACCTGAATTTTCAGGCACGGTATTCGCGGGCGCATTTATTAACGGCTGCTCTGCAAGGAAGTTTTGTGGGTCAAGCCTTCGACGACGACCAGAATACACTGCTGCTGAATCACTATTTCCTTCTCGATGCGCTGGCGTCGCGCCCTCTGGGGCATGGCATGGAAATCTTCGTGGCGGGGGAAAACCTATTGGGCCAGCGCTATGACGTGGCCCGCACACCCGTCCTAACCAGCGGCCCTCCCGCATTGTTCCGGGTGGGCTTCCGACTGACCATTCGCTAGAAAACTCCGGCTATAGACATGGATAGGCAGGATGGACAGGATAAATAGACGGAACAAAAATCCGCGCTGGTGAGGTTTCCACGACCTTCAATGTTGACTTACTGCTTTTGAGTCTTGGCCTTCTGCCTATCCTGTGTATCCTGTTTATCCATGTTGGAAATGGGTCATTCACATGGATGGGATAGTTTTTGCTCCTATTGATTGTTTCAGTTCTTTCGTCAGGCCTGAAATTGTTCGTCGCTGACCTGTTCCATCCAGTCGACAACCTTCCCGTCGAGGCTTTCCTGTATGGCGATGTGTGCCATGCCGTCCGCGCGCCCGGCTCGAAGGTTACGCTGGCGCCTTGAACAAGTGCCGGATCGGGTGCCTGAAAAAGCGGATCGATCCGCACGGTGCCAGTGAACCACTCTGACGGTCCCTTGACCGAGGGTTGCGAGCCAATTCTTTTGATTTCCATTTTCTGAACTCCTTCAGTTAAACCTGATCTTCTATTTTCCAAACCGCCCGAACCGATACGCCAGTTCCGGTCCGCCTTCTCCCTCGTATGCAAGTTGCCCGACGAGTAACGCGAACGGCTCCGTGTAACGCGCGATGCGTAAAGACCCGGCATCAATGGGATCGAAACCCGCATCGCGAATCAACTCAGCGGCCATAGCTTTGCCGCTCTCGTCATCACCACAGTACACAAGACTCGGACGGGTCGTCTTGCGCCTCGCTTCGTACACGCCAAAGAGCACTTCGCTGGGAACGGTTTGGAAAGCCGCGACTACTTGAGCTCGCGGCACTTTCCTTGCAAGCTCTTCGGCTCCTGACGTGGTATTGGCAATAATGAGTTTCGTATTGCCAGCATCCATCGGCAGCGAGCAGGTTACGATCACCTTTCCGGATAAATCGCCGGCCTGTTTCAGCACATCGTCAATTCGCGACCAGTGCACGGCCAGAAGGAGAACATCCGCGTGCTCTGACGCCTCGTACGGCGTGCCCGCTCGTGCGTTCCCCTGGGCAGTGCTTGCGAGTCGTCTGAGCTTCTCTTCGTTTCGTGCATAGCTGAAGATCACTTCATGGCCAGCTCGTGAGAAAATCGTTCCGAGCTTGCTGCCCATCAATCCCGAACCAAGAATGCCAACTCTCATCTGAATTCCTTTCGTGGATGTCTGCCGGGTGGCCGCTGGGCCAAACTCCGGTCGCGATTGCGGGCTCCTGGTCCTCTAAAAGTCGGATCAGGGTTGTTTCTTAAAGACTTCCCTAGCGACCGTGATGGCGGACATCGCTTTTGGCCACCCGCTGTAGAAGGCCAGGTGGGTGATGGTCTCGATGAGCTCGGCCTCTGTGACGCCATTCTCCCTGGCACGTTTCAGGTGGAACGGGAGTTGCTCGGCATTGCCGCCGGCGATGAGCGCGGCCACGGTGACGAGGCTGCGGTCGCGCTTCGATAGTTCCGGACGCTCCCAGACGTCGCCGAACAGGACGTCGTCAGTGAGTTGGACCAGCTTAGGCGAGAAGTCGCCCAAAATCTTCTTGATTGCGGAAGGTTCTTTGTTCATGTTCTTTGCTCCTTGGGATTTGGACGGCCTAATACCGTCCTCCTCGTCTTTGACCGTTTCTTGACGATTACGCATTGTTGTCGCGCGGCATGACCTTGACTGTGGCAGAGCGGGCTCGGGCGCCGATCATCGGGCTGAGGTACGGGCTGCCCTTGTACTTCGACCGGTAGGCGTCGTCGATGCGGTCGTTGATCGCACCGTCGACCGGTTCGAAGGTGACCTCCTTTGTCATGCCGGCGGCAGTAATCCGCCCCGCCTTCTGCCGTATCGCGGCCTGGTACCAACGAGATTTCTGCCCGTTGTAGCCGCGCACGTAGAGGGCGGCATCCACCGCAACGGACCAAATCCATGTCGGGGTGCCGTACGTAACCCCGTCCTCACGGAACGGTGAGATGTGAAAGTCATCGGCCTCAACGACCTTACGCAGTTCGACCTTCGGCCATGCAGTCATCGTTGGACCTCCCTAATACGTTCCTTCCCATCCTGTGAGACGCACAGCGCCTCACAGGCCGGTCATTTTCTCCAAGCGTTCCGGATACCGAGCCCCTTGCACCGTAATCTTGGAGGCAGCGGCATCGATATCTCGCAAGTCTTCGGGCGTCAGTTGGATCGACACCGCTCCGATGTTCTCTTCCAGACGGCTTAGCTTCGTAGTCCCTGGGATGGGGACAATCCACGGCTTCTGTGCAAGCAGCCATGCGAGCGCGATCTGAGCAGGTGTCACCTTCTTCTGTTTGGCGATTCTGCCGAGCAGATCGGCGACAGCCTGGTTCGCTTTCAGAGCCTCCGGCGTAAAGCGAGGGAGGGTGCTGCGGAAATCGGAGCTCCCAAACTTTGTATTTGCGTCCATCTTTCCGGTCAGGAATCCTTTTCCCAGAGGGCTATACGCAACCAAACCAATTCCAAGTTCCTCAAGAGTCGGCAATACTTCCGCTTCCGGCTTCCTCCACCACAGCGAGTATTCGCTTTGGAGTGCAGTAACAGGCTGAACGGCGTGGGCGCGACGAATGGTCCCCACACCTGCTTCAGAAAGGCCGAAGTGCTTCACCTTACCCTCCTGGATCAGCTCCTTCACCGCACCAGCTACGTCTTCGATGGGCACATCCGGGTCAACCCGGTGCTGATAGAGCAAGTCGATCACATCAACCTTCAACCGCTTGAGCGAGCCTTCGACAGCCTGCTTGATGTGCTCGGGCCGACTATTCAGACCTGCCGCTCCCGGCCGATTATCGCTGCCACTCAGATCGAACCCGAACTTGGTGGCGATCACGACCTGCCCGCGCAAGGGAGCTAGGGCTTCACCCACGAGTTCTTCGTTTATGAACGGCCCATAGACCTCGGCCGTGTCGAAGAACGTGACGCCGCGTTCCACGGCTGCCCGGAGAAGAGTGATCATCTCCTGCTTGTCTTTGGGCGGACCATAAGAAAAACTCATTCCCATACAGCCGAGCCCAAGGGCTGAAACTTCCAAATTGCTCTTTCCAAGTTTGCGCTTCTGCATTGTTCCTCCTTCGGAACCGTTTCTCTCATCACTAGATTAGAGTCTGGCGCTGTAGAAGCGGTATCCTGATCCTTCCGATTTATTGCCTATTCCTCTCGCCATTGAAAGAATTATAGGCGCATTCGGAACCGCGAGGCTATACTAGGCATGAGAAAAGGAAAACAAATCAATGAGAAACTTCAGCAAAAACGTTACTCTCTCGGCGGATCGGGCGTATGAATTACGAACGGAACTGGCCCACAAAATTGCCTCATTCATTGGGTCCGCAGAGAAACGAGTAACAGAAATTCCCGGCCTGCTGTTGAGCCGCCGGACCGCACCAACAACGCCGGCCTCAGCGACGTACGAGCCGAGCCTGGCCGTGGTCGCGCAAGGGCGGAAGCGAGCGACCCTCGGCGGGACCACGTTCATCTTTGATCCGTCGCGATACCTGCTCACGTCGCTGGACCTGCCAGTTATATGCAACGTGATTGAGGCAAGTGAGGCAGTGCCCTATCTCTGTTTCGTTCTCAAGCTGGAAATACCCGTTGTGCGGGAGCTTCTGGGCCGTGAGGAGATTCTGGCGCCGGAGGGGGCTTCGGACAGCCCTGCCATGGCCACCGGCGAGACCACACCGGAGTTGCTCGATGCATGTTGCCGGCTCATGGACCTTCTGAACATCCCGCAGGACATTCCGTTTCTGAGTGGGCTGATTCAGCGCGAAATCATCTACCGAATCCTGCGGGGACCGGAGGGGGCGCGCCTTCGAGCGATTGCAACGCTGGGAGATCAGAGCCAACGGACGGCAAAAGCGATCGCCTGGATCAAAGAGAACTATGCGAAGCCGCTTCGAGTGGAGGATCTGGCAGAAATCGCGGGCATGGGCATATCCACGCTGCACCATCACTTTCGGACGCTGACCGCCATGAGTCCCCTTCAGTATCAAAAGCAACTCCGATTGCAGATAGCGCGGGGACGCATGCTCGTCGGCGGTCTGGACGCGGCAAGTGCGGCATTTGAGGTAGGATATGAAAGTGCCAGCCAGTTCAACCGCGAATACAGTCGTTTTTTCGGCCAACCGCCGATGCGGGATATTCGGACTCTTCGCTCGCCGGGCGCTCCGGTGTCTGAGCTAAGATAAATTACGGGTTCCGTGGACGGACCTCGTTTTCACATAATGGACAGGATAAGCGGCCGGAAGAATGCGACCGGACTTGCGCTAAGTTGGGAAATCGCATGGACCGCGATGTCTTCCCCAGTTAAGCGTAGCCTGAATTTACGACAACGCCCGCACGCAACGCCCGTCAATATGCAGAGATTGCAAACAGGTCAAGTATTAAATCCTGTCCACCATGTTTATCCAAGTTCAGCCCCTCCCGATTAGCGCCTGAAAGTACTCGGCAGCAACAGGCTCG
This sequence comes from uncultured Acidobacteriota bacterium, assembly GCA_964438685.1. Taxonomy (GTDB): domain Bacteria; phylum Acidobacteriota; class Terriglobia; order UBA7540; family UBA7540; genus Bog-366. Next base: position 7,543 of record CAYTMD010000153.1, read on the forward strand.
AGTGCGAAACGCTCTGTGGCCTTTAACTGGGAGATGATCAGAGAGCCCTTGCCGACGCGGAGTTCGGCGGAAACGGGCATGACTTTGCGATGGGGGTCGGGGTCGCCCGGCCTCGGCGCCTCCGCGGTCTGGAGGATCGGCACAAGACCGGGGCCATCAAGGTAGCTGGTGGCCACGTATTCAATGTAATCCTTCCCGGCATCGTACCAGTAAGAGAAGTCAAAGGGCTGAAACGAGGCAACCAGCGGATGGCTCGTCTTGCGCGAGACGAATTCGCGGCCCTTCATGTTTTTGATGGCAATATCGACATCACCAAGCCGCCAGACGGTGTTCGTGGCCTGCTCGAGGAGTATCACCCTGCCCCCGTCCCCGGCAAAACTCAGCACGCTGCCGCGCACCATCTCGAAGGCATCAACGTCGTCCACCAAGGCCAATCGAGCGTGCTCGCGGGTGGGGGAAAACACGTGCGGCTGCAATCCCAGTGACTGTGCGAGTTTCCATGCTCGGCCGTTGGGTAGTCCGACGATTGCAACTTCCACTCCCGCGTTCCTGGCCTTATCAAACGCCGGAAACACATCCACCTCCATTTCGCTCGCGTGAATCAAGTGGCCGGAACGCTTCAAGCCGAGACGGATGGTCAGCTTTTCCCGGCGGGTAACCTCGGGAGCCTTATAGTGGAGATACCCTTGGAAGGCTGCCCCCAGCGAGGGGATGGACGCATCTCCGCTTTGGGCAAAGATGCGGCGGCCACCCTGGAGGACCTCCCACACCAGTGCACCGGTGGCGAAGTCAGCGCGACGGTCGTTACACACCCAGAATTCCAGCGCGAGTTTCTCCCCGGCGTAGTAATGGAGACGGTCCGTGCGGATATCCACCATTAAAGGCGTCAGCGCGTCACGAAATTCAAAAAAAGCCGGCTTGGGGTGGCGGTCTACATCAACCAGGGCCTTCTGCCAACCATCGGGCCAGGCATCTATCAGCAGATGCACTGCGGTGGAAACGATGCGGTCAGTTTGCCGGCGAAAGGCGCGTGTCATCGTGCGGATTCCCCACGCCTGATGAGCCTGGCTGGTTGCAATCCATTGCGCCATGGTGTCCTGCGGATCGAACCAGCTCCCGTGCATGGTCCACGTTTGCGCGTAGGGGATCTGGTCGGGATTCCAACGATCTTTCACCGAGGCCGGAAGCCATTCCTTGGGATAATGCTTGAACATGGTTTCGGCGTCTTCCAGGCCCTCCACACCGTACTCGCCGCTGCCGTGCTTCCACCCTTGCTTGCTATCCACCCAGTAGCCGCGAATGAACTTTCCGATGGGTACAGCATGCGAGCCGTACCATAGGCAGTAGATGTGGTTGTCGGGAAGGCCGGGCTCGGGCGGGTCGTAGTCACCATCCACAGGCTTGATGACGCGGTCGGGATTGTGAACGTGAACCACCGATGAAGTCGCCTGGAAGAAAAGCTCCAGCTCCGGGCGGGTAAGGTCGCGATGCGCCATGCCGTCCTTATCCGCGGAGGTCGGCTCGTTGATGTAGCTGATCATAATGTTGCAGGGATGGTTGCGCGTGAGCTTTTCCATCTCACCGGCCTGGCGGATGGCTTCTTCCAGTTGCGGCCGTCGAAGGCGCCCGAACAGCGGCAAATCCGTCTGCGCCATCATGCCCAGACGGTCGAACATGTCGTAGACCTCGGGCTGGACGGGGCTCTGCGTGAGCCGGAAGAAGTTCATATGGGCGAGCTTGGCGATCAGGATGTCGTCGATAAGCTGCTTCTCGTCACCCTTCATCACCGGCACTTCGAAATTGCCCATGGTGTCAGCGCCGCGCAGGATAATGGGTTCGCCATTGAGGTAAAGCGTGCCCTTCACAGCGGAAGTGTCGTCCATGCGGAACTCGCGCATTCCGAAGTAATCCTGAGCAACATCGACAGGTCCGCCGTCTTTGGGGCGCACCGTGGCGCGGAGGGTATACAAATACGGATGCTCGGGTTCCCATGCGCGGAATTCACCCAGGTAGACCGTAGCGCGATATTCCGAGGAACCTGGACCCGCGGGCGCAGCATTTACCGGAACATTTTCCAGCGCCGGGCCATGGAAACATTTGGGATAGACCCCAACAGTTAGCTCAACGCTCCGATTGGTCGTATCGCCGTGGGTAACTTCAACCCGCACCTCAATCGATTTGGCGGCCAGGTTCGGTCGGACGAAAAGCCCGGTAACGGCGAGTTTCGGGCGCCCCTCCAGCCAGACTTTTTGCCAGATTCCGGCGCCGGGGGGGCACGCATGCCATCCTAGCAAGGGGTCATCCCACCCCGGACCGACGGCCGCATAAATCTTGTCCCCGTCAACTTTGGTGCCCTTCCACGAATCGTCGCCGAGCATGATCGACTCATTCTCGATGCGGACCACCAAGACGTTCTCGCTGCCCGGGCGCAAGTACGGAGTGATGTCAACTTCGAAGGGCGCGAAAAAACCTTCATGAGTGGCTACCATCCGGCCGTTGAGATATACCTGGCACTTGTAATCGACCGCGCCAAATCGCAGGACAATGGCCTCCTGTTTCCACACGCTGGGAGGTACATCAAGAACCTTGCGGTAGTAGCCGGCCCACCAACCCACCGGGCCGCGGTAATCGGGTAGGCGCACACTCTCCCAGGAGCCTTCGCCACGCCACGCGCGGGAAATATCCTGCAAATCTTCGGGCTGTTCCATGCGGAATTGGAACGTGTCGAGTTCGATGCGGGCGCGCGTGATCGGTGCAGCCGGCGTGTAGTCCGCCAGGAAAGGCTCGTATTGTTTGCGCAATTCCGCCAGCGCAAGGTTAAACTGATCGCGGTTTTGCATGCGGTATTGCTGCGGGAAATTGACCAGAGGGTTGCTGCTCTCGCACTCTAATTCGATGGCCGGCAAGGCGGGCGGCGGGTTCTCGCGCAAAAATGATCGTCTTGGCATTTCCGGTTGCAGTGCGATGGCGGCGAACCGGTCGATTTGCTCGTTTGGCTTGGCAACAGCGGCTTGCGGTTCAGCAGCGGCGGGCGTGGCGGCAGTAAGCGATTGGGCCCCAATCAGAGCTGCGGAACCCTGGAGAAATCTGCGCCGTCCTATTGGCTTATATCGCGTCATAATGCTCCCTTTGGTCTGAGTTGCTCAACGTAAATGGCCACCAGCCGGAAGGCGTTATCATCGCGGAGCTGCCGATTCCAAATCGACTGCTGCCGTGCAACACCCGAACTGATCGTATTGATTGAAATTTTGCACCGGCTCGACGTAAGATGCCGCAGGCTTGCCGGAGGTTCGGTGTGCAATTTGCCGTCCCAACACGCATCGAAGAAAAAGTATACGCACTCACGGAGAGCATTAACATCCCAAATTATATGCCACAGGAGACAATGCACCCATGCGCCATCGCCTGAATCGCCGCAGGTTCCTGAAGCAAAGCGCCTCAACGCTGCTCGCCGCCTCCGCGTGGCCCGCGTCGACTCCCGCTGCCAAACCACCATCCAATTCCGACCACGAGTGGCGTGTTTATAGCGGCAATTCCGCCGGAACAAAGTATTCGCCGCTCGACCAGATCAATCGCTCCAATGTGGGCAAGCTGAAGGTTGCATGGACGTATCACACCGGGGACAGCCGGCCCAAGCCCGCCACGACCATCGAGTGCAACCCCCTGGTCGTCCACGGCGTGATGTATCTCACCACCTCGCAGTTGAAGCTCTGCGCGCTGGAGGCGGATACCGGTAAACTTCTCTGGCAATTCGATCCGTTCGAAGGTGTGGATGAGGACATACCGCGCGGAGTGAATCGCGGCGTGGCGCATTGGGAAGAGGGCAACGATCAGCGGATCTTTTTCGTCGCGCGCGCCCGCCTTTTCGCGGTGGACGCCAAGACCGGGAAGCTCATACCTGATTTTGGCCTGGGCGGCAGCGTGGATTTGAAGCGCGGCCTGGGACGCGACATCAGCCGGTTGACATACGACGTTTCCACGCCGGGCATCATCTACAAGAACCGGATCATTCTCGGGTCGCTGTGCGGAGAAGGTCCGGAACCCTCTGCGCCGGGCCACATTCGCGCCTTCGACGTTCATACCGGAGTGATGGCGTGGATCTTTCACACCCTTCCCCGCCCCGGAGAGTTCGGCAACGATGTGTGGGAGGGCGGTTCCTGGCACACCTCCGGCGGCGCCAACGATTGGGGAGGGATGACCCTGGATGAAAAACGCGGTTGGGTATTCGTATCCACCGGTTCCGCGGCCTTCGATTTCTATGGCGGGCAGCGCTTGGGCAGCAACCTGTTTGCCAATTGCGTGATAGCGCTGGATGCGGCCACGGGTAAGCGCATTTGGCACTACCAGGTTGTGCACCACGATTTGTGGGACCGCGATCTTCCCTGCCCGGCTGCCCTGGTAACTTTGAATATCGGCGGGAAGAAGGTTGATGCTGCCGTTCAACCTACTAAATTTGGCCAACTCTTTGTGCTGGACCGCGAAACCGGCAAGCCACTGTTCCCCATTGAAGAGCGCCCCGTACCACCCTCTGATATCCCCGGCGAAAAAGCCTGGTCCACGCAACCGCAGGTCCTGAAGCCGCCGCCCTACGCCCGTCAGGCTTTCACCGAAGATGACATCACCAACATCTCCCCGGAAGCTCATGCGGACGTTTTGGAAACCTTCAAGAAATTGCGCAGTGGCACATGGCAGCCCCCGAGTTTGGAGGGGACCATCGTTTTCCCTGGATTCGACGGCGGCTCGAATTGGGGCGGGGGTTCGTTCGATCCCACCACCGGGTGGTATTACATTAACTCGCATGATGAACCATGGATCATGACGCTGGTACCAGCCCCGGAGGGCTCCGGCTATCCCTACTCGCATTCGGGCTACAACCATTTTGTTGATCCGGAAGGGTACGCCGCCATCAAACCGCCGTGGGGCCAGCTTACCGCGTTCGACTTGAACAAGGGAGAGATCGCGTGGCAGGTGGTACTGGGGGAGTTCAAATCACTAACTGCGCGCGGCATCCCCCCCACCGGAACGCAGAACATCGGCGGGTCCATCATCACGGCCGGGGGCATTGTCTTTATCGGCTCCACCCAGGATGAGATGTTTCGCGCGTTCGACAAGACCAACGGCAAACTCTTGTGGGAAACGCAACTCCCCGCCGGCGGCTACGCGACCCCAAGCACTTATGAAGTTGGAGGCAAGCAGTACGTAGTCATCGCCGCAGGTGGCGGAGGCAAGATGCGCACGCGCTCAGGCGATGCCTATGTGGCATTTGCCTTGCCGTAAACAACCGTGCGTGCAGGAAGCCCACAAAACGGGCGCGGTCATGTCGCTCGTGTCCAAAACAGATCGCGTCAGGTTGGGCATGATGTGCAGCACAAGCGCGGGCCATGCGGGGAAGCTGGGGTTCTTCCTCAAGCAGGCGGTCATGCCAATCTGCTTCGAGCGGAGATCGAGGAAATTCACTGCCCTCGCCCCCTTGGGGGAGAGGGTGGCCTGCAACCGGCGTTTTCATCAGTCCGTCAGCCGACGGAGACGGGTGAGGGG
>CAYTMD010000154.1:0-833 GCA_964438685.1 uncultured Acidobacteriota bacterium
TTCCGGTAGCGCCGCTGCTCGCCAATGCCGACGAGGTCATCGGGACGGGCACGCCCACTTCACCCAACGGCACGATTCAGCATCCCATCCGATTCACGCTCAACCATATGCTGAATTACTGGGTGTGGCCGGCGACGCAAACGGCGGGCACGGGGAGTTGCACGGCGGCGGGAGGGGGTTCCATTTCCGTGGAATCGGAGATTTCGCAATCCTCCCCTCCCGCCAGTTGCACCATGTCAGGAGCCGCGGGCGAAATCTATCGGCTGAAGGCTTCCGTGGCCACTCCCGCTTGCGCCGCCACCAGTCCACAGGCGGCCATTATCATCACCGCATTCCGAAACTATGGAATCATCCTGGCCGACAACGGAAGCAGCGGAGGACTGATCGGCACGCCCGACGCTCGCTGGAACGATAACGATCTTGGTTGCCTTAGGAACCTCATCTTATCGGACTTCGAGCCAGTGAACGTCTCGAGCCTCATGGTCAGCAATGACAGCGGCGCCACCAGCCATTAGCCAAACTGCCTGGCTGCTCGCGGAAGCGGTTTGAACTTGTAACTCCCGACGATCCGGGAACGTCTGCGGCTCCGGCGACCCTGCTGGTTTCCCGTTTTCGGGAGTCGGCGTACGAAACGCTCGAACTGCACAGCACCCAGGTACGTGTATTTTGCGTTCCTGCGCGGCTTTTCGCCTCGCATTCGCATCTGAAATCAGCACGTATTCACAGTCAGTGGTTTGCAGACTGTGGGCCTTTCCTCTTGGCAAATCCCAAATCATCGACGCGCCCGATCCTTGTCGCAGAATAGTGTCTTTGGCCGAAGGATCCGCGGTCCG
>CAYTMD010000154.1:843-12994 GCA_964438685.1 uncultured Acidobacteriota bacterium
GCATTGACCGCGGCTACCATTCCGTGGCCAAAAGACCGTGTGACAGCCAACCCGCTGTTGTGCGTGGCAAATAAGCGGTAGTCGCGTGGGTGGAAGTAACCCCTCACCCGTCCCGATGCATCGGGACACCCTCTCCCCTCGAGAGGGTTATGGTCTTCTTGGTGCGCGGCCGCAAATCACGGGCAATTTCGGGTCCTGCATGAAAGCGTGATTCCGCAGCCTGTTCATGCCGTGCGGTGCATCGCCGTCACCTGCGGCTGCGAGTGCGTGGTCACCAGATATTCCATGTCGGCTGGCGCCAGGGGCTTCTCCACATAATCCGCTGCGCCCAGTTGCATTGCCTCCAGGTAACAACCTATGTCCAGGCTGGGGGCCATCACCACCACCGGAGTGTGCCGATTGACTGCCAAGGCGCGCTCCACCACCACTCTTGCTTCAAACGCCCTGGTGCCCTGGCTGACAAAAACAAAATCCGCGGCCTCTTCTTCCAGGCAGCGTGACGCCTCGTGGTAATTGCTAAAGGGTTTCACTTCGAAACCCATGCTTTGCAGCACGCCTGCGTAAGCCTGAAGATCCTCTCGGTCCTGATCAACCACCAAGGCCCTTCCGCGGGGAAGGAATGAAACGGATGAAGAATATTGCTGATCTGCCCTTGCCATAATGAAATCCCTCCTTGAGGTTCGTCGACCCGTTCCCCGGCAGTGCCTGGAGATTGGCCGGCGTCGCGAAGATGGATCACCGCATGGCCGGAGATCACATGCCACCGGCCGCACACCACAGGCTGGAGAGTGGTTCTACTCGCGCCGTCGCTGCGTCAATTGCAAAAGGTCCCGATGAGTCCAGGGAAGGGTTACAAGGATGAAGGTCAACAGGAAGGGAAGCACGTCAATCGGTAGGAGCCGAGAAGAGAATTGCGCCGGCCCCCAATCATCAGCGGGACGGATGTGATGAGCCGCACGGGGGAAGTGCACCGCGAGCACGGTAAACCGTTGCGAGACCAACCCCAAGTTTCCCTGGCCGAGTTGCCCGGCCACAACCCCTGCCACAACGGTCCAGGTGGCAAGAAGAACCACGATGCAGATCATCCGGCGGGCAAACTTCGGCACAGCTCTGGCACCTCGCGGGCAATCTTCGATTTCAAACGCCCTTCCTGTATCATCTGATGCCGCAGATTGTGCGTGGCGTTGCCCGCCCCATCGTTGCGGGGTAGCAGTGCTAATTCGGAGTCCCGCGCCCCCAGACGACATCGGTTTGTGATAAGAAATGAGGGCTAAGGAACTGGGAGGCAGACTAATGCGAAAGCTATTTTCACTCATGATCGCGATAGGATTGACCCTCGCGGCGGGGCAGGCTCAACCGAAGCCCCCCGTTTCCATCAGCAGCAACGGCTGGACTGTCACGGCCGATGGAGAACTGGGCGTGCTCAGCATTTCATACGACAAGCTGGGAATAATACTAAGAAATGTTCGACTCAATCTCCAACAGGAGCATGTCCTGCACCAATTCAAGAATTGGTCGGTTGAGAAGAAGGGCGGCAACGGACTTTTCATCAGAACGACTCAGCCCCCAACGCGCTGGGAGATTAAGTTGGGTCCCAACGACCTCGAGATTTCGAGCACAGCAACCGAGGGAGTCCTTAGCGCCGAGGCTCCTGCCCCCGCAAGCCGCATCGTCGCCCGCTTACTCGATCCCCAGGGTGTGCCGGTAAATTGGGTGGGAACCAATGAAGTGGTGAGTGCCTTTGACGGGCAGGAGACTCGCAATCCGTCCTTCCTGCCTGGCCAAAACCCGGAGTGCCTCTACTTTGCCTTGGGACTTGTATCAAGCACGAATCTGCACAGTCTGTTCGACCGCGCTACCGATACAGCCATCAGCTTTTCCAGCCAGACGCGGATGCAGCGCAACGAGCATGACCCCGACCAACTCGACTTAACCATTCCAGTGCTGGGGAACACCCTTATACGCTTAGCCCCAGACTATTTCACCAAAACCCTGGGAGTGCCCTATTACCTGCCGTTTGATGATTCTATTTTCCCCACCGCGCCCATGGTTTGGTCAAGTTGGACCAGCTATTACGATGAAGTGCAGGAAAAAGACATCGTCGATAACGCCCGCTGGTTGGCGGCAAACCTGAAGCCGTATGGGTTCCAATATGTACAACTGGACGACGGCTATGAGCGGGGAAAGAACGGCGAGCATTACTGGATTGAAAACTGGAATAAGGAGAAATTTCCCCACGGGCCCAAGTGGCTGGCAGACTACATCAAGTCTCAAGGCCTGCGCCCGGGGCTGTGGATCGTCCCCAATGCTTACGCTGGACCCGTGCAACAGCATCCCGACTGGTATCTTTACGACAAGGCCGGAAAGATTGTTCTTGATTACGACACGCCCGCCCTCGACTCGACCAATCCTCAGGTCCTTGATTTTCTAAGAAAAGAATTCACTACGCTGGATGACTGGGGCTTTGAGTATTACAAGTTCGATGGCGAGCACGCCATCCCCAAGTATGCACCGGGCGTTGACTTGCACCGTCTCTATAACCAGTCCATCGATCCGCTCGTTGCCTATCGCCAACGGCTGAATTTGATTCGGGAGACGATCGGCCCTGAAAGATTCATTGAGGGCTGCCCCGCCGGCACCCCCCTGAACGGAATCGGATACTTCAACTCATATTTCAATGGACATGATCTCTACAACAACTGGCAGGGGATGTACGCGCTGTTCAGTTCCATCAACGCCAACGCTTTCCTGAACCACCTCGTCGCCTACACCATGCCCGGCGAAGGGATCGAGCTATGCCCGCCGATGACCGTGGCGGAAGCAGAGAAGAGACGGGTCCCGATGGTGATTAAGACAGACCGCTCACGCGAAGCCCCGCTTACCGGCATCGGTGTCACGCTGGCGGAAGCCCGAACACTGGTCACCTACGTTTCCCTGACGGGAGTTGCCTGCCCCCTGGCGAGCGTGATGCCCGAGTTGCCGCAGGAGAGAGTGGAGCTTTTACAGAAGACGATGCCCACGATGCCGATCATTCCTGTCGACCTGTTTAGCCGCGGCACCGACATGCAGTGGGACAAATTCAAGCACACCACCCCCGACGATTACATCCATAACTACCCGGAAATTCTAGATCTGAAAGTGAATGCCACGTCCGGAGTCTACGACGTGGTGGGCCTTACCAATTGGCGCAGTTGGACAATAAGAAGGAAGCTTTCTTTTGCCGATAAGCTGGGACTGACTGCCGGCACTCCTTATATCGTTTTTGATTTCTGGAAACAAACCTTGCTGGGCGTGTTTACCGACAACATGGATGTGGAAATCGAACCGCATGACACCCGCGTGCTGCTGGTTCATCCGCTCTTGCATCGACCGCAGTTGATCGCAACGTCCCGCCACATCACCGGTGCATATTCCATCCGGAGCCTCGCATGGGACGCCTCGAAGAAAACGCTGAGAGGATCTTCCCAGGTGGTGGCAGGCGCGCCCTACACACTGTGGTTCTATGTTCCTGATGGCGTGACGGTCTCAAAAGTCCAGGCCAACAGCAATGATCGACAAAAAATCACGCTCCAACACAAAAAGGCCGGGAACTCTCTGCAGATCAGTTTTCAGGGGCAGGAGAAAGCGGTGGACTGGGAAGTTGAATTCAGACCAGCTTCCGCCCAATAATGCCCCAGCGAAGAGTCTGGCAGCAGGAAACGGGAATGGGAGCGAGGCTCATTACGTAGGGTTTTTCAGTTCACGGACGAACAGGCACTTTACATCCAAGGGAACTCCATCACGGACTTGGACTTCAAGCAGGGCCTGAAGGAAACGGGAACGGGATTGCATCACTGCGGCAACCTCCGGCATCCGTTCCCAAAGCCGCATATATCGCTCCGAAGTTACAAAATCGGCCGCCGCCTGCGTACCCAAAGTGGTAATACCGGCAAGGCAGAGCACATAGCGGCCCTCGGAAACTCCCGGCAATAAACAGATCAAGGCATATTCAGCCTGAATGGCGCCCGTGGCCGGATCCAATTGCATTCCATAAATGGCGGGATAGCCCGGGGGCGGGTGCAGATCCCGAACGCGTGTCCCCGTCAAATATTGGTCGGGAGGCGGCGGCTCGAATATCAGTTCCTGCGCCAGGGGCAACTTATTGAGGAGATGGTTCTCCTTTATCGAGCCCAGAAAGATGACATTATGATCCTTGATATCTTCATAAGAAACAATCCGGCTTCGCCTGATTAGAAATGGTTCCCCGTGGGCCGTAAGGAATTGAGTAATTCCCACCGCTGCAACGACCTCCCCAGAACCTGTATAGCCATCCAGATATATAAACGGTCCCGTTTGTTCCGGGCGCCCGGGATCAGACCCGCGATTTTCCAGGGCCGCAACCCTGCTTCCCGTCGGCATGGAAAGAACCGTAGGCGAATCATAACGATAGAGAACCCCCGGCTTTCCCAGCAAGAAAGCAGGATTGGAATAGACAATCAACGGCGGACTGCCTGCCACCAGGAAGGGCTCCCACAACGACCGGAAGGGGGAAGAAAGCCGGGTCGAGGGTCTAAAATGGCTCACCATCAGGACCAGGCTGCAAATCACAAGGGCCACTACGGCCGCCCATCGCCAGTCCACATGTTTTCTTTTTACCGGTAAGCCGCTAGGGAGTTGGGGAGCGGCTGGGGTCGTGGTCGGCACCTCCGGAAAATTCCTAACGAACTCAGTGGCATACTGCCCCCGCGGTATCACAATCCGGACCAAATCCTTCTGACCTTCCGTCAAGTAATACTCGTCGAGTTTTTCCCTCAGGCGATGCATCTGGACGCGGACAATGTTATCCGTCTTGGGATCGAAATCACTCGTCCTTCCAAGTACCTCGGTAGCTATGGTGTATTCCTTAATGGGCTCGTGCGGCGAAGAGAGGCTGCTGCGTACAAGAAACCCAAGGGCTTGGCGAAGGGAAGGGCTGTGGGAAAATGTCCTGCTGCCTAAATTCGCCTGGAGCGCCGCGAGAACCGCATCCTTCGAAATATCCTGCCGCTCTTTGGAGCGTTCAGATCCGGACATAGGCACCTGCGCAACGCAATCTTAACGTTACTGTAACATCCCTTATAAACCTCCTTTCCAGCTAAGTTGAAGCCAGTAAGAGATTTATAAGCCGTGCATGACTGACGAAAGGTTAACGGACATTTTACCCTAAGTTACTTTACATATGGGGCGCCAAACTGTCAACTAACACTAAGTTCGCGGGGAATCAATTATATCGACCTGTAGTGGGCTTCACTGAGCGTCGGGACCAAGGTCAGGCGGAGAAGGGTTTTCAGGCTGCCGGGATTCCAGATCGGGTGATCAAATCCCGCATGCGCGCGTTTGTGTGCCTGATCCCGCTCCAACTGATCAATGACGAATCCACCCGTCGGCCCAGCAGAAGCCCAGCGGACGAGGTGGGCAGAGGATTCCTACCCGCAGTGCAAGGTCGTCGCACGCCGGGGGTAATTCGCGCAGAACACAGGGGCACCAAGAGAGCTGCAAGTTTCACGTCTGCTTCCCGACAACAACGATTGGTCAACGGCAGCCTCAGACTGCCGGTTTCTCAGATTCGTTCACATCTACTGCAATCGGAGGAATCATTATGCTGGCAATTCGAAGTGCGAAAACTGCGGTTCTGCTTGCGATGCTTCTGACCATTCTCGCCATTCCAGCTTCGGCGCAAATTTTCATGGCTTCCGTTCATGGCAGTGCTCTGGATCCCGCAGGTGCGGCAGTCCCGGGGGTGTCGATCGCGCTAACCAACGTGGACACTGCCGTTACGCATCACACAACCACCAACCCGGCAGGCAACTATGTCATTCTCGATGTGCCGCCTGGGAATTACACCCTCTCCGCGTCCGCCAACGGATTCAAGACGATCAAACTTTCGCAGTTCACCCTGGTGGTAAACCAGACCGCCACCCTCGACATCAACCTGGAGGTTGGCAAGGTGCAGTCCTCCATCACCGTGGAAGCGGTTGGTACGAAGGTTCAGGCCTCCACCTCGGAACTCGGTGCCGCCGTGACCGAAAGGAACGTGAAAGAGCTTCCCTTGAACGGCAGGAACTTCACCCAGTTGCTGTGGATGACGCCGGGCGCGGGCCCGGTCAGTACCGGACAGGGCTCGGGTGGCGGCTATGAAGGGCCGGTGGGAACTTTTGTACAGCCCTCCTTCAACGGCCAGATCAACCGCAGCGATCTATACCTGCTGGATGGCATGTTAAATAATGAGACTTTCATGGCCACTTACGCGGTGCCACCGATCCTGGAAAGCATCCAGGAATTCAAAGTATCATCCCACAACGATCAGGCGGAGTTCGGTCAAGTGCTCGGCGGAACCATTAACGTCGTCACCAAATCCGGCACGAACGACTTCCACGGCAACTTGTGGGACTTCGTCCGCAACACCGCCTTTGATTCGCGGAGCCCCTTCCTGAAGGCGGTGACGCCCTTCGTGCAGAACATGTTCGGCGCACAGGCGACCGGCCCCGTGATAATACCGAAGATTTACAATGGCAAGAACCGAACATTTTTCTCGGGCGCGTACGAAGGTTATCGCTATCGCTCGCCCGCCAATGCGCTGTACAAAATTCCGACGGCGGCCAATCTTCAGGGCAACGAGAGCGACCAACCTCCGCTATACAACCCTTACACCACGCGGCCCGATCCGAACAATCCGGGCCAATTTATCCGCGACCCGTTTCCGAACAACATCATCCCGAACGCCATGCTGGATCAAAACCAACTTGCCTACATCGCGGCAACACTGCCCTCGACACCGATCAATACGGGAGTGCTCAACACGAATATGATTGACCCCACCGAGCTGGTCTGGGGCCAGGACACCTACAACGCCCGGATCGATGAGAACATCAACGCGAGCAATACTATCTGGTTCCGCTTCAGCGGGTCGAGCCAGGCCAGGGATAGTTCCTCCGGCCGCCAGGAAGTCACTCAAACCACCTCGTACATTACCAAGAACATCGGGGTCAGTTGGGTGCATACCTTCGGAGCAACCGGTGTACTCCAGGCACAGTTCGGCTTCGTCCGGCTGTCAAGTCCGCTGGTACGGAATTTCTCGACTATCCCGGCCAATTGGTTCGAGCAGCATGGCTACTCCGTCAACCTCTATGGTGATTTTATTGGGAACCCGAGGGTGGATCCCGCCTTCACAGTGACGGGTTGGTTCAGCGGCGGGGGCTACAACCAGTTCAACCGGCCGAGCAATGACACGCAATACAAGGTCAACTATTCCAAGACCCTAAGCTCTCACATCCTCAAGATGGGCGGCGATCTTGCTTCCCTCAATAACGAACTGCTCATCGAGACGGGCGCTGCCACCTTCGCAACGCTCGAGACCGCGAGCCCCGGGGCCACCGGCACCACCGGCAGCGCGATGGCGTCATTCCTGCTTGGTATACCTGATATCGCCAGCCGCCGTAACACGCTGGAAACCATGCGTTGGGGCGGAGTTCTAGGCTTGTACTTCCAGGACCAATGGAAGATTACCCGGAACCTGACCGTGAACTATGGCCTGCGCTACGACCGTAATTTCGTCGAGCCCATGGGGAGACCACAAGACAACAACATCTATACCGGCAATATGGATTTCAACACTGGGACCTATGTCCTCCAGGCGGCGCCGCAGTCTTGCGCTGTGTTGCTGACTGCACCCTGTCTGCCCGGCGGCGTCTTGCCGGCTCACGTATCTTTGCTTACGGGAAGAAACACGGAGCTCCAAGGCCCAGCCAAGAATTTCGGACCGCGTCTGGGATTGGCTTACCGGTTAGGGCCGAAAACAGCCGTGCGCGCGGGCGCCGGCATTGTTTTCGACAACTGGTCCGGAGTCCAACAAATGGCCCGGAACTTCGCGGGCTTGTGGCCGATGCTGGGCTTCAACAGCTTGTCCAACATCAATCCCATCAATTCAACGCCCCAGGTGCTGATAGAGAATCCGCTCCCCAGCGCCGTCATCCCGCCGGCCACACCGTTCACGGCGAGTGCTTACTTTGCCGATCCCAATTATAAGAATGCTTACTCCGAGCAGTGGAACTTAAACGTGCAGCACGAACTCAATCCCTCCACGCTGCTCAGCGTATCTTACGTGGGATCGGGCTCGCGGCACCTGGATATCGGCGGGGAATATAACGTGGCGCCCACACCGGGTACCGGCACGCCCAGCTTGCGGTATCCATATCCTTACATCATTCCGAGCAACTATAGCCGCTCCATCGGCAGCTCCTACTATGATGCCCTGCAGGTTTTGTTCGAGCGGCGCAGCTCGCACGGAGTATCCTACCGGCTCAATTACACCTGGTCGAAATCGATTGACTGGGGGTCGAGCGGTTTCTTCGCCGCCGAGGGCTATTCAGTGCAGAACCCGTATAACCTGAGCGATGACAAGAGCGTCTCGGGCTTTGACCTGACTCACGTATTCACGGCAAACTGGGTCTATGAACTCCCCTTTGGCAAGGGCAGGGCGTACCAGGCGGGGAACAAGGTGGTTGACTACGTTGTGGGTGGTTGGCAATTCAACGGCATCGGGGTGCTCCGTTCCGGCCAGCCCTACACTCTTACCGTGAGTGGCGATTTGGCAGGAACCGGGAATACGAATTACCTGCGCCCGAATCAGGTGGGGGACTGGCACGTCGCCAACCCCCAACCCAGCCAGTGGTTCAACCAGGCAGCGTTTGCCGCGCCGCCGCTATACTCCTTCGGCAACTTCGGGCGCAATGTGATGCGTTCGGATTGGAATAGAACCTTCGACTTTTCCATAATACGGCAATTCCCCCTTCGGGAAAGAGCCCATGTGGAATTCCGGGCCGAGGCCTTCAACATTTTCAATACTCCGATCTTCGGCGTCCCGGGCGTCAATAAGACTACCCCCACAACCTTCGGTCAGGTTACCGCCTTGGCCGCAGGCGTTACACCACGGCAGATACAGCTTTCACTGAAGGTGATGTTCTAGCAAAGAGAATGCTCGCCTTTCGTTCGACACCTTGAAGCCGCCGCGCCCGTTCAGTCCGGCGGCTTCAGGGTTTCATTGAATACATAGCGTCGCTCTCCGATCAGGCCTGTCCAAAGCAGCAAATCCTGCGTATTAGGAACACGGTCCTGCCCGCTTTCTTGCACCCGGCAAAACCCGCCGCCCGCAACCCGCATCACATCACTTTAAATCGTGGAATACATGTTACAATTTGACTCTTTCACTTACACAAACACCATCGGAGGATGACATGAAGCCTTCCCCAGTGCCGCCGGGGCCCAAGGGGCATTTTCTGGTCGGCTCATTGCCGGAGATTCAGCGGGATGAATTCGATTTTCTCATGCAGCAGGTTCATGAACACGGTGATGTGGTCCACGTAAAAGTGGTCAATCACCACGCTTATGTCCTCAGTCATCCTCGGGATATTGAAACCGTTCTGATCAGCAAAAGCAGCAATTTCATTAAGTCGGTCTTCCTGCGGGAGAGCAAAGCGCTTTTTGGCGATGGCTTGCTTACCAGCGATGGCAGCCTTTGGCAGAAGCAGCGGCGGTTACTCCAACCGGCGTTTCACCACGATCACATTCTCTCCTACACCCGGACCATGCTGGAATCAACCGCTCGCATGTTGGCCACCTGGCAGGATGGCGAGGAGCGCGACGTCCACCAGGACATGACTCGCCTGACCATGGAGATTGTTGCCAAAGTTCTGTTCGGGGAAGAAATAAGCTCCGAAGCCGAGCAAGCCTGCGATGCGTTCGGCATGTTCTTCAAGCAGTATGACGACCGCTTTGGCCTCTACCTGATTCCGGAGTGGCTGCCCACGCCGTCGAACCTTCGCTACCGGCACGCTATCAGGAAACTGGACGATATCGTTCTAAGAATTATTCGCCGCAAACGCGCCACCGCCAATGGCAACGGTCACGCCCCGGACGTTCTTTCCATCCTGCTGAAAGCGGGTGAAGGCAATGAAGCGGCAATGGCGGAGCGCCAGATTCGCGACGAGATGATGACGCTTTTCTTCACCGGCCACGAAACCACGGCGCTGGCGCTGGCATGGACGTTCTACCTGCTGGGACAAAATCCCACCGAGGAACAGAAACTCCAGACCGAGGTTGATACGGTGCTACAGGGCCGCGCCCCTACGTTCCAAGACTTGGCGCGCATGCCGTTTCTGGAAATGGTCTTTAAGGAATCCTTACGCCTCTACCCTCCCGCTTATGGCGTCGTGCGCGAGGCGTTGAACGACTGCGAAATTGGCGGATATCCCATCCCCAAGGGCGCCACCCTGGCCATGTTTCAGTGGGTGGTGCAGCGCGACCCCCGCTTCTTTGACCGCCCCAATGATTTCGTTCCCCAGCGCTGGGAAAATGATTTTGCCAAGACCCTTCCCCGCTGCGCGTATTTTCCCTTCGGGGCGGGATCGCGGCTGTGTATCGGCAATACCTTTGCCCAGGCGGAAGTGCCGATGCTGCTCGCCTCCATCGTGCAGAAGTTTCAGCTTAAACTGGTACCCGGACACCGCGTGGTCACGGCTCCATCCCTGACCCTCCGTCCTCTAAAGGGAATCCGTGTAACGCTCAAAAAGCGGTGAAGCTGCGGGTTACACCCAGGCAGTCCACATTACCAAACGCGCCAGTGGTCGGGAGAAGAGACCCCTCATCCGCTTCGTACCTCAGCACCTTCTCCCCTGGGAGAAGGTCGGTACTTAACCTGCCCTCTCCGGGGGGAGAGGAGTAAATTCAAATCGACCCCTGCCCGGGGCCGGCCCTCCCTTCAAAATATAAATCACAATGTGATATAATTACGCCTTATGAAGAACCCCCTACACGCTGAGGATTCATCCAGCCTGCACCTGGACGCGCTGCGGCGGCTGGCATGGTTTCGTTACCGGGTTCGGTGTTTTCTCCGATTCAGCGAACGTGTGGCAAGGTCCAGCGGTATCACGCCCCAACAGCACCAGCTTTTGCTGGGTGTGGCTGGTTACACGGGCCGCGGTTGGGCCACCATTTCCGAGCTCGCCGAATTCCTGCAAGCACGGCACAACGGCGTGGTGGGGTTGGTGCAACGCGCCGCCAAACGCGGGTTGGTGCGCAAAACGCCTGGCCAGCACGATCACCGCTACGTCAGAGTTCACCTGACGCGCAAGGGGTTTGCGCTGCTCGACAAGATTTCGCGAGTGAATATTTCCGAACTCAGGACGCTCAAATTTGAACTCACCAGGACCCCGCAGTCGCGGCCGCGTGACATCCCCGCCGCTTCCGGGGCGTAGGCAGGTGTAGAGCGGATTTGATTTTTCAGGTCTGCATTGCAATACCGTATGTTCTTGTTTTTTAGCGAACATTTTGTGTCCTTGTTGATTGTGGGAGGTCGAAGGAAGAGACCCCTCATCCGCTTCGTACCTCAGCACCTTCTCCCCTGGGAGAAGGTTGGAAATTAAACCACCCTCTCCGGGGGAGAGGGTGGCCGAGGGACGAGGTCGGGTGAGGGGTCTGTTCGTCCGCCCACGGAGATTTGGTTGTGGATCCGCCGCGCTGCACTACCGTTTTCGTGTAGTGGGCGTGGCCCCGGGCATGAATGGCCACAGGGCGGCTATTCACGCTCCCAATGACAGGCAGGGTCTATTCGACCCGATCCGAAAGGAATAATCCATGACTTCGAATTCCGCCACCGGTTCCCGGTGGTTCCAGGAGTTCGGCAAGGCTCTTGACCCCAACATCCTTGTCACCTCCGCGTACGCGCTGGTTGTTGGATTCATTGGCGGCTTGGTGGCACAGGGCCTGCTGGAACTGATTTACCTGTTCACCAACATCTTCTTTTATGGGAAGTGGTCATTCACCATGACCTTCCCGGTCCATCACCATCTCGGAGCGTGGGTAATCCTGATCCCGCCCATTGGCGGCCTCGTGGTGGGCATCATGATTCACTATTGGGAACCCACGCTGAAGGGTCACGGCATTCCCGAGGCCATGGAAGCCGTGCTCGTCGGCAAGAGCAAGGTGCGCATGCGCGTTGGCATTCTCAAACCTCTGGCCACGGCGTTCGCCATCGGCACGGGCGGACCTTTCGGCGCGGAGGGCCCTATCATTCAAACCGGCGCCGCCCTGGGCTCAATTCTCGCGCAGTTGACCCGCCTTACGCCCTACCAGCGGC
>CAYTMD010000155.1:0-12968 GCA_964438685.1 uncultured Acidobacteriota bacterium
CGATTTTGGCGGGCGTGCGGCGCCGCAAATTCGCGGGCAATTGCAAGGCGCGCGTTCCGGGGGGATAGTCCTCAAATTTCTCCGGCACTTTGGTGACTTCGGAATACGCATCCAGCAACACTTCCGCAGGCAAGCGCTTGATGACATAGTGCGATCCGAATTTGTCATCGTCCGCGTTTTCCTTGAGCGGTGTTGATGACGCCTGGTACGTGGCCGACTGCATAATGGTTCGGATCAGGTAATCAATGTCGAAACTGTGCGCTACAAAATCTTTGACCAAATCGTTCAGCAGTTTGTCATTGGTGGCGGGGTTGGTGTCGCGAAGATCCTCGGCCGACTCTACCAGTCCGCGGCCCATAAAGTTGCGCCAAACCCGGTTCACGATGCTCCGGGCAAAGAAGGGGTTTTGCGGCGAGGTGAGCCACTTGGCGAAATAGACGCGAGTGTCGCCGGGGATGCTTTCCGGCAACGCCTTTGCATCCAGAGGTTTCGGCGGCAAAACCACCATATACCGGTCGTCCGTAAACTCCCCGGTGGGCGCCGAATAAACCGTGACGTTGTTCAGGATCTGGCCCACGTTTGGTCTCGACGTCTGATCGGAATACGTTTTCAGCCGCACGCGAGCAAAGAGGTTGGCCATGCCGTAATAATCTTTCTGCGTCCACTTGGCCAGGGGATGATTATGGCAATGGGCGCAGGTAATGGTGATTCCGAGGAATGCCTGCGCCATGTTTTCCGTGGTGTCCAGGGGATCGTGGTGAACCACCCAGTAATTGGCCGCGCCATTCTCAATGGTGTTCCCGGTGGCGGTCACGATTTGATAAACGAATTTATCCCACGGCTTATTGCTGGCGACACTGTCATGGATCCAGTTGTAATAGCTCCACATCTCTTCATTGGACAGGTGGTTGCTCGACACCAGCAGCAGGTCTGACCACTTATACGCCCAATAGTCCACAAACTCCGGCCGCTTCATGATGGCGTCGATCAGCCGGTCACGCTTGTCTGGCGCGGGATCCTGCAGGAATTTCTCCACTTCGGCCGGAGTAGGGAGGATTCCGGCGGAATCCAAATACGCCCGGCGGATGAATTCCGCATCGCCGGCGGGAGGTGAAGGAGGGATGTGCAGGACTTCCAGGTGGTGAAGAATATCTTCATCGATATAGCTGTGCCGAGGCGCCTTCTGGAAGATTGCCTCCTCCAGCTTGTACGGATAGGGAATGCGCAAGCGGGAGAAAGTGACATGGCTTTGGTACCATACGGTCACCGGCGCTTCGCCAAAGCTGTGCATGATGACGTGACCATAATTGTCGACGGTGGCCACACCTTCATTGCCGCTGTCGTACTTGGCCCATCGCGTCACATCTTCCTTGCGGCCGTCCGAGAACGTTGCCGTGACCACGAGTTGCTGTTCGGCCCCCGGACGCAGTGAAGCTTCCTGGGGGAGAACATCAACCCGGGTCACGCGCGCGTCAGAATCCTGTGGAGCGGGCATACCTTGCGCAATCCAGCCGGAAACCACCTGATATTCGGGCGAGTCAACCGCAAAGCGCCTTCCGCCGCCATGGGGGATGCTGAGAGTTGGTTTCAGCAGGATCAAACTTTTGGCGGGCTCCAGGCGTTCGGTGCGCCGGGCCAGAGCTTGGTGGGTCAAGGTCATGTAATCGATGTCGGGATCGTAGCCGCGCAAGGTCAGCTTGAAGCCATTCTTTCCGGCTGCCGCGCCATGACATGGTCCCGAGTTGCAGCCCATTTTTGTCAGGACGGGCTGGACGTCGTTGCGAAAGCTCCAAACCGCGGGAGCCATGAAATCCTCAATCTTGAAGGGAACACTCGCGTGCCGGCCTTTTACCGTGGCCGTGACGGTTGCCTGGCCATCACCTTCCGCCATAGCAAAATCGTTGTTGATGCGCGCCACTTTGGGGTTCGAAGATGTGAGGGCCGCCTGGCTGGTCAAGTCTTCCTGGTGGCCGTCGGTGAACGTGCCCTCCACAACCAGGCGTTGATTGTAATGCGAACCGGAAATGGTGATTGCCGAAGGGAGAATTTCGATTTTAGCGAGAGGAACCTGCGGGTAGGCGTTGTGATCGGCGACCGGGGTTACCTGAGTTTTGTTTGTGGCTGTCGCTTCCGGTTTGTAGTCACCGCCGGAGTGATAGGGCAGGTCCTTGCGCATCTGCGGGGACGGTGCCACCGACGACTGTTCCGCATTCGATTCATAGGAGGCGCAAAACACCATCAACGCGCAAATGGAAACGACGACCACCAGAAAACGTCGCGGATTCATGAGTTCCTCAAAAAACAGTGACGAGTGAAGAGTGACGAGTGACAAGCCTGTAAGAACCGAAACTCGAAGATCGAAATTCGAAAATCGCGGCGAGCTTCGAATTTCAAGTTTCGATCTTCGCCTTTCGGTACCTGTTACTCGTCACCGTCTTTCACACCAGCAGTTCCTCAATCGGATCAAAGCCGTGGTCCACGATGCGCACAACGCGGCCTTGCGGAGTCTTGAGCTCGGTTTCGATGGGGATTCCAAGGCACTTGTACACTGTCGCCGCCACGTGCGCGGGCATCACCGGGCGATCCTTGGGGGCACCGCCAATGGAGTCCGATGAGCCAACAATCTGGCCGCCCTTGATTCCACCACCCGCCAGGACGACCGTCCAGCACTGCGGCCAGTGGTCGCGGCCACCGGCGGGATTGATTCTGGGTGTGCGGCCAAATTCACCCGTGGCCAGCACCAGCGTGCTCTCCAGCAAGCCGCGGTCGCTCAAATCTTCCAGTAGAGAACTGTAAGCGTGATCAAACATCGGGCCCACCAGGTCGCTATAGCATTGGATGGGGCTGAACGGAGCGGACCCGTGGATGTCCCACGTGATGTCGTTGAACACCGTCTCAAACATATTGACTGTTACAAATCGCACACCGCGCTCCACCAGCCGGCGCGCCAGCAGACAGCCCTGCCCGATGCGCGACATGCCGTAACGATTGCGCACGTCTTCCGGCTCCTGAGTCAGCTCAAAAGCCTCGCGCGCTTTGGCGGAAGTCATTAACGTGTACGCCTGGTTGAAGGTGGCATCCATCAATTTGGCGTCCTGATTGGTGTCCTCGAAGTATTTCACCGACTGATCGATGACCTGACGCCAACTGCGCCGGCGATCGACGCGCACTGCGGAAATGTAATCGGGCGGGAGCATGTCGGGAACTTGGAAATTCGCCGCAGAGGGATCAGCGTTGAGGACAAACGGGTCATAAGCCTTGCCCAGGAATCCGGCGCTGTCACCGTGGGGCAGATTGCCCCCGAGCTCGCCAATGATGTAAGGGATCAAGACATTGGGAGGCATGTCGCCGCGCGGGCCGCGTTCATATCTCAGCACGGAGCCGTAATTGGGCGACTCCAGCCCGCCTTGAAATAACCTGCCAGTCTGCATCATTTGGCAGCCGGTGTCGTGCACCGCCGCGGCGGTGTGGTAGCAGGATCGCAGCAAGGCGAACTTGTCTGCGTGCTTGGCCATGCGCGGGAAGATTTCGGAAATCTCCATGCCGGGCACGTTGGTTTTGATGGGCTTGTAGGGGCCGCGAATGGAGGCGGGTGCGTCCGGCTTCATGTCCCAGGTGTCGAGCTGGCTTGGCCCGCCGACCAGCATCAACTGAATGCAGTTGATGTCCTTGTCGGGATTGACAGCGCCCTTGGCCTTGAGCGAAAGGAACTCAGGCAAGGTTAAACCCATAAACCCGAGCGCGCCGGCATGGAGAAAGTCACGGCGTGTAACGCCATCGCAAAAACTTACTTTCTTGTCCGCATCCAGCCTGAACATCGTATTGGCTTCTCCATCCCAAGGTAACGGTTCGACCCGCTTGGAGGCAGGAGTGTGATTACGGGCTGACCGTCCGGTTATCGGTGCGCCCAGCGGGATTCACTATTTGGTTCACTTGCCCTGACATGCGCGGAGTCGTAGCGCTTGGAAGCTTCAAGCTCAATCTAAGTACAGTCGCAGTAATGGCCGTTAAGGATGCCAACAGTTACCTGCCTCAATTGTGATGCTCGCCCCGAGCGCTTGTTATTATACTCCATCAGATTTGCGGAGGTGTGAGGAATTTGGTTTTCTGGGATTATGCTTTGTCCCGTTCCCGCCGAGGCCCATCCCGGCGGGGTGGTGCGTGAAGGTGCCGATTCTTTACGTTACGCCTCAGCCCATTGTTTCTTGATATAGGCGAGTGCTCTTGCCAAGGCGGCTTCCGGATTGTCGGTGGGGTGGAATTCCATGTTGAGCCACCCCGAAAATCCCCAATCTTTAAGCGCTCGGAATCCCGGGCGGTAATCGAATGGCAGCGAGCCAGGCTCGGTGCGTGCCTTTCCATCCGCCAAGTGGACGTAAACGGTATACTTGCCGTACCGCTTTAAGGTTGCGGCAATATCCTGCTCTTCCAACTGCATATGATAAAAGTCGCTGATCAGCTTGATGCCGGGAGCCCCCACGGCTTCAATGAATCCGGCAGCCTGGCTTTGAAGGTACATGAAGTGGGTTTCCTTACGGTTGCACGGCTCCAGCATCAAGTTAATGCCGGTGCGTTGAACGTCCGGCGCCAACTCCTTGAGTTGCGTCACCAGCAGGCGTTCTTCAATCTCCCGCGGAGTCATGATGGGGGAAATATCCTGAAAGCGGTTGGGGCCAAAGGTCGGGACCTCCAAGACATCGTTGGCCCCGAGCGCACGAGCCATTTCCAGGCGCTTGCGGTCCAGTTCCACTGCCTGAGCCCGAATTGCGGGGTCTGTATCCAGGAGTTTGATGGATCCCGTGATGGCACTGACGGCGATCCCGATGCCGGCGAGTTGCTCCTGGATGTCTTCCACCGGCTGGTTTAGCCATTCGCCGCCCAATTCAATACCGTCGTAGCCGAGCCGTTTGACCAATTGCGCCCGCTCGCGCAAGGTGAATTCGCGGGGGAGGGGGGTGCGTACGCCGAAGCGCACATTGCCTGCTTGCTGTTGGGCTTTGCTGGTGCCCGCCGCAAGAAACGCGCCTCCCGCGGTTGCGGCACATCCCGCCAGGAATTCTCTCCGGTTCACTCTGCTTGCGTGTGTCATGAACGATATCCTCACAGCTATTCTAGTGGCTTTGCCCGCAATCCTCACACCGCGGGCACATCTTTAAGGGTTGACCGGAAATGCCGGGCCGAAGCCACGTCCTTCCCGAAGCGCGGTGAGAATTCCCGCTTAGCCTGCGGCCGGGGGAGCCTCGGCAGGCAGGGATTTTGCAGCGGATCTGTCCAACAGATCACGCACCTGGGTCAAGAGATCGGAAAGGGAAAAGGGTTTCTGGATATAGGCGGTAAGCGCGCTCCAGTGCCGCATAATCTGGTCGGTATACCCGGACATGAAAAGTACTGGTATCGTGGGGAACTCAGCCGTGAATTTCTCCGCCAACTCCATTCCACCCATCGTTGGCATAATGATATCCGTCAACAGCATATGAATCGGGCCGGGGTGGCTGTGGGCCACAGACAGAGCTTCCGCGCCATCGCACGATTCGATGACGACGTAGCCGTAGCGTTCCAGAATCCCCCGGGTATATTTTCGTACTCCCGCCTCGTCTTCCGCCAGCAGAATGGTCTCTCCTTTCGAGGAGACCCGCTCGATACCGGCCGCAGATTCGGGCTTGGTTTCAATACCAAAAGAGGGGAAGAATAATTTGAAGGTGGTCCCATGCCCGGGTTCGCTGTAGACCCAGACGGAGCCGCTGCTCTGGTTGACCACAATCCCATACACTGTTGAAAGTCCCAAGCCCGTGCCTTTTCCGGGTTCTTTGGTGGTGAAGAAGGGCTCAAAAAGGTGTGACTTTACTTCCGCAGTCATTCCCGTACCCGAGTCGGTGACCGTCAATACCACATACTTTCCGGGGCTGACGGAAAGGTGGGTGCGGGCAAAGAGATCGTCCACCATCGTGTTGGCGGTTTCGATCAACAACTTGCCACCATCCGGCATGGCATCCTTGGCGTTGACGGCGAGGTTCATAAGGACTTGGCCCATTTGGCCGGGGTCCGCGCGAAAAGTCCCCGCTTCGCGATCCAGCTTGAGGGTCAACTCGATGTTTTCACCCAGCAACCGCCGCAGCATATTTTCGTAATCTTTTATGAACTCATTCACCGCGATGGTTTTGGGTTCAGCAACCTGACGGCGGCTGAATGACACTAGTTGGCGCGTCAGGCCCGCGGCTTGCATTGCGGCTTTGGAAAGTTCTTGCATGGGCTCTCGCAAAGAGTTCTCCGGGCCCATCTCCGCCAGGACCAGATGAGCGTACCCATTTATGATCGTTAGCAGGTTATTGAAGTCGTGCGCGATGCTGCCTGCCAACCGCCCGACGCTTTCAAGCTTCTGCGATTGCAGGAGTTGCTGCTCCAGGCGCTTGCGTTCGGTAAAGTTCAGTATTACGCCCACCACGCGGATGGGCTGCGTTTGCGCGTCGAAAAACACCCGCCCCCGGCTGGAAAGCCAGCGTTCCTGGCCATCTTCAATCCCCACGGCCCGATAGTCGTCCGTGTACTCCCCGCCATTCCCGTAACGCAATGCAGCCTGCAGAGTTCGTGCCGCACGCTCGCGGTCGTCAGAGTGAACGGCTCGCAGAAAGGTGTCGTAGGTAACCTCTGCCTCGTGTGACAGCCCAAAGTGTTGCTGCGCAAACTTTGACCAGATGAGCTTGCCGGTTTGGGGGTAGAGATCGAACGTGCCGATCTGCGTTGCCTCCACGGCCAGCGCCAGGCGTTCCTCGCTCTCGCGCAATTCTTCCTGGGCCCGTCGGGTTTCGCGACGCCTCTCTGCTTCCGCCAATTCGCGCTCCACGGCGGGAACCAGTCGCGTGAGGTTGTTCTTGGTGAGGTAATCATGCGCCCCGGATTTCATCATTTCAACTGCAGTGTCCTCACCCATCATGCCCGACACTACGATGCAGGGAATGTCCTTGCCGCACTCCTGAAGAATGCGAAGTGCAGCGGGCGCGTCAAATCCCGGCAGGTGGTAGTCCGCGATAATCAGGTCCCAGGTGGGATCGTCGAGCGCACGGCGCAGTCCCTCAGCATCATCCACGCGTTGGGAAAGTACTTCGAATCCTGCCTGCATCAGCAGGCGCAGGATCATATCTGCGTCGCTCTCGGAATCCTCGATTTGTAACAGCCGCATGGGTTTGCTCATGGAGCCTCACTTCTAAAAGAATTTTGCGGTGGTGACGTTACGGGGCGCTGCGTCCCGTCAGAGTATCTCACCCCGTGGGGGGAGAAGGGGGCTACAAAGAGGAGTTGTTTTTTCGCCATTGTTTGTTTTCAATAATATTCCGGCTTTGAACGTATAAGAAAAGAATTCTTTTCTTTTTCTCTTTCCCCTCACTTTACTTTAGGGGGTGGCTCGTTCAAGACCAGCCAATACAACCCCAACTGGGAAACGGATTGGACAAAATGTTCAAAATCCACTGGCTTGCGAATGTAGCTGTTGACTCCCAGGTCGTACCCTGCGGCCATATCTTGTTCCTCTCGGGAAGAGGTAAGAATGACCACGGGGATGCGGCGGGTGGTTCGCTCCGTGCGAATTCGCCGCAGCACATCCAAGCCCGACACTTTCGGCAATTTCAAGTCCAGCAGGGTTAGGGTGGGGAGATCGGATGTTTCACGTCCCGCGTATGCCCCGGTGCCGAGGAGGTAATCGAGCGCCTCCTGGCCGTCGGTGACGACAACCAATTCATTTACGATGTGGCCCTTCATAAGGGCCCGCTTGGTGAGGTCGACATCACTGGGATTATCTTCGACTAGGAGAATCGTTTTGTCTTTCATGATTGGTTATCTCCCAACGTGAAATAGAACGTCGCCCCTTCACCCACTTGTGCCTCGGCCCAGATGCGGCCGCCATGCCGGTGAATGACCCTCTGCACGGTGGCCAGGCCAATCCCCGTACCGGGAAATTCGCTGGTTTTGTGCAGGCGCTGGAAGGGGGCGAAGAGCATGCCCGCGTAGGCCATATCAAAACCTGCGCCGTTATCGCGCACGAAAAAGGCCGGCTTTCCTTTGTAATCCGTCTTGCCAAACTCCACCCGTGCCACGGCACGCAGTCCGGTGAACTTCACGGCGTTAGCGAGCAGGTTGGTCAGCGCAATCTCCAGAAGACGCGCGTCTCCAACCCCCTTGAGCTGCGGCGCCACAGTGAACTCAATGGTCCGGTTGGAGTTCGCCTCCTTTAGCCGGGCAACAATGGTTTGGGCGAGAGAGGTCAAGTTCACGGTACTGGGGACCAGTTCCCCCCGGCCGACGCGCGAAAGGTAGAGTATGTCGTCAATCAGCCTTCCCATGCGTTGCGCTTCAGAGCGAACGCGATCAAGGTACTTGTGCCCTTGCTCATCCAGGCGCTCGCCACAATCTTCCAGCAGCGCCAGGCTCCATCCATCGATGCCACGCAGAGGTGCGCGCAAGTCGTGCGAGACAGAGTGCGCAAAAGCTTCCAGTTCCCGGTTGGCTGATTCCAACTCTGCCGTACGGGAGAGCACACGCTGTTCCAGTTCGACATTGAGCAGGCGAACCTCTTCTTCCGCTCGTTTGCGTTCTGTAATATCCATAAAGGACACGGCGAATTGATTCGGGCGCGGCGAGTACGCAGTTCCGGCATAGTAGCGCCCCAGCGAGCGCGCGTAGTTTTCGAAAACGGCAGGCTCGCCCGTTGCCGCCACCCGGCCGTAGAGCTTGATCCAGTATTCTTCCAGCTCGGGGAGCACTTCGAGGGCGCTGCGCCCCAGGATTTGGCTGCGACTCAGACCGGTATAGCGCTCGAAAGCCGGGTTGACATCCACGAAGCGATAATCGCTGGGGTTCCCCTGCGCGTCGAAAACCATCTCATGCAGCGCCAGCGCGCCCTCCGAGCGCTCGAACAATTGGCGGTAGCGAAGTTCGCTCTCCTCCAAAGCTTCTTCCGTTATCTTGCGCTCGGTGATGTCTTGAATGGTACCGATCATTTTGAGGGGAGGGACCTGACCTCCCGGCACGAGTTCCCCTTTTCCAGACACCCACCTTACCGCCCCGTCGCTCGGGCGGGTGATTCTGTAGTCTCTCTCGAAGCGCTTCCTCTCCGCTATGATTTGCTCGAAATAAGCCCCCATTTCCTCTCTTTGGCTCTCGTGCACAATCGCTTTCCAGCCCTCGACGTCTCTTGGGTAGTCACTTCCAATCCCGAAGATTTCGTCCAGGATGGGTGAACTGGACCAACGCCCGGTGGCGATGTCGAGGTCGTACGACCCTATTTTCCCGACGCGCTGTGATTCCCGGAGCAAATACTCGTTCCGCTTCAGGGCTTCTTCCGCGATCTTGCGCTCCGTGATGTCGGATTTGATGGCGATGTAGTTGGAGATTTCGCCGGAGGCGTCGCGCACCGGGGCAATAGTTGCTTCCTCCACGTAGAGCGTGCCGTCCTTGCGCCGGTTGGTAAACTCTCCGTGCCATAATTGGCCGGCAGTGATGTGCGCCCACAGATCCTGGTAGAACTTGGCGTCGTGCTGGCCTGACTTGAGGACCCTCGGGTTTTTCGCGAGGGCCTCGGCGCGGGAGTATCCGGTGGAGCGACTGAAAGCCGGGTTGACGTATTGAATCGTTGCATCGCGACCTGTGATCACCACGGTCTCGGCGGCCTGCTCGATGGCGGTGGACAGAAGCACTCTCTCCGCCTCCGCTCGCTTGTGCTCCGTAATGTTGCTGACCACGCCGTCGATGCGGATGCGTCCGTCTTCCCGCCGCACCTGTACACTGTCGCGGACCCAGCGAACCGCTCCGTCCGGAAGGATAATACGATACTCGTCAGTTAGCAGACCGGCTTGGCCGGTCAAGATTCTCTCGGCGCTTTCCTGGAATTGCGGCCGGTCGTCAGGATGAACGATGCTGAGCCACCGTTCCGGACCCGGCAGGAAGAACTCGGCTGGCCGGCCGGTAATCTTCTCCACGACCGGCGAGTAGTAGTGGTGGATCACCTGCCCTTGGTCGTCGGTCTCTGCGCTCCACAGGCAGTCGGGAATGGAGGCCAGCACAGTCTGCAATTCTTCCTGGCTGCGCCTCAGCTCTTCCTGCGCCCGCTTGGCCTCGGTGATTTCGACCAGAGTACCTTGTACAAATGTTTCGCCCGTGTCGTTTGCTGTGGTCAGGCAGAGGTTGGAGACCGCCCAGATAGGCCTGCCATCCTTGTGTCGAAACTTCACCTCAACCCCAAATAGTGTTTTCTCGGCCTGCAACCGGGCCATTAGCTCCGACCGCTTTTCAGGCTCCCAGTGGAGATCCCTCATGCTAAGGCCCAACATTTCCTGGGGCGAATCGTAACCCAGCATGCGCGCGGCGGGACCGTTACAGTCAATGATGTTACCGTCAATCGTGTTGCGGATAACCACGGCGACGTTGGTCTCAAACAGCAAGCGGAAGCGTGACTCGGAAGTCCGCAATGCCTCTTCTGCCCGCTTGCGCTCAGTGATGTCGCGATTGGCTTCCAAGACCGTTTTGTTGCCTTGCGTGTCCACGGTCAATGTCCAATGAGCCTCAACGCTGAGCCTTCGCCCATCCTTGGTGGCGGCGGTTAATTCTCCCTTCCATTGACCATCATGTTCCAGCAGGGCGTCGATCCGGGCTATGCCCAGGGGATGCGAGGTTTGGAGGAGATCGTGGCTGTTTCTGCCCACCGCCTCCTCCCGCGTGTACCCATAAAGGGTCTCGGCTCCACGGTTCCAGTAGCCAATGATGCCTCCTGGCCGGCAGATTATCAGCGAATCGTGGGCTTGTTCCAGCAGGTCGGCGTGGCGGCGCAGAGCCTGGGCGATTTCTTCTCGCCGGACTGTTTCCCGTTCAATGACCACGCTGGCGAAGACCAGCAGCAGGACTAGTGCCCCGCTGCCCAACCCCAGCACCCAACGCCCGCGGGAGGCGCGGCTCTCAGCTTCGGCTGTGCGCTTTGCCAATAGATTGTGCTCTTCACTCATGACGGCTTCAAGCATGGAGCGCAGCTCATCCATCGCCTGCGCTCCTTCGCCGGAGCGAACGAGGTCAAGAGCTGCGTTGACTTTTGCGGCTGTGCGCAGTTCAATGGCTCGCTTCAGTACGCTCATTCTCTCGCTGGTAAGCCGATTGATTTCGACCCAACGCGCCCGCTGACTGGGATTGTCGGAGGTTAGGTCCTTGAGTTCTTCCAGATCACGGGGAAGGGCAGCAATCGCCGACTTGTAGGGTGCCAGATAGCTCTCATCACCCGTCAACAAGAAACCGCGCTCCCCGGTCTCGGCGTCCTTCATCGTGGACAGCAGAGACTCCGCCGAGTTAATCACCCGGTAGGTGTGTACCACCCATCCTTCCGCGTCCTGGGCGCGCGCGAAGTCGTGCAGGAGGAGCATTGCCATTCCTGCCAGCACCACTGCCGCTCCGGCCAGAACCACGGTTTGGCGGAAAACCCGGATTTTGATGCTTCTCATCCCCGCAGACGTGGAAGCTGGCAGGTGGCCCGACGCTTCACCCAGGAAACTGATGCCAGCTCCAATTATGAAATAAGCCGCCAGGTTTAGGGCGCCAGCAGGGGTTTCGATAGCGAAGG
This sequence comes from uncultured Acidobacteriota bacterium, assembly GCA_964438685.1. GTDB lineage: Bacteria > Acidobacteriota > Terriglobia > UBA7540 > UBA7540 > Bog-366. The sequence continues at coordinate 11,594 of CAYTMD010000155.1, forward strand.
AGAATCGGGGCTGGAGGATAAGGTACCAAGTGGCAATTCCTCCGAGCAACGTCGCCAGCAACGCCGGACCCCTGCCCCAGAGACGTTTGACCACCACAACCGTTAGGATAAGAAACATGTAGGGTGCCCGGTCACCGAGCATGGGGTCAAGAACCAGGCGAATGGCCAAAGTGCACGCCACGGCCAGCACGGTTGTGGCATACCGCTCGATCTCGGGAAGCGCTTGCAGCAGTTTTTGCCGGTCGACCATTTCCGCCATCCTGACGCGTGGGCTGTCATTTTGAGTATCGGCAGCCTAGTCGCCCCCCATGATCCGCATGGGTTTTCCTCGTCAACTTCCGTCTGTCGTCCTGACTCCATCCGGGCTTCAGGATGACAGTTTGGATGTTTCTCTGCCCAACCTGTAGAGCGCTGCTCGCCACCGCAATCATTGGTACATCAAGCGAGTGAAAGCTCGCAGGACCATTGCCGAATTTCACCTAGCCTCCGGTTACGTTCAGTGTCCCTACCCAGCTCCTTGAGGTTATGGCCTGCTTCTGTACGGAAACCCTGTATGAGGTATAATAGATTATAAATACAATCAGTTACGGGCAGTAAGGTTTCGGTCTCAGACCAGTTCCGGCTCGTGAGTTCTTACCCCCTACAAACAATGTGCAAGCAGCCCCTGTCTGCCAAAATGGCTGGCGCCGCACGTTGATGACCAGAGCTCGACCTTGATGACGCTGTACTTTGTCTCATTCAATTGCGGCAAATGGGGATCAAGGCACGCTGATTCTTTATGTTAGATGGGAAACTGGCCCCAAAAGGCAAACCGGGGGGAGGGTGAAATTGCTCCTTGGCCGATTCTATTACGCAGGAAGAGTCTCACCTCAAGTCACAGAGAGAAGCAGATGCCATGTGCTGCGTTCCAGTCCCTTTGACCCCGCAAATCGCAGCCACCGCCACCGGGAAGCCGCCTCTCCTCCGTCAAAATGACCTCGAACGCCAACATGGACAATGCGGCGCACCGATCCTGTGGGGCATTTGACGGCAGGATGCCAGCGTTACAGCCGACGCCTGGTCCAGTTATTTTGTTGACACAACACTACTCTGGGTTACTCACCATGACGCGAGCCATTATCCCTGCCTGCTATCTATCGCTTTGCTCTTGGCGGCTAGACATCTTGTCGCCATGCGATCCCGTTTTTCATAGAATTCTTAAGTGGCTTTCTCTTCAGTATGGTCTCAGCTTTGGCGCAAGGGAATTCGCTTTTTGGGTTCTTTGTTTTCAAAGCGTTCCCCAGCTTTGGGAAGGGGACAATTTTGGTGTGCGGATGGACACGTTGTCGCAGGCAGTTTTGGGGGGGGATTGAGGCGGGGAAACAACATGATAAAG
>CAYTMD010000156.1:0-12947 GCA_964438685.1 uncultured Acidobacteriota bacterium
ACCACGGAGAGAGAGCCGTACCGCTACCGGACGTGTCTGCCATTTATGCCCCCATATAATTGTTAGTCACAAACTCCATTTTCGATCCCTGGCACATCGTATCGTTAGATCTTGTTGGTTGATTACCTTTCAAAATGAACTTCCGTCCAATTCGCCCCGATTATATATCACAAGGCGATATATTGTGATTCGTAGGGGCACCTCTCGTGGGTGCCCACCGTAAGGGCACCCACGAGAGGTGCCCCTACGAAGCTCCGTGATCTCTGTGCCCTCTGTGGTGAAATCAGTTGGCGTTCTCGAGGGCAATGGCCCGCGGAAACAGAATGTTGTTTTCAAGATGGATGTGCTGGTGCAAATCAGCCTCGAATTCCGCCAGGGTCTTGTAGAGAGTCTGGTAGCTGATGCACTCGTCGGCCGGCGCGGTGTAGCCGTTGCTTGATGCGCGCAGGGAGCGCAGGGCGTTGCCGGCGGAATCATGCTCGTGCTCCATCATGGCCACGGGATTTTGCACGGTCCCGAAGGGCGGTGGCAGGATGGGCTCTTTCTGCATGACGGACTCTTCCATCCTTTCGATGTAAGGGAACAAGACCATCTCCTCTTTCATCAGGTGGGTGGTAAGTTCCTGCGCCAGGCCCCGGAAGGTCTCGCGCAGCGGCAAAAGTTCAGGGTGGCGTTCTCCATGGACCGAGCAAACTTTATCGAACAGAGGCCCCAGGCGGGCAATCTCCTCCCGGGTGTATTTGTGGTGCGTGTTTTTGATGTGGGAGATCAGGTCACCCAAAGGTTCTGTTTGCCAGTGGGTGTTCTTGGGGACGGCACTTTTCGAATGCTGTTCCGCATCGAGCGCCTCCAGCACTTTTCCGACGGGAATACTGGCGGCGCGACAGGCTTGTTCAAGAGTTCGCTTGCCGCCACAGCAGTAGTCGATGCCTAATCCTTCAAAAATTCTCGCTGCCCCCGGCTCTTCCAGGGCTAACTCCCGCACCGTCTTCTCCAAAGTTACGCTCATCGCATCCTCCTCGCGGGCCAGGTCCTTGCCTTTTGGCCTCGTGTGATCAATTGATTTTAGGGAAGCAATACGGATGTGCCGATGACTTTTGTCACGGGCATAAAGAAGGTGTCAGGTGCCAGGGGTCAGAAAAGGGCTAAGTTAGCAGATTGAAGATGGGGGTTGATTTTCGAATTTCGACCTTCGAGTTTCGAATTTCCATTTTCGGCCCCAGCCTTCGGGGGGACAGGTCACTCCGTCGCGTCATTCTCGTTTTCAAGCGCCTTCAGGTTGCAAATCAGGACGTTGCGCCCATCGATCTTCACCAATCCTTCGGTTTGCAAGCGGGAGAGATTCCGCGAAACCAACTCGCGGACCGTGCCAATCTGCGCCGCCAATTCCTGGTTGGTGATGGGCAGCGTCACTTCCACACCTGCCGCGGTGCGCTTGCCGGACTTTTGCCCGAGGCGCAGGAGGTAGGCAGCAAGGCGGTGGCGCACAGTGGTGAACGACAGCTCTTCAATGATTCCCACCAGGCGTCGAAGACGCGCGCCCACGATCCGCAAGACCTTAAGGGGTACTTCCGGATGAGCAAGGCAGAGCGCCTGAAAATCCTGCTTACTCACAAAGAGCAGGGTGGTGTCATCGACCGCCGTCGCTGACGCGGGGTACGCTCCTCCATCGAAGACGGGCAACTCGGCAATTGAACTGCCCGGCCCATCAATGCTGAGCACGTGTTCGCGGCCGTTGGCGGAACTCTTGAAAATGCGAACATTGCCGGACTCAACCACATACAGCCCCGAGCACTGCTCCCCTTCGCCAAACACGATCTCTCCCGCTGAGTAGTGGCGGGGAACCGTGCGCCGGGCAAGGAACTCCAACTCGTTTTCCGTCAGCCCGGAAAAGATAGCGACCTTCGCCAGCGTTTGGCCCGCAGTGTGTGTGGAATCCGGCATGGTTGGAATTGTACCAAAGCGCGCCGGTCAAGAAAGAATGCAAGTTCTTGAAACTGAGAATTGCATCCTGGCGCGGCGCGTTATATGTTATCAGCCGGTCAGAAAGCAGAAGGGAGTCCCCCCGGCTAAACACCTATGGCGAAAGACGACCTGCCTGCCCCGTTGGTTGATGGACCCGAAATTCCGTTTGGATTGGCAGGAAATTGGCCTCTCCATCTCAGGAACTTCGTTGTCCGCTACCTGGAAGTTTTGTTCATCATAATTGTCGCCATGATTGTGGTGGCAGTTTTCTATTTCCTTCCGTATAAAATCGCCTTCCTGAACCTCTTCTATCTTCCCGTGCTGTCCGCCGCCTATTTCCTGGGTAGGCGCAAAGCTGTAATGAGCGCGGTGCTTTGCCTACTCTCCGGAGTGTTGTTCGCGTATTACCGGCCCGATTGGTTTTCGGTCGGCGACACGCGCATCGATGCGCTCCTGGTGCTGGGCACGTGGGGTGGGTTCCTGATTCTCGCCAGCGCCTCGGTGGGTGCTCTTCAGGAGCGATTGGCGCACGGGTTTGAGCAGACCCGGCAACTTTACGAGGAGTTAAAGCGGACGCAAGGGGCGGAAGAGATGAAAGTCAAAGTGGAGAAGACTCTTTACGCCTCGATGGACCCCGTGGTTGCCAAACTCGTGACCGAGGGGAAGCTCCGCTTCGAAAAACGCGAAATCAGCATTATGTTCGCCGAACTCACCAACTTCACCGGTTTTTCTGACGCGAACCGGCCCGAGGTGGTGCTGGAGGAGTTGAACCGCTTCCTCGGTTATCTTGAACCCATCTCGGATCTTTTTCGTGGGCACATTGACAAGTACATGGGTGATGGCGTCATGGTGGAGTTCGGCGCCCCAGTAGATTATGACCAGCATGCCCTTCTCGCCGTTTTGGCAGGCCTGAGAATGCAGGAAAGGTTGAAGAGGTTTGACATGCCCTGGGGTTTACGTGTGGGGATTGCCACGGGAAGCGCCATTGTTGGCATGTTGGGAGTGCGCCGTCAGGCTTATAGCGCCCTGGGCGACCGTGTCAATATCGCCAAGCGGCTCGAAGAAATCTGTGAGGCGGAAAAGATTTACATTGATGAGCCGACTTTCAAAGCTGTTGAGCCCTTCGTGACGGCGACGAAAGTGCGCAACCTTGCGTTTGGACGGGAAACTGACCAGAAGTCATTGGAGCATTTGACCGCGCTGGAGGAAAAACTTCGCCTTGAAGGCGAGAACGCGCAATTGCTCTTCGAACTGGGCCAAATCAGTTTCAGGATTCACGATGCCACTGCGGCTATCGGATATTTTGGGCGTGCACTGGCCCTCGACCCGAACTCAACTGAAATCAAGCTCGCATATGCCGATGCCAACATCAAGCGGGATGATTTTGAGAAGATTCAGCTCAAGGGCAAATTGCAAAAAATAGAGGTTTACGAAGTTATCGGGATCAAGGACCGATGGATGGATCCGCGTGTCATACCTCCGGCCCTCGCGGCGAAGTACCGTTCGGTGGAATCCCTCATTGAAGTTCCGGAAGACCCGGTGCTGGCCGTCGAAGCGCTTGACGGCTCGGTGAGCCATTCGCGGGTTGTGGCCCTCCTTTCCTACGCCATGGCGGACCGGTTGGGGCTGAACGACGGTATGAAGAAGGCAATTCTATGTGCTGGATATCTCCAGAATATCGGCAAGGAAGCGGTGCCTCATCGTATCTTGAACAGCGTGAGCAGTCTGACCGACCAGGAGTCTGATTACTTGGAGAAATACGTGCCTGAAAGTGTGGCTGCTTGCCGCCGAATGGGCTTTGTCGATCCGCAAGTTCTGGAAATCGTGCTCCACCATAATGAGATGTGGAATGGGAAGGGCTACCCCGATCAATTAAAGGGAGAGGCGATCCCGCTGGGCGCGCGTATCACCGCCGTGGCTGACTGCTACAGCACGCTCACTTCATGGCGGCCCTACCGTGAGGAGTGGGATTCCCGCGTCGCCCTGAACGAAATTCGCAAGAGCGCGGATAGAGGGCGATTCGACCCCAAGGTGGTGGAAGTTCTAGATGCGGTTCTTCGGTCAGGAAATTAACCGGTGGAAGCGCGTTTGGCGCCGGAGACCTGCGCTTCCAACTCGGCGACATCCAGCACAATGACCCTTCGCCGTTCCAGGCGGATGATGCCCCGGTCCACAAAACGCCGCAAGTTGCGCGAAACCAGGTCGCGCACCGTGCCGATTTCCGCGCCGATTTCCTGATTGGTTTCTTCCAGTGGAAATTCAATCCCCCGCCGCGTGCGGACTCCCAACTTAAGCGCCCGGTCACGCAAGAACCGCGCCAGACGATGACTGACCTCTTTGAGGGAAAGTTCCTCCACCAGGCTGGTGAGATAGCGGAAGCGCCAGGCCAGTGAGCGAATGACGGCGAAGGCCACCTCCGAATTCCGCTGGCACAACTCCAGAAATTCGCGCTTGGGCAGAAAGAGAAGAGTGGAATCCTCCACCGCCAGGGCGGAGGCGGGGAAGGTGCCGCCATCGAAAACAGAAAGTTCGCCCACGGTTGAGCCCGGGCGTTCAGTGACCAGCACCTGCTCGCGGCCGTTTTCTGCCATCTTGAAGAGTTTAATGGCCCCCGATTGCACCACAAACAGGCCTTCGCACGGATCACCTTCTCCCACCAGGATTTCGTCCTTCATAATCCGCCGGACCACACAATGACTGGCGAGGACCTTAAGGTCCTCCAGCGGCAACACGGCAAAGAACGAGACCCGGCGCAGGGTCTCCACCGGATCCAGAGCGGGAACGGTCATCATCCGAAGCTCGGAAGGCATGATGTGCGACGCAACCTTAATCGAAGGAGTAAGCAGAAGCCCGAAAGAACCAGCTTATCAAAACCTCCAGGGAAAGGCACGACTTAAGTCATCGCGCCGCGCCGCGTAGCCACGTATGCTTCTGGTACTGAGGGTCGGCCCGATCATGAAACCAGCCGCGCCCTCCGGAGGAAAAACTCATGGCGTACATTATCGCTGAACCCTGCGTCAACACCAAAGACACCGCCTGTGTGGACGTCTGCCCGGTTGACTGCATCCACCCGCGCAAAGACGAAGCGAACTTCGCTGAGATGGCGCAACTCTATATCGATCCGGTGGAGTGCATTGACTGCGGCGCATGCGTTCCAGTCTGCCCCGTCTCCGCAATATTCCCCCTGGATGACCTGCCGGAAAAGTGGCAGAGTTTCACTGAGGTCAACGCGCAGTATTACCAGAAATAAAGAGCGATTCCCTCTGTACAGACGGCGCCGGGCGGATCCTCGCGCGGCGCCCCTCGCTTGAATTATTGCGACATGACTGACAACGTTGGCGCACGTTTCGACGCGAAGTGTGGAGGGCGGGGTACGGCTGTCTGCAGATGATTGCGCCCGGGGGAGTGACTCTACCCTGTCGGCCCATACGCGGCGGGCGGCCCCGCCCACGCAACTAAATTCCCACTTCTTACCCTTCGCCCATCCAAGCCCCGTAGGGCTTAAGGGACTCAACGTTGTCGCACACGGCCTTAATAGCCGCGGTGATGGGCACAGCCAGAATCAGGCCGAACCCTCCCCACAACCAGGACCAGAACATCATGGAAATCGTCACCGCCAGGGCATTCAGGTTGACGCGTTGGCCCACCAATTTGGGTGTAAGGATGTTGACGGCCAGGAAGTGAACCAACGCGACGGCTACGCCGATGACTAAGAAGGGGCCGGTAGTGTCGTATTGCATCAGCGCCACCAGCAAGGGAGGGAGAATCCCCAAAGCCACGCCGATATAGGGGACCAGGCTGAGAATCGCGGCAAGGGGTCCCATTAACAAGGCGTATTGGAGATGGATGATGGCGAAGACCGGGGTGATGATGCAGGCGGAAATGAGCCCCACGAACAAATTCCCCACTACAAATTGACGCAACATTCGGGCGATGGCATGAATCACATCTTCCGCCTGCTGGCGGCGCTGGATGGGGAAAAGGTTCAGCGATGCCGCCCACATCTGGTTTTTTGAGGTGAGCATGAAAAACACCAGGAACGGGATAAACATCACGGTGACAGCAAATGCGTACACTGATCCGATGCCGCGCAACAGGAATTGCGCATAGGGGGACTCCTGCTGCAACCGCACCATGGGCATGTTCGCCTCTGGGGAAGCGGGGATGATAGTTTGCGTGCTCTGCTGGATGTTGTGTGCCGTCAATTGAATGTGCGCGGTGATTTGTTTGAGCCGGGCGACCAGTTTGGGCATCTCATCAATAAAAGCCTGCGTCCGGTCATAGACCGCATAGATAAGCAGGTACGCAACCGTCAGCATCAGAAGCACCATGAGGAGCGAAGCCAACCAGCGCGGAACGCGGTACATCTCCATAATCCTGACTCCCGGGTCAAGGACCGAGGCGATCAGGATAGAACAGATCAGGGTGATGACCACCGAACTGGCGTAGTAGATGCAGCCAAAAAGCACGGCAATGGCGATGATCCGTACGCTGGCGGAAGCGGATGCCGTTAAGGGATTCTCAGTAGGGGTTTCAGCCATGCATTGTGCTCCCGAAGGGGATTCTAGCTTGCCGCGCTGGGAATTGCCAGAGAAGAGCCGGGGCACTCCAAATTACCAACGTAAGGGGCATGGAGATAGGCATTGTATACGGGCGGCTTTCAATTACCGTGAGAACACTGGAACCTCCTTTCAGGTGGGAGAGACAGGGAAGGCAACCGTTCTCCGAGCATCGCAAGAATGACATGAAACTCTCAAGTTGGAATTAGCTGAGCTGGTCCGCAACTCTTCTGGGGTCAGGGATCGCTGCAACCTTCGGCACGCCGCTGGTGGCGATGGACCGGGGCCCCCGTGCTTCAGGCGATGCCAGTCAGGGTGTGGTAACCCTAACCTTTCGCTTAAGTTACCGTTGTGGTAGTACTGCAAAGTGAACAGGGCAAGGGTGCCTTGGGGCCTCCAAGAAATCGGTTGTGGACAGCATCCTGTGGTATTAAACTCGCTTTGTCGGTAAGTGCTGTTTTCACTGGAGCTGGATGCTTGAGAGTTTCGCATTCTTAAGTCAAGCCCTGCGGAAACAAGCCGGCCGAAACCACTCTTGTCCGTTGTGCCATGAAGTAGTGTGGCCGGCGGGATCGCAGAAAATTCACGGGGGTACGCGCCGGGAAGCACTTGCGTCTCGGAGTTTGCCTGTCGGCCTACAATGAGGGACTCCCAGGCCGGAGCCACCATGTGTGTCCACCGGCCGCAATGGCGATTAACGGTGCTTCTTTCGGGAGCGGTGCTCCTGGGGGCGGTATTGTGTTTCGCGTCCCCGCTGCCTTCCACACAGTCGGTTCGCGGCGAAGTCATCGACGAAAAAAATGTTCCCATTCCGGAAGCCGTTTGCACCTTGACCAGCCGGCTGCTTCCCGGAGACGGTCTCACCGTCAATACCGACTATAAAGGCCAGTTCGCCTTCCATGGCTTGCAACCCGGTAAGTACTCTCTGCTTTGCGCTGCCAGCGGCTACGAGCCAATTAAGCGTGTCTTGGAAGTGACGGGCGTTCCTCCACCGGACCTGCAGATGGTTTTGCCACGGGAGGTGGTGCTGCACCAGACGGTGGAAGTCCGGGAGCAGGCGGCCACGGTCTCTACGGAGCAGGGCGCGCCTTCCGCCAAACTGGGCGGGACCCAACTTGCCAACCTGCCACTCTCCGAACAGAAGTTTAAGGCGGCGCTGCCCTATCTGCCGGGCGTGATTCGTACGCCTGATGGGAAGATCAACATTAAGGGTGTTCCCGAGAGCCAGGGGCAATTGCTCGTCAACTCCGCGGAGACTTCGGACCCGGTGACAGGAAACATGGCCATTGATATTCCTGTCGTCGCCATCGATTCTCTGCAGGTTTACAAGAACGCCTACGATGCGCAGTATGGAGGCTTTACGGGCGGACTTACCACGATCCATACCCGCCCGCCGGCGGAACGGTGGGAATTTGAAGTGCAGAACGTTCCCCCTAATCCCCGTATAAGGAATGGCTCGCTGGTCGGAATTGCGGATTTCAATCCCCGGTTGTACTTCACCGGCCCGTTGATTGCCAACCGATTGACCTTTTCCGAGACACTGGCCTATGACATTGATAAACAGCCGGTGCGGGGACTGGCATGGCCGCACAACGAGATTTGGACACACGATTTCAATTCCTTCAGCAACTTTCATTACGTATTTTCCCCCCGGCATTTGCTGATGCTCACGACCAGTGTTTTTCCCCTGCGCCGTCAATTTGACAATATCAATTCGCTGGTTCCCTTGGCTGCCTCCTCTGATTATGGCCAGCATGGCTTTAATGTCACACTGACGGATCAATTTATAACCAGCGGAGGGGGGATTTTTACGACCCTCGTTGACGGAATGAAGTTCGACAGTTGGGGCCACGGGGAGGGCGGGGCAAATATGCTGGTCACCCCCAATGGCTGGGGGGGTAACTTCTTTAATGCCTACCGGCGCGACAGCGAGCAGGAACAATTCGCCGAGACGTACAAACTTCCCCGGCTGAAAGGGTGGGGACAGCACGAGTGGACGCTGGGCGTGGGTTTCCTGAACCGGACTTATGAAGGCAGCAGCCAATCGCGCACCGTCAGCCTAATGCGACCCGACGGGACGGTGACGGAGCAGATCGATTTCCTCGGTCCGGGCCTGCTGGCGGCACGGGATTTCGAAGGGTCACTTTTTGTGGCGGATCACTGGGTGCCCAACGACCGCATTTCTCTCGATCTCGGCATGCGTTATTCGGCCCAGTCTCTGGGCCACGCGGCGAACGTGGCTCCTCGTCTGGGTATTGCCTACACACCCGGACACGACGGCAAGACGGTGCTTCGCGGCGGCCTGGGCCGTTTCTACGGCCATACCCCACTGCTCGCCGGCGATTTCACCATGTTCCCGTCTCGCCGGGTTAGCACGTTTGATGACCAGGGGAATCTTCTGGGATCTCCGGTTACCTACATGAATGCCTACGGGACCCTTAATCGCCAGGGGGCCTTGGCGGCCACGGCGGGCTTCCCGGGAAATGTACCCTACAACTGGTCGTGGAGCCTGGAGGCGGACCGGGAGCTAAACCCCCGCGTGATGCTGCGTTTGAGCTATATCTCCAGCCGCGCCTTCGATCAGTACATCGTCAATCCGGTTGCCGAGCTGGCCTCGGGCCCCGCCATGCTGCTGACTCCGCACGGAGCTTCCCACTACAACGAACTGGAATCCACCGTGCACATCCGCCTTACAGCAATTACCGAATTAAACGTTTCCTACGTATTCAGCAAAGCGCGCGGCGATCTGAATACTCTTTCCCAACTGTTTGTGCCTTTTGAGCAGCCGGTCATTCGTTCCGATGCCTATACCAACCTGGGGTCCGACGTTCCCAATCGCCTTGTGACCTGGGGACGATTTAAGACGCATCTGTGGGGAATCGAAGCCGGCCCCGTTATCGATTACCATTCCGGATTTCCGTATGCGCCCGTGGATGTCCAGCAGGATTACATTGGCACCCCCAATACCAGGCGGTTCCCGCAATTCTTCTCACTCGACATGAAGCTGACCAAGGAATTTCACCTTCCCCTGCCCTTGTTCAAGAACCATCTGATGCGCGGATCCCTGACCGTTTTCAATTTGTCGAACCATTCCAATCCCCGCGATGTTTTCAACAATACCTCCTCCCAGTTCTATGGCCATTTTGTTGGCAATCAACACCGCTTCTTTGATAGCTCGCTCGACATAATCTATTAACTTAAGTTCTCAGCCTTGGCGTCCTGTAGAGTTTGCCTCCACTTGGTTGTTAGAATAGTAATTCGCACTTCGCCGGGGCATCGCACAACTCGATCAATTGGGTTCAAGGCATGGATCCCCTGACCTCCGGAAAACCGGTACTGGTTTTTGACGGTGATTGCAGCTTCTGCCGCCTTTGGATTGACCGTTGGCGCCAACTCACCGACGACCGGATTCAATATGCGCCCTTCCAGGAGGTGGCGGACCAGTTCCCGGAAATTCCGCGTGAGACCTTTGCCCGTGCCGTGCAACTGATTCTTCCCGACGGCAAGGTTATCAGCGCCGCCCACGCGGTTTTTCAAACGCTCACGTTGGTTCCCGGCCTTGCCTGGATGCTTTGGCTCTATCAGCATCTTCCGGGATTCGCCTTCATAACGGAATTCTTCTACCGGTTCGTAGCGCGCCATCGGAATCCCCTTTATCGTCTCACGCGCATTTTCTGGGGAAAGCATTTTGAACGTCCATCGTTCTCGCTTGCCCCCTGGTTGTTTCTGCGCCTGCTGGGCGTGGCTTATTTCTTCGCGTTCCTTTCACTCGCCACCCAGGTTAGCGGCTTGATCGGGGAAAAAGGCATCCTGCCGGCTGCGCAATTTCTCGCCTTGGTGAGCTCGCGCGTGGGCCCGGAGCGCTACTGGCTGTTCCCCACGCTTGCTTGGCTGGGTTCAAGTGATGCGGCACTTCATGTGATCATCGTGGGCGGCGTGATTGGCTCGCTCCTGTTAATCTTCGACATCGCCCCGGCTTTGGTTTTGTCCCTTTTGTGGATTCTCTACCTTTCCTTGGTCACCGTGGGGCAGGATTTCTTGTCCTTTCAGTGGGACAACCTTCTGTTGGAGGCCGGCTTCCTGGCGCTTTTTATCGCTCCCTGGCATCTTTGGCCACGTGGAAAAATGGCGGATTCACCACCCAGGTTCGCACGATGGATGCTCTGGTTCCTGCTCTTTCGACTTATGTTCTCCTCGGGAGTGGTCAAGCTCACCAGCGGCGACCCCACATGGCGAAATCTGACGGCGCTGGACTACCACTACTTTACGCAGCCACTGCCCACCTCCATCGCCTGGTACGTCCACCTTGCCCCGCCCTGGTTTCATCATGGGTCAGTTGTATTCGTGCTCTTCATCGAACTCGCCATTCCTTTTCTGATTTTCGCGCCCCGTCTTTGGCGATTCGCCGGGGCAGGCATCTTAATCCTTTTGCAACTTCTCCTTGCCCTTACGGGGAATTATGCCTTTTTCAATCTGCTTGCCATCGCTTTGTGCGTCCTGCTGTTTGATGATGCCGCATTGTCGCGCTTCTTCCCCCGCGTCGTGGCGGATCGCGTGCGCGTCGCAACTACCCACTCCCGGCGCTTTTCCGTTCGCCGCTGGGTGACGGTTCCCATATTGTCGGTCATTTTCGCGGCCGGACTGGTTCAACTTGCGGATCTGTTTGCCGTCCAGTGGTTGCCGCCCCAGGCGTTCCAGCTCCTTGCTGAACTTGAACCTGTGCGCATCGTTAACGGGTACGGCCTGTTTGCCGTCATGACCACGTCCCGCCCGGAAATCATCATCGAGGGCAGCAACGATGGCAACACCTGGCGGGAGTATGAATTCAAATTCAAGCCCGGCGGCCTGCGGCGCGCTCCGCGCTGGGTGGAGCCCTTCCAGCCGCGTTTGGATTGGCAAATGTGGTTTGCGGCGCTGGGAGACTACCGGAGTTCGCCCTGGTTCAGCCGCCTCCTGCTTCGGTTGCTGGAAGGCTCGCCACCTGTGTTGGCTATGTTTGAGCGGAACCCCTTTCCGCAGTCGCCCCCCAGATATGTTCGCGCGTTGATTTATGGCTACACGTTTACGACGTGGTCAGAGCGCCGCGTACAGGGCGAATGGTGGCAGCGCCGCCTGCTGGGAGGTCACTTTCCCGCGGTGACCCTGAACCGCAGCGAGAACGGTGAGGCGCCTTGAAAGGGCTCAAGCCACGAGTTGCAAGCGACGGTGAGAGCCGGTAAACTGTGGGCAACGTTGACATTCAGCGGTAAGTTGGTGAGCCATGGAAAGCGAGCACCGTCGTTCACTGCGCATCATGTTCAGCATCCCGGTGAGCGTCCGGGGAGAAGATGACAACGGCACTCCGTTCGAAACGGCCGGCCGCACGATCACGCTAAACCGCCATGGTGCGCGCATCCAGATCTCACATGCGCTTGGGCCGGGCCAAACTATTCACGTCATCAATCAGGCCAACGAAGAGGAGGCGGAATTCCGCGTCATCGGCCCCATCTCTCCTCCACTCGATAAGGTGGGCGAATGGGGTGTGGAATGCGCCCATGTGGACAAGAACATTTGGGATATCCACTTCCCCCCTTCCGACGAGGATTCTGATGCCCATCTCCTGCTCTCCTGCCGGAATTGCCACGTGTTAGTGCTGCAATCGCTCTCGCTGGTGGAAGTGGAAGTGCTGGAGACGGCAGGGTTGTTGACGAAACCTTGCGTGCGCTGCGCGGAGTCCACTTCCTGGGGATACCCGCAGCAGGCATTCGAGCTGGAAATTCAGGCCTATCAGGCAGCGGTAACCGCGGCCACCACGGGCAGCCCCATTCCGACCGAGCGGCGGAAGTCGCTCCGCAGGCACGCGCAACTTCCTGTTCGGGTGCGGGATTATTACGGCGAGATGGAGATTGCTCACACCGAGAACTTCTCTCACGAAGGCTTCTGCTTTTCGAGCGCCCGGGAGTACCTGGTGGGCCAGGGTGTGGTGGTGATTTGTCCGTACGACGCGGCCAATGAAAAGCCCGAGGTTCGCGCCCGCATCGTTCGCGCCGAGCCGGATGGGGAGCGATACATCTACGGCGTACATTACGATCAGGCGCTGCATTAGGCCGGATTATTTAGGAATAATAAGATATGCGGCGCGACCCTTTGGAGTGCGGCGACTCGTCGCCGCTTTTGCTTGCCGCGACTCGTCGCGACAAAGGACAAACCGCTGACGAGTCAGCGCGTGAAAAAGCGGCGTCGAGCCGCCGCACTCCGAAATTGGGCCCGGTGCCGCATCCCCGATTGTCCACTTCCGGCCCTGGTCACAAGAATCAATAAGGGGTACGCCTTGGACGTGTTGTCTCTTGACAGTATTAGGCTATTATATTAAACTATGAATGTAGCTAGCCGTGGGTGGCGCCCTCCCCCGGTTGAAGCCTCGCCGGAGGGCCGCAGAGCAAG
>CAYTMD010000157.1:0-12884 GCA_964438685.1 uncultured Acidobacteriota bacterium
CGGTGGAACGCGGGCTGCGGCTGGTGGTCTTCTGCTCGATGGAGATCGCGGGGCTCAGGCCCTCAACGGTGTCAACGTCGGGCCGCTCAAGTTGGTCGAGGAATTGACGCGCGTAGGCGGAGAGAGTCTGCACGTACCGACGTTGGCCCTCGGCATAAATGACGTCGAACGCCAGGCTCGACTTGCCTGAACCGCTCAGTCCTGTGACCACCGTCAAGGTATTGCGCGGAACCTCAACGTTGATGTTCTTCAGGTTGTGCTGACGCGCGCCCCGAACCGTAATGCGGTCGATCATTCGCCCTGCACCCTACAGTGAGGAATTTCGAGAAAATGCCAATCTTTCATGCTATGTCCGCTGCGGACGCTCGTCAAGCGGATTGCAGGGCTGGCCTCGGGTGATTTCCGCAGCACAGAACCGCGCCCGCCAGGTAACCCGAATTGCGTCCTGTTGTTTCCTGTGCTGAGGCCGACGCCTTAGCGTTTCCTCAATAAGACGTATTGTCACTATAATATGAAATATCATATGTTTGTTAAGTTGCTTATTTTTCAGTATGCTGTCAGCTTTCGCGGTGGAAAATCAACGTTTTCAGCCTTTTGTTTTCAATGAGTTCTCAGCTTTGGGCCGTTTTAGGCATGGGGCATAAAGTCACTATGGATTCTTGGGGTGTGCGGGGTTTGGGAAAACAGCATCGTAAATCTCTTTTTACCGACGCTTGCCGCAGAGGGGCGCGACCATTTAATGAGTCTAGCCTATTAACTGGCCTTTGTCAACAAGAAGTATTGTCGATTGTGCTTCCGGGACCGCCCACGCCACCTCGGCATTCCCACTTCCAGGTCGCGGACCCATTTCGCGTTCACGCATTGCGCTCTACAGCCGGACCGCATAAAATTATGGGCTTTATCAAAGGGGAAAATTTCGGAGTATGTTGAAATCACTTAGTGTAAAACTCGGCCACATCCTTGTCCTCTACGGAGGGTGGGGATTGTTCGCCATGTCATTTCTGGACTCTTCCCTGATTCCGTTTCCCGTCGTGAACGATCTGGCGTTGATCTTGATGGCCAGCCGGCGGCCCGCATTGTGGCCCCTTTATGCGTTGGCCAGCACGTTGGGCTCGGTTAGTGGCGCGTACGTTCTTTATGGAATTGCCCGCGGCGGAGGAAAGTTCTTCTTCCGCAAGACCACACCACAATCCATAACCCACGCCCAGCGCTGGCTTGAGCGGAACGACTTCGTGGCGATTCTGGTAGCGTCACTACTGCCTCCCCCGGCGCCCTATAAGGTGTTTATCCTCACCGCCGGACTGCTGCGCGTTGATGCCATCCATTTCGGTTTGGCGCTGTTGGTGGGACGAGGTCTGAGATTCGCCGCCGAAGCCTGGTTGGGGGCCCGTTACGGCGTTCAGGCGCAGGATTTTGTGCGGCACAACATGGGCTGGGCTTCATTGGCAATTGTAATTGTGGTTGTAGGACTGGCCCTGCTCCAGCGCTGGTGGAAACGCCGCATCAGTGCCGACGCACCCACGGCTTAGCATTGATTGATCCCTGGGGGTATTTACCAAGAATTCGTACCACGCGCTGGTAAGGGCTGGGCTAAACAGGTTGCGAGAAAACTTGTGATATTTTCAGCGCCCTGCAAGGGCACAATATAGTAGCCGGGGGCAACGCCCCCGGAAAGCGTCCCACATGTTCCTCGACCCTGAAGGGGTCGCATTGCTCCCACGCCGAATGCGGGAAAACTGAGAAATTCCATCATGGAATCGACCCTTTCAGGGTCGGACCTGTCGCTGGCACGTTTTCCGGGGGCGTTGCCCCCGGCTATTTTATGCATCCCCTGCGGGGATTCAGGAAACGGCACAGCGGGCGAGTTTTTCCGCCTCCTGTTTTAGTCCGGTATGTGCCGACCCAAAGGTCGGCGATACCACGGCGAGGCACTGCAGCGGCACTACACTGGCATGCTTTGACCACCGCGAGTTTTAATCGCGCCTTGAGCCTTGCGGGGCGGTGAAATAAAAAGCTTCGGAACGGACTTGCAGGGCCTTGTCCAGTCCCACCTCAAGCGTGAAGTTTCGCGACTGCTCCGAGTCGTGAAAGAACCGCAGATCACGCAAACTCACCCTATAGCCATCTTCGCTCTCATCCACCTGCGCCCACGGAAAACGGGCAAAGTCGAGCATGATCCCCCCCGCCGGTGTCTTCATTGCGGCCGCGAGCGCGGGTGACGGTTGCGGTTTATTGAAAACCCCCATCTCCTCCGGAGGTCGATTGGCATCCAGTGCATTGATGCGGACAACGTGGAATGACGTTTCGGTTTGCACCACGCCCGTCCAGGTGAAGGGGTTCGCCACCACCGGCAGCGCGCTGAACCGTTGCGGGTCCTCGCCGGCGTAGGTGCGGCCATCGATGATGCTCAACGCGCGGCGATGGGCGAAATCGCGGACTCCCCACAGCGCCACCATTGCACACAGACAGAATACGGCGCCGGAGACCGGGCGCGATTTGCGCGCACCCACTTCTTCGGAAATCAGCCGCAGCAGCCACGGCACCGACAAGCCCAGAATCAAGAGGGCCAGCAGTAGCGGATCGAAGATAAACATGATGTCCCACGCGTACCACCGTCCGCTGAAGGGAAGGAACGGCCGTACGCCATAGGCATTGGTGAAGTCGAGCAGCAGGTGGCTCCCTGTTCCCAGGAAGGCAGCAAGCAAAAGCCACCGGCCGTTGAGTGGAAGGCCGGGCTTGGGGCGAGCCTTGCTCCCCAGCCAGTAGATCAGCCCCCAAAGCAGAAGCGCTAGAACCGTGACACCTATAAGGGAATGGAAAATCCCTCGATGGTATTTGAGGTAGGTGATGCTGTCCTTGAGGCCTGAAAGGATGTCAATGTCAGGGGCGTTGGCGGCCAGAATGAGCGTGAGTGTGGCAAAACGCGTCTTGCGATTCAGCCCCGTTTGGCTGATGGCGATGGCCGTGAGCGTGTGCGTCAGGTTGTCCATGGCAAAAGCAGGGGTCAGGAGACAGTAGTCAGGAGTCAGAATACAGCACTCAGTAAACGCCTCGTGTCTTCCCTCGACATGCTTCCTCTACCGTATGCAGTCTACCGTCTACTGTCTACGGTATTCTGACTCCTGACTACTGTCTCCTGACTCCTGCTTCACGGCGCCAAAATCGTCAGCGCATCGGGCACGATTTCGAATGTTGCGGGGATCGCGCCCGCCAGTTCGCCATCGAGTTCAAAATAGATGGCTTGGGAAGAGTCAAGGGGGGAGCAGACTACCTTGGCGCAATTGTCGAGCGTGACGCCGCTCAGGTGCAAATGCTGCCGTACCAGCACCGCCAACGCATAGATTAGATAGCGCAGACGGCTGCGGCTGGGGAACGAACACATGGCAAAGCGTGGTTCAAAAAGGCCGGCAGTGGGAGCCAGGTGCAGCCAGCCGGCATAGAGCCGGGTGCGATGAATTACTGCAAATGTGCCTTGTCGTTCATGGCCGTCCAGGCAGGAACTGAACCTTGGAAAGGAATAGCATGCCAATTGGCGAAAAGCTTCCATGACGTAGCCGGCGACGCCAAAATTGGTTTTCAACCACGCAGAAAGCTTGTAAACAACCTGGGCATCATATCCGATTCCCGCCACGCTGGTGTAATACCGGATGGAAGCAGGAGCGGGGGGGCCACCGGAAGTTGTCGTCTGTCCTTCCTGCCAGTTGGCGCGCCCCAGTGCGATGCGGCGAGGCGTCCATTGGGAAAATTGGCGAGCAGCGTGAACGGGATTGAGGGGGAGTCGTAATTCGCGCGCCAGAATATTCGCCGTCCCGCCGGGCAGAATGCCAAGGGGTACGGGACTCAGCGCCAGGCCATTAATGACTTCGTTGATGGTCCCATCCCCTCCACAAGCCAGGACCGCGTCAACCCCACTGGCAGCCGCGGCACGTGCCAGTTCGTGTGCCATGGCGGGACGCACCGTGGGCGCCAACTCCACTTCCAGTCCGGCTTGGCGTAGGACGTCGGCGGCTAGACGGACTTCGCGACCCCGTCCGGCAGGACGCCGCCCCGCAACCGGGTTATAAATCAGCGTGACTTTTTTCAATTTTGGATCTGGGATTTGCGATTTCTTGATGGGAGAAGAAGACCTGTTCGCAGATGTGGTGGGCAAGGGCGGCCTTCCATCCAAATTCCAAAATCGAAAGCTAAAATCCGGTTACTGCGCTGTAGGGAGCGTCGGGATATCCACACCGCTGACAACCTTTTTGGCAATCAGGTCACCCGTTTTCTTGTCGGTGTCGACATCAATGAAAACCTCTTCGCCCACTTTGAGCTTTTCAAATGTACTGGGTTTGCCGTCCATGATGAACTTGGTTTTCTTATTGAGCTTGAAAGATTGGTCGACGCCAAATTTCGTCTTGGTCAGGATCAACTCATCAGGTTTCTTTTCCTTGAGGACGCCAGGGAGATAATCCCGGTACTTGATCGCGACCGAGGTGGGGTCACCAAAACGCCCTGTGCTCGACGTGACCGGTTGCTTATCGGATTGCGGCGCCGCGGCCAGGGCGGCCAGGCTGGCGGCTGCGAGCATCGTCGTGGAAATAATCTTTCGCAGCTTCATGGGTTGTTACTCCTATTGGTTTCTGCCTTTTCCCTTATGACACTATCAGCCGTATTGGAGCAATGTCAAGACGGAGGGAAGGGCTGGAAATGCGTGCCGCTTTGGGAGCCCTCTTCTTCATTTGCCCGAATAAATCCGCAATCGATCCCACACTGCATGGTTGCACCCACGGTATAATTGCCCATCTATCTTTGCAGGGTTCTTCGGGGGGGTAAGAAATAGCCGTGCCCAAAAACATCGAGAAGGAAATCGCCAAGCTGCGCGACGAAATTCGCTACCACGAGCATCGCTACTACGGACTCGACGATCCGGAGATTTCCGACGTCGAGTTCGACAAGCTGATGCATCGCCTGAAGGAACTCGAACTCCAGCACCCTGGACTTGTCACGCCCGACTCGCCCACGCAGCGGGTAGGAGGCGAGCCTGCCGCCGAATTTCCCAAAGTGCGCCACCCGGCGCCCATGATGAGCCTTGACAACACTTACTCCGTTGAGGACCTGCGCGACTTTGACCGCCGCGTGCGCGAGTTGGCAGGCCGCGACCAGGTGGAATACGTGGCGGAACTGAAGCTCGACGGCCTTTCCATGGCGCT
Source organism: uncultured Acidobacteriota bacterium (assembly GCA_964438685.1). Taxonomy (GTDB): domain Bacteria; phylum Acidobacteriota; class Terriglobia; order UBA7540; family UBA7540; genus Bog-366. The sequence goes on from CAYTMD010000157.1 coordinate 5,193, forward strand.
CACCTATCAGAATGGCGCGCTGGAACGCGGCGTCACGCGCGGCGATGGCGAGGTAGGCGAGGATGTAACGTCCAACGTCAGGACCATTCGTTCCATACCTCTGCGCCTCGAGCCAAAGAAATTGGCTTTGATTGGCGTGCCCGCAGGGTTTGAAGTGCGCGGCGAAGTCATCATGACCCGCAAGGCATTTGAGCACACCAACGCGCAGCGCGAGGCGGCGGGCGAACCCCGATTTGCCAACCCGCGCAACTCGGCCGCGGGCTCCATCCGGCAGCTTGACCCGCGCATTGTGGCGGAGCGCAAGCTGGACATGTTTGTGTACTACCTGCAGGTGAACGGCGCTGAACCCGTGGGCGAGCACGCGCAGGCGCTCCGGGACCTTGCAGATCTCGGGTTCAAAGTTGAGGCTAATTGGCAGCTCTGCCAGACATTTGGCGATCTGGAAAAATTCATTCAACGGTGGGAAACCCGGCGTGACAGCCTGGACTACGAGATTGACGGAATCGTTATCAAAGTCAATAACACCCGTCTATGGCAGGAATTGGGAAGCACGGCCAAGTCGCCGCGGTGGGCCGTGGCGTACAAGTATGCGCCGCGCCAAGCCAAGACGCATGTCCTGGCGATTCGCCCGCAGGTCGGACGTACGGGCACCCTGACGCCCGTTGCGGATTTGGAGCCCGTGGATGTGGGCGGCGTCACAGTGAGCCACGCCACTCTCCACAATATGGATGAGATCAAGCGGCTGGATGTGAAGGTCGGCGACACGGTGGTCATCCAACGCGCCGGAGAGGTCATTCCACAGGTGGTGAGCGTTGCTGTGCACGAGCCGGGTGGTTCCCCCTTTGTCATGCCCCACCAGTGCCCCGTGTGCGGTGAGGCAGTCCATCGCGCCGAAGGCGAGGTGGCTTATCGATGTGTCAACACCGCCTGCCCTGCCCGCCTCAAGGAGTCGCTGCTCCACTTTGCCGGACGTCGCGCTATGAATATTGACGGACTGGGTGAGGCTCTGGTGGATCAACTTGTTGACAAGGGCTTGATTCATGACGTGGCGGACCTGTACACACTCACCAAATCCGACTTGATAAACCTGCGGCGGGAAGAGGACAGCAGGGCCGAATATCTGGCCCGGATTCTTGTGGCCAATGAAATCCCATCGGTGGGTGAAAAGACAGCAAGAATATTGGCGGAGCACTTCGGCTCGTTCGAGACGTTGCGAAAGGCCTCGTACTTGGAACTGCGAATGGTTGCAGGGATTATGGAACGTTCAGCGCGCGCAGTTTCTGATTTCTTTGCCAACTCCACCGATAAGAGTTTCGAGTGGTTTGCCCAAAGGGCTGATAAATGGGCTGAGAACGTGCTGGGAGAGATCAGCAAGAGCAAGAGCGAGGGGCTCCCGCGCCTCATCTTTGCCTTGGGCATACGCTTTGTGGGCGAGCGTACCGGCCAGCTGCTGGCCAACCACTTTGGCTCGCTCGATAAGCTTGCCAGCGCGACGCAGGAGGAGTTGGTTGAGGCGGAAGAGGTGGGGCCACGCGTGGCCGAGGCCATTCAGGAATTCTTCCACGAAAAACGAAACCAGGAGGTTATTGAGAAACTGCGCGACGCCGGCTTGCAGTTTAAGCAGGAGCAAACCCGCAAGATTGACGGGACGTTGACCGGAAAACAGTTCGTGCTCACCGGCACGCTGCCCACTTACTCGCGCGATCAGGCCAAACAGATGATTGAAGAGAACGGCGGCCGCGTGGTGGGCTCGGTCAGCAAGAAGACTGACTACGTGGTGGTGGGCGCCGATCCGGGTTCCAAACTGGAAAAGGCTCGCACCTTGGGTATCGCGATTCTTGACGAGGCGGGGCTGCGGGATTTGCTGGGGAAGTAGGCGGCTGCCTCGCGGCAGAATCGGAAAAGCAAGTCAAAAGGCAAAGGGCAAAATGCAGAAGTGAAATGCCCATCTGTTTGCGCTGGATGGCATTACGATTCCCTGGTTCGCGGCTATTCTCCATCTGCTTTCCATGATCTCTCTGCTCAGAAAAGCCTCAACATAGACAGGTCTATCCCCGCTTGACTCTGACCCAATCGAGGTCTACCCTGCCATTAAGGAGTGCGCCCGAACCTCGCAGGCAAAGGCCCATGGGAGGACTGCTGCCATGATCAAGCCTGTTTCCCTCTCCAAGCTCAAAGCAGGCTAACCGGGAGGTGCGCTATGCTTTCCGTTCGCTTGGTGCAAATGATCGAAGACCATGCGGAGGAGTTGACCAGGGGTCTCGTTGAGGATCTCCAGAGCAATCCCCGGACTCCGCATTACCATCATCTGACCTACGAAGAGTTGCACTATCGGACCTACGCTGTTTATAAGAATCTCGGACATTGGGTGAGCCAAAGGAGTGAGGAGCCGATTGAGGCTAATTACGCCGACCTGGCGATCCGCCGCAATGCGGAAGGTGTTCCCCTGGAGGAAATTGTATTTGCCCTGATCTCCACAAAGAATCACCTTTATGCTTACGTTCGTTCCACCGGCCTGGTGGATTCTGCTGTCGAGTTGCATCAGGAGAGGGAACTGCGACGCCTGATCGGACACTTTTTCGACAACGCGATCTTCTACACAGTAAGGGCGTACGAACGCGAGGCAGGCCTGTTCCATTCGAAGAGCACGTTGAAGGCTGTGGCCTGATCGTGCCCTTCACTCCTACTGCCGTGGCGGATTTGGTCGGAGGCCAATATTATAGGGGAGAAGTGTGAAGGCTGCGCTCTGCGTGCGGCGGTCATAACAAGTTGGTTCGAAGCGGGGCAGGGTATTCCTCCCGCCAGCGGAAGAGTCGAGCGTATCGCGCCCTGCTGGAATTGGCTTTTCCGCAATGCCCCCCTCAGGCGCCTCCAAACCGCGAGCCGATCACTTTCGTGGAAAGGCAACCGCTTCCCAGAAGGTCGCAAATCACCCAGGTATTGAGGCTCAGGGTGTTACGGCGCGTGTCCACGGGTCGTTGGCCGACAGGTTCAAGGTGACGTGATCGCCCGCTCGCAACTTGTTCGTGACGCCCACCATCACGATCGGTTCGGCTCCTTCCACCGTTTTGACGCCTACGACATGGTACCTGCCAGCGGCGGGGACGGCATCAAATTCATACTCCCCATCGCGATTCGTCTCGGCAGTTGCCACGGAGGGCAGTGTGGGAACCAAGGCAACGGCCCGCCGGAGGTTTTGGGCGCAGAGATTGTAGGCCCGCAAGGGATTTGCGCCGGGATCCGCTACGGCTCGGCTGCAGCCTTCCTGCAATTCGACAAGAGGCTTGCTGTCATCAAATCGCAGGAGATATAGCTTTAGCCTGGGGATCGGGTTGGTTTGCACTTTGCCCCGCACAAAGTCATCGATCGTGATGCGGCCCCTGACTCCTGCCGCCGGGACTTTCATGGTTGAACGCAATGACTGCCCTGGTAATAGGGCGGCACAGGAAAGAAAAGCCAAACAGATTAATACGAAGGTTTGCTTGAGCATGACTTGTCTCCACGCCAGCATGGTTTGGCTGGGGCCTCCGGGGCAGTTCCCATTGGCCGCACATGGAACGCAGCGGACAGCCGACGGCGCGGCCACGCCCGAGGTCCGCCACACAACTATGAGTGAGAGAAATCCCGCTGACGATACCACCATTCCTTGACATGTCAATAGACACTATGTCACGGCATGGTGTTGGTGATTATTTGGAAATGAATGGGCAGGGCCCAGTGGTTGGAATATATTTTCCTTAATTTGCGCAGAGAGATGTAGCAGGCATAACTCCGGCGCAAAGACCAGCGCCCGGCCTGGCGGTCCAGGTGGAGTCGGGTGCGAGAAATTCAGGGTTAATTTGCCGGTTGTCCGATATTATTTGGGAATAGCCCCCGCCGCCGAATACTTGGATTGGGGCAAGGAGGGTCACTCTATGCGCATTGCCCTTTCCGTTTCCGAAAAGGAAAAAGCCCGCGGTGTTAAATCGCCTTACTTTCAAGCTCTGCTGGTGGCAGGCGCAGAGGAAAGCGAGATACAGCTCGTTTCAGCCAGTGACGCACCCCGCACACACCCCGAGGATTACGATGGCATCCTGTTTGCCGGTGGGGAAGATGTGGACCCATCCTTTTACGGTGAAGAGAAGCAACACGACAGTGTCCACGACCACCATCCTCGTGATGTATTTGAGTTCTCGTTGCTCAATGCAGCCTTGGCGCGCCGGGCTCCGATCCTGGGAATTTGCCGAGGCGTGCAGATGATCAATGTGGGATTCGGCGGCACGCTCTACCAGGACATGAAAGAAGACGCGGAGCCCCAGGTTGAGCATCGCCAGACGGATGCCGGCAAGTCGCGGCAGGAGGCCACCCACAGCGTGCTGGTGACGGATACCGAATCGAGCCTGGGGGCGATCGTTCAGGGCGCTTGCCGCGTCAATAGCCTGCACCACCAGGCCGTCAAGCGGATCGGTCGGGGGCTGAAAGTGACGGCGCGCTCGGAGGATGGGTTTGTGGAAGCGGTGGAATCCGCCGGGGAATATCCCTTTCTGATGGCAGTGCAGTGGCATCCGGAGGAGATGGTGAACGGATCCGCAGAGCAGCGCGAAATATTTGTGCGATTCGTAGCGAAGTGCCGTGAAGGATCGGCGCACGGAAAATGACTTCAAGGCGCCGAGGTACTGACCGGATATTTGCTTGCTCAACAAACGGTAATCAACGAAAAACAAGAATGGAGGAACCATCCGTAATGCCCAAACTGAAAATGTATCTCAAGCCCACCTGAACGAGCTGCCGCAAAGCAAGAGGTCTCTTGCTGGAAAATGGTGCGGAATTGGATGAACACGATCTGGGAAAGCAGCGACTGACGGCGGAACAGCTTAACGCCCTCATTGGCTCGCGCAACTACACGGATTTTCTGAACACCCGCAATGATTTGTACCGCGAGCGGAAGATGAAGCAGAATCCGCCAACCCGTGATGAGGCGCTAAAGCTTATGGCGCAGGAACCGAACCTGATTCGACGGCCCATTGTGATTCGCGGCGGGCAGATGGTTTTGGGTTATGACGAGGAAGCATTGAGAAAGCTCGCCAACTGAGAAGTGCGATGCTAACCGTCCAACCAGCAAAGGGGGCAGTTAAATGACGCAATCAAGAACGGACAAAGTTCATCAACTCATTGATGACTTTGCAGCCAAGCTTGCCGCCTCCGAAAGTATTCCAGCTCGCCGGATAGTGAGCGCGCCATGGATTTCAGATCTCGGCGCGAGACTTCCACTACGACTCCCCCATTCGTTCGATTCCTTTGTCACTCGATATACATTTCCCAGCTTCGACCTGCGGGGGATAACCTTCTTTGGGAACAGGGGTGACAAAAGTAGTTTGGATTTACCTACGGCAATATTTGTGGACAAGTTTCTGTGCGAGACCCTGCTGCACTCAAGCTATATCCAAATTGGCCGCCCGGACACAGGAGACTACGACCCCATTTGTTTCGAAGGCGACATTGGGATGAATGACCGAGAGTATCCGATAGTGAGGATCAACCACGAAGCCATCCTCTGTTATTCCCGGATCGAGGTAACGGAACGTATCGCACCTTCATTCTTTCAGTTCGTTAAGGATTATCTCAATCCTGTAAGCCTCTCTGTGCATTGAAGTAAGCAGTAGGCCCCGATAGTAACCTTATCGATTGCTGTCCCTCCCCTCGGGCTTAATTCCCACTTGTCCCTAGCCAAACGCCCCATCGGGGTCTATGCTTAGGCCGAAGTCCGAAGCCCAAGAAGTGAGGGACGATGCCAACCAAGATTCTGTTTGTGCAAGGGGACATCACGGATATGGCAGTGGACGCCATCGTGAATCCCGCGAATACTGACCTTACGATGGAGGTGGGCGTCGCGTGCGCCATCCGACGCAAGGCGGGAGAGCGCATTCAGGAGGAGTGTGAGCGGCTGGCACCGATCCGCCTGGGCGCAGCTGTTGCTACCATCGCTGGGAATCTGAAGGCACTGTTTGTGATTCACGCTGCCAGCATGCGGCCGGATGAAAAGGCCACGGCGGAATCCATCCGGCTTGCGACCCACGCCAGCTTGATGCGAGCGGAGGAGAAAGCGATTCGCAGCCTGGCTTTTCCCGCCATCGGCACGGGCGTGGCGGGCTTCTCCCTTGCGGAATGTGCGCAGATCATGCTGAAGGTTGTGCTTGAACATATCAAGATGCGCACGAGTTTGGAGAAGATCCACTTCGTGCTGTTTGACGATGCGGCGTTGAAGGTGTTTGAAGCGGCGCACCAGCGGTTAACTGCCCGACCGGCGCCACGCACGCTGTGAACGCGGTTTCTGACACCTGGCACTTGAGCATCCCTTGACCCACACACCTCTCAAAAAGCTGCTTCTTGAAACCTTGCGGTCTGGCACGCCAATGACCTTTGAGCGCTACATGGCGCTTTGTCTCTATCACCCGGAATTCGGTTATTACACTCAGGGACGCGAGCGCACTGGCATCGCAGGCGATTACTTTACCAGCCCCGATTTGCACCCTGTCTTTGCCCGCCTGGTGGCGCGGCAGGCCGCGGAGATGTGGACCGCCATGGGGCAGCCTGAACCTTTCACGTGGGTGGAAATGGGCCCTGGCCGGGGGCTCTTCGCCTCCGACTTCTTAAGCTGGTCCGCCGAGGCATTGCCGGAGTTTGCCGCAGCACTCGAATACATCGCCATTGAGCCGGGCTCACAGCAGCGCCAGCGGATTGAATCCCGGTTGACTGCCGCGGGCGTCGGGGGAAAAGTCCGGCTGCTGGCCAATCTTGAGGAACTCAGCCCTGTTGCCGGCTGTTTCTTCTCCAACGAACTTGTGGATGCATTCCCGGTCAGCGTTGTGACGCGTACCGGCGGACATCTCAAGGAAATTTACGTCATCGCTGATGGCGACGATCTTCGTGAGAAGCCGGGCCGCATCAGTGATACCGCCGTTGCCGCATACGTTGCCAGGTATGCCCACCAGCTTGAGGAAGGGCATCGTGTGGAAGTGAACCGGCAGGCCGTGGACTGGATCCGTGCCGTTGCGGGCAAGCTGACTCGCGGCTTTGTGCTGACCATCGATTACGGCGACATGGCGAATCGGCTCTTCACCCCCGACCGTCCGAGTGGGACTCTGCTAGCCTACCACGGCCACACCGCGACGGAGGACTTTTACACGTCACCGGGAGAGGTGGACCTAACATCACATGTGAACTTCACTGCATTGATCGATGCTGGCAGGAAAGACGGGCTTGAGCCTGCCGGATTCACAACCCAGGAGAAATTTCTGCTGGCGCTTGGTGAAGCCAACCAGTTTGCCGACGTTTATGATGCAGGCCAATCGGAACTCCAGATGCTTAACGCGCGATTAAAGCTAAAGCGGCTGATTTCCCCGGAAGGAATGGGAAACATCTTCAAGGTATTAGTCCAGCAGCGCGGGGTTCCCCATGCCGGGCTGACGGGATGGAAGTTTGAACCTCCAGTAAGAGAGTAAGCACTCTGCCGTGATCTTAATTGGTCGGCACAGGGGTCTTGTAGGGCTTTTGGATATAGCGATTGGCCTCGTCAAGAGCTCCCTGCGTGTTGTCGTTCGTCTGCAAGGCGCGCTGGTATTCGTTGAGGGCACGATCGCGCTGGCCCGTCACGTCGAAAATTTTTCCCAATTCCAGGTGCGACCACACCTCAATCCACTTGGGGTCCAAATC
>CAYTMD010000158.1:0-12870 GCA_964438685.1 uncultured Acidobacteriota bacterium
AAGCTTGAAGCGCCCCCAGGTTACAACGCGGTCAGGGACGTTGGTGGGGAGGGTTCCGAACAGATTGGGTTGGATAACTGGTTGTTCATAGGGGACAAAGACGGAGGCCATGGTATTCAGGTCGCCGCGTGCCTGGCTGTTGACGTAGGAAATATTGAAATCAATCTTGTTGGAAGGCCGTACGCGCAGCGTGGCGTCAAACTCATGGTAGCGCGACGCGCCCAGATTGGAGAGCAACAATAAGCCGCTGGTTGGCGAAAGGACCTGCGGAGAGACGGTGAACTGATTGTAGGTGCGGCTGGCAAGGAAGCTGACACGCGCGATGATAGAAGGGCGTATCTCCTGATCGAATTCCGTGTTCCAGGTGATGTTGTAAGGTGTGCTCCCAAGCGTATTACCGGAGGGAACAATCTTGCGGCCGCCCTCGGCAAATTCCTCATAGTAGGGGGTGAAGACAATGGGCGGGCCCAGCGCCACACCGTTGGTGTCGAAAAGAGTGAATTGCCGCGTGGCGTTTTGGGTGAAATCACCGGCGAGAAGGGGCAGACGGTCATAGAAGACGCCCGCGCCCGCGCGGATAATTGTCTTCCCCTTTTTGGTGGGAGAGAATACGAATCCTCCGCGTGGCGTGTATGCCGCGTGCTCACCGAGTGTCTGGCTGGAAAACCGCATTCCGTAATCGAAAGATAGGTAATTCTTGAAAATCCAGTGGTCCTCGGCAAAGAGGGCGACTTCCGTGTCGGAGGCGCCCAGGCGGCCGGTAGGTCCCAGGTCAATCTCCCCCGCCAGGGAGTTGTCAGCTCGCAGCAGTTGGACGGGGTGGTAAGTGCTGGTTCCGTTATACCCGCGGTGGATGATGTCGCCGCCGATTTTGTAATCGTGCCCGCCGTGAAAGTGTTTGCGCGGGAAAAGGTAGCTTTCCTGTACCTCCTGTTGAGTGCTGGTACGCGTCCAGGAGTTGAAGTCGTTTCCCTCCCAGCCCGTGGGAGTAATAATCAAGTCCTGCGGGCCTTGGCCGTGCGAAAAGCTGTCAAAATCCGTGAATTGCGCCAGGGTGGTCAATATCCCACCACCCGTGAACAGATAGTGATCCTGCCCACCGAGTGAGTAGCCGCTCTGCGCATAGTCGGCCGATGCCGATTGCGGAATAAGGCTATTGATATTGTCAAACTGCCGGCGCACGGGAAAGATCTTGGCGTTGACACTGATCAGGTGCTGGGACGAAAGGGTGTAATAGAAATCGGTGAAGGAAGTGTACCCCTCCTGGCGTTTTTGGTTATTCGGCCAAGCCAATCCGCGGACGGGCTCAGCGGAGTAGTTGTAGGTGAAGGCTTCGGAAAAGGTGAGTTTATCCCCTCGCAAGGGCCCGGAGAAGTAGATGCGCGGAGAGTCATCTTGAATGCCCACAAGGTGTCCGGACTCGAATCGAGGGGTGGGGACAAAATCATTCAACTCGTATACCCATTTGCTGGAAGGCGCTTTGGTTTGGATGGTGGTTAACCCGCCGGAAAAGCGTCCGTACTCAACCTGGTAGGCGCTCTTGAAAACGTCGACGGATTCCACCGCGTCAAGAGGAACGTCAATGGAGAAGCTGCCGGTCACCGGATCAACCGTTTCGGCCGAGTCCACCAGCAGCGTTCCCTGATTCTCAATAACGCCCTTCATGGAGATCCTGCCATCCGGCGTGCGAACTACGCCCGGAATCAAGGGTAAAGCGGCTTTGAACTTCTGCACGACAAGGGGCAGGGACTTGATCTGCTGGTTGGTTAGGGTGGAAGGGGGGGCTGCCGTCTGCACCGTCGTGGCCTTGGGAGCTTCGGCGGTGACCTCCACTTTTTGATGAATGACAACTTCAAGGGGAAGCACAATCTGGAGGGTTGGGGGCTCCTCTGTACCTTCAAGTTTAATGCCCGTCTTGGCGACAGGCTCAAATCCTACGGCACCGCAGGTCACCCGGTAGGTCCCTGGAAAGAGCCCGGTAAACTCGAAAGTCCCGCGATCACCGGTGGTTACGGGCCGCCCCTGCTCGGGCATAGTTCGGCCTCGTAACGTGCAGACCGCGCCCCCAATGGGCTTGCTGTTCGGGTCTACAACTTCTCCTCGAATTGTCTGGGTGTCAGGAAGCGCCGCTTGGGCAAGGAATGGAACGCCCAGGAGAACGAGCAGGGCCAAACTGACACGCTTAAAGCGTGGGAAAATTTCAAACATCAATTGCTTACATGCGCAGAGTTCGGGTGCGTCAATAGCTAATTATATCTTGAATTCGTACCATGACGCTATCAGGAATCGCCAGAAATCACCAACAGGCTTAACATATATATGATTCATTTGCTGACAAAATGCCTCTGCTTTATTTCATTCCGGGACACTTTAGCTATGGTGTGATGGGCTGGCCGGGCGGAACTATATGTCCTTTCTCCCACTTCGAAGGGATGCCATTTAGATGGGGTGCAGAGTAATTGGTCTGTGCAACGGCCTGCTCCGGGCTAATGCTCTTTTGCCGCCACTGGACGCAGGCGGGCCAATATGTGCCCCCGCATCATGACCAAACCAATTACTGCAAGAACGATTCCCGTTCCCAGTGTGAGCGCATTGTATGGAACGGCCGCGGCGCCAGAGCCAGTCACCGCCAAAAGTAACCCCATGATGGCGATGACCAATCCTGCCACTGGGGCCGGACTTGCCTGGGACTCCGAGGCGATTGCGGCGCGTCCCAGCCGTGTTTGAAACTGTAATGCACGGTCGGCCGCCTCACCCCTGGCGGGGAAGGCGTACGCAGCAATCACCAGCACGAGCATGGTGAACCCAGCCGGAATCATGATGCTGGCAGCCTGGAACGCGCTTAGATTCGTTGGTTTAAACGTCCACTTGTAAAGTAGAAACGCCATGCCAATGGCGAGCCCGGCAAAAAAGCCGGCCATCGCACCGCCAGCGGAAAGGCGCCGGCTCAGCAATCCTGCCAGAATGGGTAGGACCGTAGGAGGCAGGAAAAATCCGAACGCCGCCACCATGGTGTCAAAGATGGTCCAGTGAAAATGTGTGACCGCCAGAGCAATCAGCAGCGCCAACGTAGCCACGACTGCGGTCAATATTCGTCCCACAACAACCAGTTCCTTCTGGGAAGCATTTGGCCGAATCAGCCGCCGATGGACGTCAACCGTCAGCACGGCCGCGACTACGTTATATCCGGATGAGAGGACCGACATGGTGGCGGCAAACAACGCGGCGATAATCAGTCCCAGTATGCCCGGTGGCAACAGAGCAGAGCATACCCGGGCGTAAACGGTCTGTGGGTCAGTGATTCTTAACTGCACAAAGGTGCGCGCGAACATTCCCGTAAATATCCAGGCGGGCGGCAAAAGGATAAAGAGAACGCTTGCCAGCCAGCCAACACCCCGGCATTCGCGGTCACTGCGGGCGGAATAGAACTTCTGGATCAATGACCAGTTTCCCGCCAGGGATAGCGAACTGAGTACCAGGAACGCCGCCACATAGGTCCAGTTATAAGGCGGATGTACTACCCGGAAGAAATCCGCGGGAACCGCAGCCACAAAGTGGTGCCACCCTCCGGCGGCGCTGAGCGTGAGGGGGACGAGCAGGAGGATTCCCGTGGTGACCAGAACGAATTGCACAAAGTCGGTTATGGCCACTGCCCACAGCCCGCCGAGCACGGTGTAGACCAGGGTGATCACACCGACCGCGATCATGGCCCCCGAGGGTGAAATCATCATGCCGGCGGAGACAAAGATTCCAATGGCGACAATCTTCAGTCCTTCGTCAATTACCTTCAGCGGAATGCCTGACCACACAAAGACCTGGCGGACGGCGGGTGAAAATCGCGTCTCCAGAAACTCCACCGGCGTCAGCACGCCAGCGCGACGCCACCGCCGGGCGAAGAGCCATGTGGTGAGGAGCGTTCCCGGCACCGTGGTCCAATAGATGGTGAGGGCCACCAACCCGTATTGATATCCGAAACCGGCATACACCAGGATGGAGAGCGCGCTCACATAGGCCATGACGAAGGAAACGCCGCCCAGCCACCAGGATAATTGCTTGCCCCCCGCGAAATACATGTCGAGCGATTTCATCTGGCGCGAATAGGTCAACCCGATGGCGATCATGGTTACGAAATATGCCACCAGGATAGCCAGATCAGCCCCGCGCATAACGCGCTCCAATCTCGGGGGGTGGAGGCGGAATCATTTCTGACGCACCGGTCTCCAGCGAGCGATGGATTGCTTCCAGCACCGCCGTGACTTGCCGGCCATCAGCCCCTGTTACCTGCGGTTCGGTTCCCTCGCGGACGGCGTAGAGGAAATCCTCGAGGCAAGCCGGAAACGCGCCGCGCATCCGGCCGAAGATTTCCGTATTGAGGAATAGCTTGGGATAGGAAAAGGCCTTCGCGGTGCTGATCTCCATGGATTCGCATTTGCGATCAAGATGGATGTGTCCCGCCGTCCCAATGATTTCCATGAAGGAATCGACCATGGAAGGAAACGTGTTCGGATAGACCCAGGCCGATTCAAAAGTGATAAAGGCTCCGGAAGCAAACTTAACCTGCGCCTGGATGATGTCGTATGTGGGAATGCCTTTCGCCGCCAGAACCTCTTTTCGCCCCCAGGCACGAGCCTCCACGGGCTCGGAAGCGAGGAACCAACGCATCAGATCGATGTCGTGGGCGGAGAGGAACCAGGCGGAGGTGGTTTCACCGGCCCAGGTGATGTACTCGCTGGATACAAAGATGGTGTCGTTCTTGCGGGCGTAACCCGCCAGGGGCATGCCAATCTCACCCGATTCAATGGATTTCTTGGTTTGGTGGTAGGGCCCCAGCCAGCGGTGATTGAAGGCGACCTGGATGGTCTTGCCCACGCGCTTGGAGATGCGGATCAGCTCATCGGCTTCGGCGGTGCTGGTGGTAAAAGGTTTCTCCACCAACGCGTGCTTGCCCGATTCCAGAACGGCGCGTGCCGGCTCAAAATGATGCTTGTCAGGTGTGGCGACCACCACGGCATCCAGATCCTTACGTTCCAACATTTGGCGATAGTCGAGGTATCCGTCAGCCACGCCGTAAAGCGAGCGGACCTTGTCGATCTGATCCTGCCGCAGCGCGCTGACCGCGACGACTTCCGACAGCGGATGCGCCGAGTAGATTTTCGCGTAAGAGCTACCCATGATTCCGAGGCCGATAATTCCTATTCGTGTGCGTTCCATGTCAACTCCTTTAGTCTTCTTCAATAAGTCGGAGGAAGTTCTTCCTCAAAATCTGTTCCTTATCTGCGTCGGAGATTCTGGCGGACAGTACTCGCCCCAGCGACATGGCTGCTTCCAGGTAGGGCAGGTCCGAACCGAACAGCACCCGTTCCGCGCCGACGCGTGCCACAGCGGTTTCGATGATGGTGCGGTGGCTTTGCGATCCGGTAATATCCAGATACGTGTTGGGAGCCGCTTTGGCGGTTTCGAAGGATTGTTCGTAGCCGCGCATGGTGACTCCCGAATGCCCCAGCAGAATTCTGGCGTGGGGAAACTCACGGCCAATGGGGGCGAACATCAGAGGCCCGCAATTGGCGTCAGAGTCCCACGTGTGTACCAGCACCACCGCACGGGTCTGGTTGGCATAATCCCACACCGGGCGGTATTTGGGTCCGTTCACTGGATACTTGTGGAGGTCCGGGTGAAATTTGATGAGCGGCGGCCGATGGAAGTAATTCCAGCGTTCCAGTTCGCGCAGCGCTTCGCCTTCCGGATTGGGATTCACGGTCACGTACCCGCGAAACCGCTGCGGATACTGCTTTACCACGGCGGCGACCTCGGCATTTCCGCGGGGACAGTCGCTGTAGCAGGCCAGCGTTGAGGTAATGGCGAGGGCTTCGATATTCAACAGATCCATCACTTGAATCATTTCTTCCGCACTGTATTTGAGGGCAGGGAAGTCCGGGTGCGAGCCGAGGTGGCCGTGGCAATCAAAGATGGGTACGGGCGATTTCATTGGGCGACCCTCCCTAGAAGCTGACGCAGCGTGCCGCCGGCAATCGCCAGCTTCGCCTCATCCGAGATCCGCGCGGTGGCCAGAACCGCGAGCGTGGTCCCCGGTGTGTAAAGCGGTAAGCGGCTGCCGTAGATCAATTGCCCGGGACCAAACTGATCGACAAAGCTCTCAAGCTGCCGGTGCGCCAGGTAGGTGGACGTATCGATATACAAGTTAGCGTGCCGATTGAGGAGAGGGAAAAGGTAACGGTCCGCGCGGTATCCGGTTTCCAGAAGCAGGATGGGAAGCCGGGGAAAATTCTGCAACAGGGTAGCGAGGAAATCCCACTCAATGTCTTCCCGCGCGATCAACGTCAGGATGGAGCGCTCTTGCAGGCCTTCCAAAAGATCTCCGCTGCACCAGGTGGAGGGAGAAAAGTTGTGCTTTTTTGCGCCGAAAGAAAGGCGCACCGCCGCGGGCCGGAGAGCCCAAAGTTTCTCAGTGGATTCCTTGTCCGGCAAAGCCGCCCAGGCTGGCACCAGGCGTGGGTGAAGGTCAAGAGCCAGCGCGCGGTTGCCCGCCAGCACATCGTACTCCTCCGCCACGAAGTGGGAAGTCAGTGCTTGCCGGATTCCAAAGCGATCCATCTCCGCCAGCAGGCCAGTGGTTTCGAGCGCCAAGTCGCCGTGCACGCCGGAAGGGCCTACGCGCACATTCGCGTCAAACACGTTCCAACTTGCAACTTCGCTGAACGCAGGTTCAATAACTGATTCTGACAACATGCTCTCCTTTCGCAAGGTGCACGAGGGAGATGAATCCCCCGGCAAGGGTCGGTGTGGTGTGGGTTTGATCTACCATCACATCGACTGGTTGCTCTTTGGGAAAGAGCTTCACCTCGGTTTCACTCGCGCACACCAGGTGGACATCATCATAGGATGGGCTTTCCTCTAACACCACTTCCACCGCCGGGTTGGCGGTTAGGAGCGTTTGTTGCCCGCGGCGCAACGAGCGAGCTTGCGCGGAGAGAATCTCCTCCACGCCATCTTTCTCGATAACCACCAGGCTGGCACCGTCGGTGGAAATTTCCCCTGCCGTCAATGGTCCAACGCTGCGGCGGAATAAAGCGACGGTTGAACCGTTCGCGCCATTGGTCCGGAAGCCTTCGCCGGATCCAGTCGCAACAGATGTGAGCGGCGCTGCTTGTTCCGAGCCTTTTTGGAAATGCATGGCGACGAGAAAGCTCGCTTCCTTCGCCCTTGATGAATCCAATAGGAAGGTTTTACGCGGTTCCACGGGAATTCGGTCGAGATCGATGTAGGCACTGATGGCAACGGGCTGCGTTTGCAGTTTCCAGTGGGTGTTCTGGCCCGCGGCAGTGATTGCGGCAAATGCTCCCTTGCCTTGGATCAGTGCTTCGGCAGCATCGGCCCGTGCCTGTGCCCCAGCGGGAACATGCAGGAACCACGAATATTCATGCGGCGAATCAGCCGCAACACGGTCGTGGACAATCAGGACGTCAGGCTTTACAAAAAGGTACTCACGCGTCAGGTTGTTGATGGGATTTCCGTCGCCATAAGCAGGGGCGAGGTTGGCGGCGAGATAATCGATGGCAGAAGAAAACACGTGCCGCTCAATTTTCGCGTAATTCTGAAACGCCGCCCAGTATCGGCCGTCGTAATCCTGTTGGCTGAAGGGATCACCATCGACAACCACGGTATTGTGCCCTGGTGCTTGGGTAAAGTAATCCTCATAGTGGGGGTCTTTGTAGTAATTCGCGTATCCCGCCTCGGCAATCAGTTGCTCGCCAAAAGCCGCGACCTGAAAACTTCCCTGGTCATGGTGCTCGTGATTGAACCAAGGGCCAGCTCGCAGCGAAATCACCGTATCCTGGGGAAGCCAGCCGCTGCGCATAACGGCGCTGCCGCGCTCCGGAAAGGTTCGCGAGAGCGGCGGTTCCGGCTCGACCTCTGACGGATGTGTGCAGCAGACAAGGTCCAGAAGCCCCGAGCCCTGTTCCTTTGTTTGCCCGAGCTGATGCAGTTCAAAGACTCCCTGAAGGCGTTGATTCGTTGCGGTCTCATAGAAGGCCTGCAGCGCCCTGTCACCAGCGAATTCCGCCCCCCAGGCGAACCCCGAGAGTGCCTTGAGTTCTGTGCCGGTGTCGCCTGTGTCAAGCACGAAGCCGGGGCGAACCTGGACGTCGCGAAGCCACCAATACCCGTTCATCATCCGGTCGAAGCCGCGGGGACGAATGCCCATGGCATGCAGCGCCGCCATTCCCCACGACATGCCCTCCATGGCGAAATGTTCGTAGCCCGCCGGTTCCGCCTCGCTGCCATCGCCGGGGAACAGGCTTTCGTCCATTCGCCCATAGGCCACGATGAGCTTTGCCAATGCCGGTCCAAACTTTGCGGTCCAGTCAGGGACGTCGCCATACAACGCCACGCAGGCCTCAATGGCCCCGCCCACGGATTGGGATTCGTGATTGCTTGCGGCGATGGGCAGCCGATTGTAAGTAAAATAGTCGTCCAACGCCGGGTGAATGGAATTCTTCCAGAGCGCCTCGGCAATTTGCGATTTATCTTCCTGCGAAAGCCGGTCCGAGACCAGGTCATAGCCCAACGCCACTCGCTGCGTGAACACTCCTACCTCGTAGTAGGTGTGCAGTCCGTGGGCGATGAACCACGGCGGTGTCCAGGTGGTCCATGCGGCCACAGTGAGTAATGCCCTCCGGGCGGCCTCCAACGCCTGAGGGTCGCCGCTGAGTTGGTAATCCAGCCCATTGAAGGCGATGGCATTGCTGTAACCATCCATCAACGCAAAGTATTCAACCAGACCTGGGAGAGGAGAAGCGACGGGAAGCAGCGCGATGTTCTGACCCGCCTGGGGATTGTATGCGAGGGCATTGCGCAACCCGGTAGCGCGCTTATGCACATCGGCCAATAGTGCTTTCGAATAGGACTGCGATTTTAATTGCTCCAGGCGATCCGAGGTAAGTAGAACACGAGGATGGGCGGGAACTTTGGCCAACGTCAGGAAGTCGAATTCCGACATGGAGTGCCCGCTGGTGATCTGCGCCTTATAAAGGCCGGGCTTGTCTGGTGCGACGATTTGCGTATCCTGACCTTTGCCCGCTGTGTTCGGTACCAGCCCGCCTTGGGTGTCGTAAACGCGTACTTGCGCTTCGGTTCCACGCGCAAGTTCGACCTTCAACGTCGAACCGGCGTTCACCACTTCTTCCGCCACGGCAGTGCCATCAGCGGCTGAGCGGTCAATCGGTGGAACACTTATGGCAATTGTCGCCGGCCTCTCCGCTTGAATTTCCAGGGACCGAAGGGTCAACAGACTGTGGGATGCCAGGGGAGGCGCGGCAACTTCGGCCTCCACAACGATGACCTCAACGTCTACCCCCGCCGGAGGAATTTCCAGTTGGCGGCCATCCAATTGAATGTCGTGGACCCCGGGTTGAAATGACAGCGAATGGGTATAACGCCTACCGTTCATCGCACCCAACGTGAGATGTAGTCCCATGATTCTTCCACCCGATTCAAAGGTATAGCCGATTCGGAATGAAGAAGACGGGGCGAAATGAAACTTGATGGGCCGAGCCATGCCGACACGCAGAAGCCGCTCGCCGTAGGACGTCCGGTTGCGGACCAGCGCCGATGCGCCGCCTACCACTGCGGTATAAATCGTGGGGTCATAGCCCACGTCCTGTGACAACGGGAAGCTCATCCATCCCGGAATGCCGTGGGTAAAGTCTTCGCGAAGGGTCCAGTTCGCGAACGCGGGAATGTGCCGCGGACCTCCCGGGGATGAGGGCTGGGGAAGCGCGTCCCCGCACATAACGGTGCCTAGCACGATGATAGCGACGGCAATTTGCCTTGATCGATTCATGACTGCGATTCCTTTGAGGGCAACGGCAAAAGGGAAGCGGCCCGTTGTTGGATTTTCTCAATTGCCGCGATGATGTCGTCAACATCCTGGTGAGTGCCAAGAAACATCGAGTGCTCCAGCCAAATGCCGTCCTTGCAGACGCGCTCGCTTTCAGGGAGAAACAACGACTTGTAATCCTGCGGTGAGTTCCAGTTCCCGCATCCGCACGGAGGAAGCGAGTGAAAGACCGGGTTGCGGTAGAGCGGATGAGGGTACGTCGCCTGGGCGGGAATCCCTTCGGCTTTCAAGGCGCGCAGGAACACGTCGCGCTCCACCCCGGCAAACGCGGCGGGGTCGTATCGCAAAGTGAGGAGGTAGTTGGGATGGAGGGTCACGCGCGGGTCGTATTCCGGGAACGTCAGACCGTGGATGGTCCGCAGGCGTTCGCGAAAATATTGCACGTTCTCGCCGCGCATGCGATTCTGCTCCGGAACTCTCTTCAATTGCGCGCAGAGTACGCCCGCCTGGAATCCCGTCAGACGCTGGTTGGTGCCGAGCGAAAAGTGCTCAAACCAGCCCCCACTGTGGCGCCGGCCGATGTTGAAGTAACCCCAGACCTTTTCCGCCAGCGATTCCGAATTGGTAACGACCGCGCCTCCCTCGCCGGCTGTCGCCAGCTTGAATGCCTGGAAACTGAACGTGGCTGCGTCACCAAAAGTGCCTACGGGGATTCCCCGCCATTCCGCTCCGTGAGCGTGGGCCGCGTCCTCAATGAATGCCAACCCATGCCGCTTGGCGATGGCGCACAGGGCATCGACGTCCGCCGGATGTCCTCCGAAGTGGACCGCGAGGATGGCTCGCGTGCGCGGAGAAATGGCCTGCTCCACGGCTTCCGGCGAAAGGTTCAGCGTGTTCGGATCGATATCGGCGAATACCGGTACCCCGTGCCGGGTTAGCACGGCCATCGCCGTCGAGATGAAGGTGATGGGGGGAACAATGACCTCGTCCCCACACTGAATTCCAATCGCGCTCAGCGCGGCTTCGATCGCCACCGTACCATTGGAACAAGAAATGGCATGTTGGACCTTCTGGAGGCTGGCGAAGGCGGATTCAAACTCCTTGACCTTTTCATTGTAGCCGCCCCAGGAGCGGCTGCGCAGGACCTCCAACAGCGCGATCTCCTCTTCTGCTCCATATGCCGGCCAGGGGGTAAAAGGCACCTGTCGTACCGGTTGTCCGCCGCAAAGTGCAAGATCCATGTTATTGGTCTCCTATTTCAGGCTCTTTTGCCTATTTATTGCGCAAGCGCGCAGCTCGGAAATTGTTCCGCATGTTTCCTGTAACGCTTGGGCAATTTCCCTGTCCCTCTGGGGAGTTACCCGAGCCGCGGGGCCGGAAACGCTGATCGCGGCGGCCACTTCCCCCTCGGGAGTCATGATCGGCGCAGCCAGGCAGCGTGCGCCGCTGGAATCCTCCTGGTTATCGACGGCGTAGCCGCGGGAGCGAACCCGTTCGAGTTCACGGTAAAAGGTCGGCCGATCGTGAATGGTGCGCGGTGTCGCGGGCACCAGCGGATGGTTCTTCAGAATCGCTTCAATCTGCTGCCGCGGCAGGCAACACAACAGGCACTTTCCCATGGCCGTCGAATGCACCGGGCTGCGCATGCCGGCGTGGGCGGCCAACCGGAAAGCGTGTGAGCTTTCCACCACTCGAATATAGAGAACCTCTCCATCGTCCAAAATGCCGAGGTTGACAGTCTCGCGGAATCGCTGCAATAGCTCAGCCATGAAAGGTTCTGCCAGGCTGCCGAGATCCAGGGTGGGCCGGTCATCGTTGGTAAGACTCGCCAAGCGGTCCGTGAGTGAATACCGGCCTCCGGCGCTTTTCTCAACGTAGCCAAGATGTTCCAGGGTGAAAAGAATCCGGTAGGTGCTGCTCTTGATCAGCCCGGTGGAAGCGGCAATCTCGCCCAAGGGCACGTCGCGGTTGCAGCGGATTGCCTCCATGACCCGCATGGCTCTTTCAATGACGGTGATGTAGTTATTGGTCGGCATTAAAGCAGATACCTTAACAATCCCTCGGAGCTTTGTACAGATTGTTTTTATTCAAGACTGTCGGGACGTTCTACTGTACAGAATTGTCGTCCTGCTGCCGATATTCGCATAATTGGCGCTTATTCGAGTGATTGTGGCGGCATCTGGAAGGATCAGGTCGTCGTGGTGCAGGTCGTTCTATTGTGCAGAATTTGCTTTGCGGGCTGCGTGGGTTGGACTGGCGGCGTTCTGGTTTCTGCATTGTAATACCGTAGATTCTTGTTTTTATTGGCAAACTCTTGTGAGTCCTTGTTGAAAGTGGGAGGTAGAGAGAAGAGACCCCTCATCCGCTTCGTACCTCAGCCCCTTCTCCCCTGGGAGAAGGTCGGTAGTCAAACGGCACTCTCCGAGGGGAGAGGGCGGCGGCCATGCGCCGCCGGGTGAGGGGTCTCTTCGTCCGCCCACGAAGATTTGGTTGTGACTCCGCCGCGCTGCGCTGAATGACCTCAACCCCCCGGTCATACCGGCAACCGGGCAGTGGCTTTATTCTTTCTTTTCGAAAATTACGATGTGCTGGGATGGAAGTGATTCCACGGTCCGGACGTGCGCAAGCCCCACCACGTTCATTTCCTTGGCAAGTTGCTCCACGCTCATCTTGTGAACTTCCTTGATAGGGATGCTGGGGTCTTCTTTCCGGTACTCGACAAAGACCACGCGCCCACCCGGCTTCAGCGCCTCCCGCACCTTGGTCATGACCTCAAAGGGATAGGCGAGTTCGTGGTAGACATCGACCATCAGAACAACATCCACGCCGCTCGCAGGCAGATTAGGATCAGTTTCGCTGCCTTTGACCTCCACCACGTTGGTGATGCCCAGGGCTATGGCGCGTTGCCGCAGGGTCGCAAGCATCTCGTCCTGGATGTCGACCGCCAGGACCTTCCCCGTCTTGCCCACCTTGGGAGCAAGGCGGAAGGTGAAGTAGCCCGACCCCGCGCC
>CAYTMD010000159.1:0-12860 GCA_964438685.1 uncultured Acidobacteriota bacterium
GCAGCCTCATCGGGATCCAAATGGAAATCCCGGAAGAAACCCACGGGGAGGTGAATCATGTCTGTGGCTGTTCTGATCATGATTGTATCCACGGTCATCCTCCTCTTTTGCCTCCAAGCCATCTGCCAGAAGCGCTTGCAGCGTCAGTTTACGACGGAGTTCTATAAGACGATTGTGAGTAACAATCGTTTGGAGTTCCCCCTGATCCGAAAGGGCGTTGAAGAATTTGGGTCTCCCGGGGAGTACTTGCGCCTGAGTATGGCGCTCAAGTGTGATTTCCTGGCGGTTAAATACCTTCTCGAAAATGCTTCCAACATCGACCAGCGCTACAACCCTATTGATGAACTTCTGATCCTCTACTTCCGGGTACAGTCTGTTTCCCTCTTCATGCGACACTGGCTGCGATTGCCAGAAAACTCGACCGTATTGAAATTGACGAACACCCTGCAATACTTCGCGAATGTTGTGGGAGAA
The DNA here is from genome assembly GCA_964438685.1 of uncultured Acidobacteriota bacterium. Lineage (GTDB taxonomy): Bacteria > Acidobacteriota > Terriglobia > UBA7540 > UBA7540 > Bog-366. The sequence continues at coordinate 475 of CAYTMD010000159.1, forward strand.
CGCATCAATACGACGCGCGGGGGAAACTTGACGGCTTTCAATTATCTCGCAGAAACTGAGCTTCTCGCCTCATCCAAGGGTACCCGCCCGCTGGCGAAGACCCGTTCCCTGCGGTCAGCAAGTCCCCGAGCTGTGTGAATTCACAATAATTCAGACTGAAAAGCGGCGGGCCATGCGCTGGCGGGGCAGTTCACCGCCCCATGGCATTATCGATGGCGGTCAGAATCGCGTCTGGGGGCTGGTACTGGTTTTGTTGGTTCAGAACCACGAAGTTGTAATTTGAGCCCTTCTTGAGCTTGATATGAAACCCCCCGATTGCAACCAGATACAGTGTGTTTCGGCGGGCCTCTTTAATGGTGTCCAGGGGAATTTCATAATTGTGAACGGGACCATTGCCTCTGACACCTTTGTAATAGATCATTCCATTGCCGATCGTCATAATCCCGATGCAATAATTCTGAGCATTCTGCTGGTGATCGTGCCCAACCATGAAGGTCACGACGCCCGTGTGCGGAAAGTTGTTCGGGGAGGGAGACGGAGACGGAGGCGGCTGCGGGGTGATCTCGCTTTGCTGGGGAGCAACAACCAGTTGGACCGGTTGCGTGACGTTTCTCGAACCGTTGTACCAGGTGACTTGCACCGATTCGCCCACCTGATGTCCAAGCAAGGCATCGTGAATATTCTGTAATGTGGTTACCCGCCGCCCGTTGATAGCAAGGATGGTGTCGTAGGCTTTGAGTCCCGCCTGTTCCGCCGGGGATCCCGGAGAAGCGCCAGAGATCACCACACCGCGCGCGCCGGAGGGCTGTGGTTGCATCGCCATCACACCCAGGAAACCGGGTTGGCCCGTACTTGGAGTGGAGGGCTCTTCCGGCTGGGGACTTGGCGCTGGTGGGGTCACCTCTTGCGCGGCAACCCGACTGAGTGGGGCGTCAATCGTAGCCGTTTGTCCAGCGATCAACGTAACATTTTCTTCCCGATCCTCGTAGCCACTCAGCGATATGCGCACCCGGTGATCTCCCGGGGGAAGTTGCGTCAATTTCAGGCGGCCCTGCTGGCTCGTCGATCCCACGGGTTCGTCATCAACGTAAACCTGGCTCCGACCAGGCTTGGACTCAATTACGAGTACAGCGGGAGATGATGAATGGACTGCCGGCAGGTTGGTCTGCGGCGCCGCTGGGGCAGAGGCCGCGAGCGTTCTCAGCGTACGAATCAAATCATCCGTTCCACCAGCGTCGTGAATTTCCTTGGCCACGGCAGAGGTAACTTGGAAGGAAATGCCTGATTTCCGCGCCTCCTCCGCCACCTGATCGCTGGGCACGTCGCCGGTCAGAAGATCGATCACATCTTGTTTGCTGAGTTTCTTGGCGGCTCTTTGCGCGTTTCCAAGTGAGGGAAAAAGGGCGACGGCTGCTATCAACGCCAACAGCAGCGCGATGGCTTTGGGAATGCACCTGGCCCCTGGTTGCGAACACATGTATATGGCCCCTAGGATTGACGTTGCCCTTTTATATCGCTATCGACGAACCCTCGTCAAGACCGGCTAGTGGATCAGTTTGATATCGCGGCGGCTTTACGCCGCCAAGCCCTTCATCCGACGAGGTAAACTCAACGCTACTCAGGATCTTTAGCGAGACCCACAACTCAAACCTTCGTTCAGAATTGCATTTTCCTTCTTGCAGGCCTTGATGGCGCCCTCCAGTTTCTGCCGAAGCGCGCCATTGGAAGGATCAAGGTTCAAACCTTCCTGGTATGAGGAGATGGCATCATCATATTCGCCGCGCCCAAGGTGGAAATCACCCATGGTAATTTTAGCCTTGATCGCCCGGGGGTCCGGAGTATGCGCGGGCGGGGGTTCCGGGGCCTCGGTCTTGTGGACGGGCTTTGTTTTATGGTCACGCCGGTTCAGGTCGGCCGGAGGCTCAGGGTTCTGGTGTTGCGGTGGCTGCGGGGGGGGCTGTTCGGGGGCCAACACATTGACGCGCGCCGTTGGGCTCTGGGATCCGCCCGGACCAGTGGCGGTCAGCGTATACGTGGTCGTGTCCTCGGGCGTGACGGACGTGGAACCCTCCGTCTGCACCTTACCAACTCCCGGTTCCAAGTCCAGTTCGGTGGCGTTTTGTGAAGACCAGTGCAACGTGACGGACTGGCCCTTTTGCACCGTGGTCGGATCTGCGCTCAGCGTCGCGCTGAGAGTTGCGGAAACGGGTGGTATTGGCGTCGACTGGCGGGTAGCGATATACAATCCCCCACCACCAATACCCACCAGCAACACGATCATCGCCACCCACATTCCCCAGCGGGACTCGTTCGGCTTGGGACGCGGCGGAGGCGGCGGTGGCGTCACAACCTGCTGCGGCAGCGGCCTGACCACGGGCGGTGGCAAGGGCCGAGGGGGCTCGACCGGTGGCCGAACCGGAGGCGGTTGCGGCCGTGGAGGCGGCGGGATGACCACCCCGCCCCGATTGCCACCTTGATTCCGTTCACTGGCCTGCACCAGATCATCCGTCGTTAAGACCCGGGTTTTCTGGGGGTTCAACAACTCCTTTTCAATCTTCTCGATCTCTTGGATCAATACCCGCGGGGATGCCGGGCGCAAGTCGCGGTTCTTTTCCAGGAGACGCATCGTGAGGTTGGCAATGTTTTCCGGCACTTGCAGTTCAGGATGCATCACTCCGATGGGCATCGGCGGTTTCTGCATGTGTGCAAGCAGCATTTCCATCGTGGTGTCGGCCTTGAAGGGCAGGTCGGCAGTGAGCATCTGGTACATCACAACGCCGAGCGAATAAAGGTCAGCCCGGCCGTCAAGCTCGTCTCCACGCTTCCCCATAGCCTGTTCGGGAGACATGTACTGCGGCGTGCCAATCACCACGCCGGCGCCAGTCAACGTCAGGCCGGCGCCCTCACCCATGCGCGCCTCTTTCATTTTGGCGATACCAAAGTCGAGAACCTTGACCATCTCGCCGTCAGGAGTATCCACCAGCGCAATATTGTCGGGCTTGATGTCACGATGAACCATTCCCAGCTTGTGCGCCGCTTCCAGTGCCATGGAGGCTTGCTTGATAATCAGGCACACCCGTGGCACAGGCAGCGGACCTTCCTCACGAATGAGCTTCTTGAGGCTTTTCCCCTCAATAAACTCCATGACGATGAAGGGACGGCCGTCTTCGGCTTCGTCAATGTCGTCCACGCGCACCGCATTGGGATGTTGGAGCCTGCGGGTAATGACCGCTTCATGCTTGAAGCGCTTCACGAAGAGCTGGTCCGACATGAGTTCCGGGGCAATGACTTTGATCGCCCGCATCTCATCAAACGCCAGATGCAGAGCCTTGTACACAGAGCCCATACCGCCCTGCCCCACTTTGGCCAGGAGACGATATTTTCCGCGAACGATGCTTCCATCCGACCAGGATCCGACCTCTTGCAGCGGACTACCATCTGCCGGGCAAACTTGGTAGTTGTTTGGATAACTTCCTTGGCATGTTGGGCAGGTCTTCATGTCGCTCCCGTCGACACTAATTTTGCCAGAGTATACCACGAGCTGGCAAAAGCCATATCGACTCGCTCCCTCTGGCTAAGAGTATGGTGGAAAAACCACTTCCGCCCCTTAGCTCAGGGTTCAATTCTATGACGGTTATGAACTTTCCGATGCCGGTCGACGACCGCATCAGCGAAATTACTTCGGTCCGCAGTTTACTTCGAGCGCGGCTAGAGGGCAAGCCCCAACATTGAGTTCCTAGTTCGGGATTCAAACTTCGCCCAAACCGCTACTCCCCTCCCGCTTTCCGGAATTCGTAACGCTTCATTCCGCCGGCGTTCGCCCAAAGGGTATGGGCGCGCGATACTCCCAATCCGCCGTGGTACTGCTTTTGTACCTGTAGAGCTTGCAGAGATCACAAACCTGCGCCACCGCGTATGGACCCTCCTGATTCTGCCAATTATGGTGACAGGCTCCAGCCAGAGGCTTCTTCTGCTCGGGCAAAATCGAATCGTCGATGTTCATCATTAATATAACCCACCTAAATATAAACAAACCATAGTAATGCTGCCTATGAAGCAAATCGCGGACAGCCTCTGTGACATCGCCGGATCAAAATCCCGCGCAACGTGTCCCGCCAGCGCCGCGCGCAGTGTACTACCTCACGGGGGAACCGTCCAGCTCGATGTGGGGCCGCATCAGCGCAACGCGGCTTCGTGCGCGACGTAAGGGTCAATAAGCGGACGTAGGGCGGGCGTCCCGGTCCCGCGGGCAGCGGGCGCGGGAGCACCGAGCCTCAATTGGGAGTGCTGCGCCTCGATGCCGCTTTTTCGCGCGCAGACTCGCCAGCGCGCCAGGCTTCACCGCAACCAGTTGCGGTGAGGAAAAGCGGCGACGAGTCGCCGCACTCCAAAGGGTCGCCCCGCATGCCCGTGCTGGGACCCAGCAGTATTGGCTCGAAGGGTGGTTACGGCGCCGGGATCGGGGACGGCCCGCAGCGGCGGGTCGGGAGTCTGGCTGGTTCCCAGCGTCGCTGCGAGCAACATCGCAAGCACAAAAATACAAGTCAATTGAAAGCGCGTCATGACGTCCCGAACCCCGTTCTCCGTGTCCCGGATTTTTAATGCGGGTTGGGTAAGCCACGAACGACGCGGAAGGTGTCGCGAGCAATCAAGAGTTCCTCGTTGGTGGGAATCACCATGACCCGCACGCGACTGTCTTTGGTCGAAATTTCACTTTCCTTGCCGACCACCGCTGCGTTGCGAGCCGGATCAACCTGGATTCCCATTTCGCTGAGCCCGGCACATACCTGCGCGCGAACCGGGGGAGAATTCTCCCCAATTCCTCCGGTGAAGACAATGCCGTCCACATGGCCCAGTGCCGCGCTGTACGATCCAATGTACTTCTTGACGCGATAGCAGAAAACGTCAATCGCCAGCTTCGCCTGCGCATCACCTTTAGCGGCGGCATCCTCCAGTTCCCGCATATCGTTCGACTCGCCGGAAATTCCATAGAGGCCAGAGAACTTATTGATGAGAATTGACATATCGTGCAAATTCAATTCGTCCTTCGACATGATGTACAGGAGCGCGGCGGAGTCAATGTCGCCGCACCGCGTCCCCATCAACAGGCCCTCCTGCGGTGTGAGCCCCATGGAGGTATCAACGCAGTTCCCTTTGTCGACCGCCGCCATCGAGCAGCCGTTCCCCAAGTGCACGGTGATCAGGTTGGCTTCTTCGCGCGCCTTCCCGAAAATCCTCCGGTAGCGATACGCCACGTACCGATGCGAGGTGCCGTGAAAGCCGTAACGCCGGATGTGGTAGCGTCGGTAGTAGGAGTAGGGCAGTCCATACATATAAGCGTGCGGGGGCATGGTTTGGTGGAAGGCGGTATCAAACACCGCCACCTGCGGCACCTGCGGCATCACCTTTCGCGCCACGTAATAGCCGCGCAGATTGTGCGGATTGTGCAAGGGGCCCAGTTCCACGCATTGCTGGATTCCCTGCTCTACATCCTCGTCAATAATCACCGGGGCCGTAAAGCGTTCGCCCCCGTGCAGCACTCGATGCCCCACCGCTTGAATCTGCGAAATGTCGGCGACCGCGTGATGTTCCTTCAGCGTCGCAATCGCCCGGGTCAGCGCCGTCTGGTGATCGAGAATCTCCTCGGTGGTAGACACGGACGGAGCAGGTGGAACCGTCACCTTCAAGGTTGCCTCATCGGTCCCAATCCGCTCTACGCCCCCTTTGGCAATGCAACGGTCGGTATCGGACTCAATCAGCTCACTATCGGTTTCAATAAGTTGGAACTTGATGGAAGAGCTGCCGCAATTCAAAACTAGAATCTTCATCGTTCACCCCAAACCCTTCACCGCTTGGAAAAGGCTTACACGGACAATTCATCCTCGTCCCACGGTTAAATTAGTAAAAATAATAACAGCGCAATATAACACTCTCGTATCCCGTTAACAAATCAGGGGCCAAACCCTACGCCGAAATGTCCCTTTTGGCCTTCATACTGATTGCCTCGCGTATCCCTGTCCATTATCATAAAGACCTCACATCATGGCAAACAACTCCAATTCCGCGGTCGTGCACGTGGAAGACTTACGCAAGCATTATGGAGACATCGAGGCGCTGCGGGGAATCACCTTCGAAATCAAGGCGGGAGAAGTCTTTGGCTTGCTGGGCCCCAATGGAGCGGGGAAAACCACGACCATTGAAATCCTTGAGGGGCTGCGCCCGGCGGACGGCGGCACGGTGACGGTGTGCGGCATGGATCCCGGGCGCGAGCAAACGGCCCTGAAGCAGCGCATCGGCGCCCAACTGCAAGCCACAGTGCTGCCGGACAAAATTCGAGTAAGAGAAGCCCTTGCCTTGTTTGCCAGCTTCTACCAAGAGCCGGCCTCCATTGATTTGCTGATGGAACGGTTTGGCCTGACGGAGAAACGCGAGGCCTTTTTCGAAAATCTCTCCGGTGGGCAGAAGCAGCGGCTGGCCCTGGCGCTCTCCATGGTGAACAATCCCGAACTCGTTTTGCTCGATGAACCCACCGTGGGACTTGATGCCCAGGTGCGCCGCGATATTTACGACCTCATTGAGCGCTTCCGCGAAGAGCATCGCACCACGCTGCTGACGACTCACTACATTGAGGAGGCAGAGCGCTTGTGTGACCGTGTCGCCATCATCGACCACGGCCAGGTAATCGCCTTGGGGACCCCGCGCGAACTCGTGCTGCATTCCGGCAAGGGCACACGGATTGAAGTATCTCTTGCCAGGCCCGTTTCACCTGATCGACTGAAACAACTCGATTCCGTGCTCGATTGCGTTGAGACCGACGGCAGATATGTGCTCCACGCGCAACCCGCCGCACCGGCTATCGCGTCCCTGGTGCGCCTACTGGAAGCGGAGGAAAATATTTTGCTGGATCTCCATATCGCCCAGCCGACCCTGGAAGATGTATTCGTGGAAATGACCGGCCGGCGGATGGAAGACGAATAATCGGGTCATTTAGCCATCGTGCCATCGGGTCATTGCCGTTAGAGACATTTGATGGCGCGATGAACCCAAGCCCCAGTAGCTCAATGACCCGATGAACAAATGGCCAGATGGCTCGATCAAAATGATTCCCTCGATTCGAATTGCCCTCATGTCGATCAAGCTGGTGATGCGCACCAAGGCAGCGCTTTTCTTCACCTTTTTCTTTCCCTTGATCTTCCTTTTTGTTTACGCCGGCATTTTTGCGCATGGCAATCCGCAGGCAGTGGTCTATATGTTTGGGCCGGTGGTTACGCTAAATATCATGGGCAGTGGTTTCTTTGGTCTGGGATTGCAATCCGTGATGCAGCGGGAGCGAGGCAGCCTGCGCCGTTACCGTCTTGCCCCCCTGGGACCGGGATCCATGGTGTTCAGTAGCCTGCTGGCGAATTATCTGCTGGAGCTTCCCACCATCGCCATGCTGGTCACCTGCGCCATGGTGTTCTTCCACATGCCGCTCAAGATCAACCCCCTGGCGCTTCTCGTGCTGGTTACCGTCGGCACTTTTGCTTTTGCCGGATTTGGACTCACTATTGCCAGCATCGCCAACACCATGCAGGAGGCGCAGGTCTACAACAACGTCGTCTGGTTTGCCCTGCTCTTCCTTTCCGGGGTAACCGTGCCCTTACCCATGCTTCCCGACTGGATCCAGGGCTTCGCCGCCTTCCTGCCCGCCACCTATCTGGTCAGTTCGTTCCAAGCGGTTATGGTGCGAGGGCAGTCGCTGTTCGACCATAAAGCAGAGATGATGGTTCTTGTTATCTCGGGAACCTTCGGACTGCTCTTTGCCTGGAAACTCTTCCGCTGGGAAAAAGGGGAGAAGATTTCCAACCGCGCCAAATTGGTCTCACTGGCCTTTATCGTGCCCTTCCTGGCTATGGGCGTCTGGATGAATAAGTACGGGAATCTTAGGGCGACGTGGAAGGAAACCTACTCGCTAATGAGCCAGGGACCGTTCTCCCACGGGCAGCATGAATCCCCTGTCAACGGCATTTTGTTGAATGACTTTGAAAATTCAGGTGAGTCTGAACTTGTGCTGAAAACCTGGCAAGTCTCGACGGATGCCAATGCCGCTGGCCGCGCACTCGGCGAGCTTGAAGTGATCTCGCCCGGGGCTGCCGACACTGAACATGCGCTGCGCTTCCAGGGGCGCGTCGAATCCACCGCGGGTTTTGACCGGGGATACGTCGCGGCACGATACCCTTTCACGCTGCCGGCGGGAGTCCCCAACTTGCGCGGCGTGCAGTTTGACGTACAGGGCGACGCACGTCTCTTCCAGGTTACGATCACCCCGCAGGACTCATCCCTGCCAGCGCCGACCCTGGCCTTTATCCCTGATTCCAAGTGGCAAACGGTTCGATTGCCGGCGGCATGGCTCGCAACTCTTCCCGCTTCCCCTCCTGGAAATAAGTTGGTTTTGGAATTTCGTGCCGGCGGACCGCCCGGAGACTTCACTCTCGATATCGATGAGATTCGACTCTACTAGCAGCAATTACAAGCGGTAGAAAAAATCGCCACGATGGCCATAGCGTGGCGAAGCACAAGCCCAAGGCGTGGCCTCGGCGCGCTCAGCGGCGATTTGGAGTTTTCGAACGGTGGGACAGAGGTATCCGGTGCGCCAACGCGGCAAGGTGCGCCTCTCTGACGAATTACTCAACGAATATTATCGGGTGAGACTTCCCCAACAAGCGACACCTCACCCTGGTTCCCGCGACAACTCTTTGTGCGTAATTGGGAAGAGGTTTCGGCTTACTGGGGACAAGACCTACCGGGCTGGAACCCGTGGTTACCCAATATTTAACTTTGTATAATTGCTATCGGACGATTTATCGCCAGACTTCTTGAGAATGGCAAAAAGCGCTCCACCAACGACGAGACCACCAAACAATCCAAGAATAACCATGGGATTAAATAAAACCTCCAAAAATAGTCTACCGTATAAATTGACACCGCCGCCAGAACAAAAGTTCCCAAATGTTATGCAAAAAGTTTGGCGGGAACATGGTTGTGGGTCCGCCGCATTCTGTCATTAACACACGCAAGCGGCATGAATATTGGAACTTATCACGCGTCTCGTAGGGGGACCATCGAGAGGTGTCCCTATGCGGCAGGAAATTATTCGTTACCCGCTAACCCTTCGGCGCCTCGGTTTTCCATCGCGCGACGGCATCCTTGCGATATGCGATGTTGGCCAGATGCGCGGCGGATGCGGCGCTGATGCCTGCCTCCACCGGAGCGCAAGGGGCCTTGCGGCTGCGAATGCATTCCAGCCAATTGCTGAGGTGGAGCACTTCCCCGTCCGGCTCATCATAAAAGTCTGCGCCCTTGGGGCCTGTGCCCAGCACCCACTGCATTTCCGGTTCGGTGGGAAGTTGTGCATTGCGATTGCGGGCGTCGCGCTTGCGTTCGGGGATTACTTCCAGGCGGCCGCGGTCCAAATACAGGGTGGCTTCCGTGCCCATGAACTCCAGCATTGCGCCGTTGCGCGCGTTCATGAAGGTCGACTCGAAATAGACCTGCGCCTCGGGGTATTGCAAGAGGGCTTGGGCGGTGTCCGGCGTCTCCCATTGCCGGGGCATGAAATGATTCCCGATGGTCACGGCTTTTTCCGGGTGATCCACATCCAGATACCAGTGGGCGATATCGACGTAATGAACCATGAGGTCCGCCATCACGCCGCCGCCAAAATCCCAATACCAGCGCCATTCCCGGAAGCGGTAGGGATCAAAGGGCTGCTGCCGGGCGGTACCCAGCCAGGCCTTCCAGTTTACTGTGGAGGGATCAATGTGGTACTCCACCGAACCGCGGGCGGCATTTCGATTCCAGGTCAGATGGACTTTGCGGATCGGGCCGAGTTGACCTGACTTAACCAATTCGTGCCCCTTCTGAAACTGCGGCATGCTTCGCTGCTGCATGCCCACCTGCACGATGCGCTTGTACCGATTCTGCGCCGCCAGTGCTTGCGGCCCTTCTTCCAACCGGTGCGTCAGAGGCTTTTCAATGTAGACATCCTTGCCGGCCGAGCAGGCGGCAATCATCATGGGCACGTGCTGATGGTTCGGCGTACCGATCACCACGGCGTCGATGTCCTTGCGGTCCAGGATCTCCCGATACTCCTTGGTGGCAAATGCCTGCGGATCGGCAAGTTGCTGTCCGACCGCCAGGTTTTTGTCCCAAACATCACAGACGGCGGCAATGCGGACACCCTCTATTTTCGCCAGCGCCTTCATCAACGCCTGGGTACGGCCGCCGATCCCTATGCAGCCAACCGTTATGCTTTTGGCAGCATAACCACGGGAGGTGGCAAGATACCCGCCAAGCGCCGCATAGCCTAAACCTTTGAGAACCTGCCGGCGATTCGTCGTTTCCATGATGTGGGCTCCTGAAAGGCCGAGAGTGCGCGGACAGGATTGGTGGATCCGCGGCACACGTACCGTAGGGGCACGGGTGAGTGCCCCCACGCACCATGCTGCAGCATATGCCCGCCGCTTCGTCTTAATTATTTCGCTTTGAAAATGGCGGACGCCTCCAGGGTTCCCCACTCGATCTTGAGTTTCCCACCGCCAGTTGCTTTGCTGAGGGTTAGAGTTACCATCTCGACAGATTGCGCCGGCTTCGATTCTGTCAAAGGCACCGACGCGAAGCACTCCGACGCGTCGGGAGTGGGCTCGCCCCATTGGCCATGCTTCTTGTCGAAAAGCAGCTTCCAGGAATTATCTTCCTGCCGCTGCATCCAGATACTATATTCCCCGGCAGGGACCGTAACGTCGCCAAATGCCAGGTCGATGCCCATCTTGAAGGTCGTGGAAGTATCAGCGCCAAGCCGCCAAATGCCGCCCGACTTCAGCTTGCCCAGCAACTCATCCGTCGTGCGCCCTTTGAGCGAGGGCCGTCCATACTCAACCGAAACCGCTTTCCCTTTGATGGTTATAGTCGATGTCGCGCGGGGGTTGTGCTGCGCCAGTGCCACGGCTGCAAAGCTTGCCACCATAAGTACACTCAGGACTCCCATTGCAAGTCTTTTCATCTTGTCCTCCTCAATGTTGATAGCTTCAGTTTTGCCTGGAACACCCTGCGAAGCGCGATTATATCGCCACAGCTAGTCTTGCGCCAGACGTGTGTGGGGGGAAAGATGGTAGATGGCATGTGGGGACTACCCTGGCCTGTGAAGACGCCGGTTACGGGCCACGACTGCCCCCTCGCTTTACCCTTTATCATTTACCCTTTAACTTTTCCGATGCCTCATGGCAAGATGGCGAAATCGTGCCGGAACTTCCCGACATCGTTGTTTACATCGAAGCCCTCGAATCGCGCGTCCTTCATGAGACGCTGGAGCGCGTGCGCGTCGTAAGCCCGTTCCTGCTCCGCACGGCAACGCCACCGCTACGAACTGCGGAGGGAAAATCCGTACGGGAGGTTCGGCGCGTGGGCAAGCGCATTACCTTTAGATTGCAGGATGATCTTTGGCTGGTATTTCACCTGATGATTGCGGGGCGCCTGCACTGGGGCAAGCAGGGCATTAGGCTCACTCCCAAACGCGCGCTGGCGGCTTTCGATTTTGCGGCGGGCAGTCTGCTGCTCACGGAAGCGGGATCGCAGCGCCGGGCATCACTGCATGTCGTCCAGGGCGAGGACGGGCTGCGGGAACTCGATCCCGGCGGACTCGAGGTCCTGACCGCTGATCTTGAATCCTTTGCGTCGCGCCTGACTTCCGCCAACCACACGCTGAAACGTGCGTTAACCGATCCACGATTATTCAGCGGTATCGGCAATGCGTATTCCGATGAAATCCTTCACCACGCGCAGCTTTCTCCTGTCACGCTGACCCAACGAATGGGAAGGGACGACGTTGAGCGGTTGCACGACGCCACCTTGAGCGTTCTTGTGGAGTGGACTGACCGGCTGCGAGCCGAAGCCAAGGGTGGGTTTCCCGAAAACGTAACGGCGTTTCGAGAAGAAATGGCCGTCCACGGTAAATATGGAAAGCCTTGCCCGCGCTGTGGGACCAAGGTGCAGCGAATTCGCTACGCGAACAACGAAACCGACTACTGCCCCAAGTGTCAGACCGGCGGCAAGCTGCTGGCCGATCGCGCGCTTTCACGGTTGATGAAGCAGGATTGGCCTCGGACCCTGGAAGAATTGGAGTCGCTGATTCGGAAAAACTCGTAAGAAAAACAGTGGACAGTGGAATGTGGTCAGTCGTCAGAAGCAGCACTCAGCACGCAAGGCTGTCCAAATTAACAACCGTTCCCAGTGGAGAACGCGGCTCGGCGTTCCGCCATCATGAATTCGATATCAAAACTCAGGATACATTTCCCCTCGCCCCCTTGGGGGAGAGGGGGGACCGCAAGGCGGGGGGTGAGGGGGTTCGT
>CAYTMD010000160.1:0-12847 GCA_964438685.1 uncultured Acidobacteriota bacterium
CCCGGACGGCGCTGGGGATTATCTTCGGCTTGTGCCTCGCGGGATCGTTGGTAGCCATCGCGATGAGCCAATGCATACGGCTCGCCAGCCGGATCATCACACCCCTGGTCACCGGGACCGTGGTCACGCTGATCGGCCTGACGCTGATCGAGGTTGGAATTACCACCATGGGGGGTGGGTTTGACGCCAAACGCGACGGCTCCTTTGGCAGCCCCGTAAATCTCGCTCTGTCAGGGATCGTGTTAACCACCATTGTTATACTCAACTGTAGCCGTAACCCGCAGTTGCGGATGACCTCCGTCGTCATTGGACTGGCGGCGGGCTACCTGGCGGCCTTTCTGCTGGGGAAAGTCGATCTTCATGGGCTGCGCGAACTGCCGCTGGTCACGATTCCCTTCCCCCTCCATTACGGCCTGGGCTTCAACGCCGGCGCCATCATCCCCTTCGCATTTCTATACCTCATCACGGTGATTGAATCGGTCGGGGACTTGACCGCAACTTCGTCCCTGACGAACCAGCCGATCACCGGTAACCTCTACTTCCGCAGGTTGCGCAGTGGAATTCTGGCCGATGGGATCAACTCACTGCTCGCCGCGGTTTTCAATTCCTTTCCCAGCACGACGTTTGCCCAGAACAATGGAGTCATCCAATTGACCGGCGTGGGCAGCCGCTACGTGGGCACGTTCATAGCGGTAATCCTGATGGTGCTTGGCCTGTTTCCCGCCGTTGGAGGACTGGTCCAGGCGCTTCCGCAAGCGGTCCTGGGAGGCGCGACGATCGTCATGTTTGGCACGGTGGCGGTGGCGGGCATCAAAATTTTGTCAGGAGTCCGGATGAACCGCCGATCCTCCCTCATCATCGCCGTCTCAATTGGTTTGGGCCTTGGCGTTACGTTTGCCCCGGACATCCTGCGCTTTCTGCCGGAACTGTTGCGACACACACTCTCCTCCGGAATTGCCACGGGGGGCATGTGCGCGCTGCTTCTCAATACTGTCCTTCCGGGCGATCGGCACTAGCCTGAATTTCTCACCACGTATTGGAAGGGGGGAGTTCCACGGGCGCCGGAAGAACGTGCTGGTGCTGTGCGGATCAGCACCATTCCGGTTCAGACCACCCCGTCGCTCGGCGCGCCACCCCTCCTCATCTGAGGAGGGGAGTTGCTTGAGGACAATTTGCCGTCTTGACGATGTCAATCAACCAGTATAGGCTAGATACGCGATGAAGGTTCGGCCCACCTTGACCCTGGTATCCCCCTCCCATCCTGACGCACGCCCGCCGAAAGCCCCAAGGGTCAAAAGCAAAGATTGGCGGCTTCCCAGGAAAACATGGAGTTCGCGCATTTGTGCCGTCCCAGCTAGTTCTTTACATGGGCGACGAAAGGTCATTGGCATTGTGGGTGCACAAGGCCTTGCGCACCTCATTGGGGAATTCGAGATGGCCGTCGATTCAGCGTATGAATCGCAGTGGACGGGACACTACGGCACCACGGATACCGTAGTTTCTGGCGATGTTTATGATAAACAAGCGGTTAGCGATCTTATCCGGAGCACCGGTAAAATATCAAGTCATTGAAATCATAGAGGTTAGCGGGACCATGGCGGATAAGGGCAAAAAAAAGTGGATCAAAAATTGCGGGTTAGTCTCGCGATGTTGTTGAAAACAAATATAGAAAATATGTCCGCTTTTAGTCTTCTGGCGATGTTGATGAAAACAAAGCACGTATAGGTTTTATCTCGCGATGTTGATGAAAAGAAAAGGAGTTATCTAAAAGGGGATCAATAGCAAGGGCCGGGAAGACTACGAAGCCGAGGTCAGTGTGCCGGGTTGCCGGTCTTCAGATCCCGTAAAGCTCCCTTGTGGATAACAGACACAAAATCGAATTCTCCATAGCCTCGTTGGGCTGGGCCGCCCCTTTGGGGTTTGAAAGCCCGGCCGCGGCACGGCGTTTCAGGGTACAATCCCCTCGCACTTTCCGGAGAACATTCTTAATGAAATGGAGTAAGGCTCAATTATGACTGGTTTGAATCGTCGTGAATTCATACAAGTTTCAGCGGCATCCTTGCTTTTGAACAAACTCCGCGCCGATGGCGCAACGGCAACTCCTGCACGAATCAGCGAATCCGGCAAAACCGTACGAGCAGAAGGTGCGAATTACGTTTGGGAGTGGTCACAGGAAACCGATCGCTTCCGCGTACTGGACACGCAAGGGCGCGAGTTGGCGTCAAGTGCGCTTCAGCCTATCGTTGTGGTACAGCCGGTGGGTCAAGAAGGAGTCAGGCGCTTCGTCGTGGGCCGCGTCGCAAGCCACGAAATTCAGGGCAACCGGGTTACCTGGACTTACGAAGGCGTGAACAATTCCGCCAAGTTAACGGTGGTCTGGCGCTTCGACGAGCATGGGCCTTGGATGGAACCGGTGATTTACCAGACCACCGCCGCCGAAGATGTGGTGAGCTTGCACTGCTTCGCCGAAGCTGACGGCGATCACGTGAAACCCTCTCTGGAATCGAGCAACTTGGTGCTGCCGGGAATCTGCGAATCTCCCGCGATCAGTCCTCTCGCCAACCGGACCATGGGTTGGAACCTTACCAGTTGGCTGGGCCGGGGAGCACCCAAGGGCGCGAGCCTGGAGCAGCAGTGGGGATTGCCTGCCCATTACTTCTGTGGTTATCGCGGTCGCGGGGTTGCGGGCGGCGCGGGGATTCCCCCCAGCGATACTTCCGGGGCTTTCTGCTGCGGGCTCGCGGACCTCCCCAACGGAGATTTCTTCATGACCCAGCTGCGCGGGCGCGGCAGTTTGGCGTTGGAGCTGCGTGGCGATTTGTGGGAACACCTGCGCGGACCCGGGCGTTACACTTTGGGTGCCACACTGTTCTGGGCATTCGGGTCCAACTTCTACGAAGCGATCCGGCAATACTACCTGGGCCTCATGAATGCGGACATCATCAAGAAGAAGACGAACTCCGCCCGTAAGAATGCCGCAGCACTGGCCCCGCAATGGTGCACCTGGGGCGAGCAGGTCTTTCGGCACAAAGATTCGGGGCGCCTTGACGAGGCCAGCCTGACGGCCATGTATGATGAACTTAAAACCTCGGGTCTGCAGGCAGGCATGTTCTCCATCGATGACAAATGGGAGGGCACCTACGGCAGCCTGGAACATGACGCCCAGAGGTTTCCGCACTTTGAGCAGTTTCTCGACCGCGTGCGCGCCGACGGTCATCGCCTGGGATTCTGGGCGGCGTTCATGCGCTGCGAAGATCCTGCATCCCTCGGTCTGACCACTGCGGACATGTTGCGCCGTCCCGATGGCCAGCCTTACAAAACAGGGAAATACTACCTTCTTGATTTCACCCGCCCGGAAGTTGCCAGCGTGCTGCGCAACCAAGCGAGGAAGTTCGCCCGGCGCTACAAGCCGGACCTGGTCAAGTTTGACTTCGGTTATGAAATCCCGGCCCTCGACACCGTAGCGCCACACGACATGAGTTGGGCGGGAGAGCGGTTGTTGTGGAAGGGTCTCGACGTGATCGTCAAGGCCATGCGCGAGGAGAATCCTGACATCGTGGTGATGTACTACCAACTCTCGCCGCTCTTCACCGACCTTTTGGACCTGCACAGTCCCGACGACCTTTTCATGGCCGTAGGAGAATTTGACCTGGAGGCCAATCGCCGATTCTTCTTCAGCAGTTTGTGCGGCGAATTCGGAATGCCCACGTACGGCTCGTCAGGGTATGAGTGGATCAGCGGCCCATCCATTTGGTTTGACTCGGTTGCCGTGGGAACCATTGGAAGCCTGGCCAGCTTTTATGGAAGCGCTGCGCCTGGCGATGGAGCAACCCAGGAGCGCGTGGCCAAATACAATGGACTGACCCATCTCGTGCGGCCTTCCAATCAGTTCAGCATCGTTCCGCTGGATGCCGATTATGAAACTCCTACCCGCGGCGCTCACGCCTCTTCCTGGGCTCGACTGGAGAACGGCGAAGTCACGCTGGTCGCCTTACGCAAGGTGCGGCTGGATGGAATCATGGGATCGGGGAAATTTCGCGATCTCGTATCCACAAACACATCGGTGGTCGTAGCGGCACGGTCGAACGGCAGCATCGCGCGAGCCACGCAACTGGGTGTAGTGCCCTATGGCGACGGCGAGCTTAATGTAAAACTCGAAGCCGGGGCTTCCGCACAAGCCACCGAACACTACTTCGGCGGAGCCCATCAGACCAAGGCCCTCACGTTCGAGAAGGGTTCCCTGCGAGTCCCCCTGCGCGAGCGAACCGAGGACGGAGCGCTGGTCGAATGGATTGAGGTCTCCATCCTGCGCGGGTAGCAGGAAAAATTTCGCTGGGTGAAGGAGAAGTAAGTGAATTCCGGCCAATATAGCAGACGGGACTTCCTACGCCGAACGCTGGCGTCATCAGCAATAACACTTGGTTTCCAAGGCAGCCTGCGGGGAAATCCTTCTGCCGATAGCGAGACCTTCGCCGAAATCCGGGGAACGGATCGTGTCCGCGAACTCCTGGAAGATGCCTTTAGCATTTACGCGGGCCGCCCGGATGGCAACACCCTAGCAAAAATGGTGATACTCAACGCCAGAGGAACACGGTCCTTTGTAAATGACAACGTTTGGTGGAAATACACCGATTTTCAGTGCAACTATCACGCGACCTATGGGTGGCGCCCTTTCTTTAATAAGGCCTATCGGGAAATCGACCGGGAAACGTGGCAAGCGCCCTTCCGCTTCCAGGTGACCAAAACACTGCAAGATTACGTCAAAACGGCGGAGCAGGCGCCCAATGCTCCGCCCCTCAACTGGCTGCCTTACTCCTTCGACCCCCTCGGGAAGATTCCCTACCCTTTTGACGCCGCCACGGAGCACCCCAGCGTCTACTCCGCAACATGGTTCTATTCGAATATCCCCTTTGACTCGCATTCGAGAAAGATCAAGCCTGGAATCGCCGCGGAGTTCGCCGAGAACACCGATTACCCCCTGATGAATTGCATCACGGCCACGGATCATCTCCTATGGGAGAGAGATGTGGCTCAGGCCAATGTTTATCTGCCCAAAATCGACGCCTTCCTTGAGGCCTTACGCCAGCACTGCCAGGACTCCAGTGGTCTCCTCCGGGTCGGAACCCAGGGGAGCCAGATTGAATTCTGCCACTATGGTTTTCGCTACCCTGGACACACTCACATCTACCTCTTGAAGGTGTACCGCAACATGCGGCAGGTGGCTCTGATGGCAGGGCGGAATGACTTGGCCGACAAGTATGGTGAAAGCAGCGAGCAACTGGAACAGAAGATCCCGCGCTTTATTGAAGCCGGAAAGTGGTTTGTGGGTGGGCTGAAAGATGCGGCGGGGAAAGAGCGATTAGGCACGGGGCGATTGGATAGTAGCCCGTCGAGCTATTTTGATGTGTGGCACAACGTGAACGCCGCCGTGCTCCACATCGCGGACGACGAACTCAGCCGGTCCATTGTGGAGAAGATTGCATCGATTCCGGCCTTAACCGCAAACCATCTCACCCTGGTCAATTATCCCGCGCGTCCCCGGGAGGAAATAGTCCCCAACGCCAGAGGATTTCCGCAACCCGGCGTCCATGTTAATGCCGGCTGGATGTGGATGTGTGCAGCGGGAGCGCTTTACGCTTACACACGCGCGCGCCGCACCGATCTTCTGGATCGCCTGGCGGAACTCCTCTCCGACCACCATCAGCACTACAGCATCGATTATTACAATCAGTACGGTGCAAATAAGGGATCACAATGGCCGGAGCGCGGGCACGATTCTTACTCGGTAACTTGCGCCGGGTCATTTGGCATGATGTTTCGCGCTCTCCTGGGCTTACAAGTTACCGCCAGCTCCCTGGAAATAAGCCCCACGCTGCCCCAGGAGGTTGAACGCCTGACCACCAAGTCTCCGGTACTGTATGGGGGAAAGGAAATTCTGTTCTCGATCCACAATGGCGAGGGAGCAATCCAGTCAGTGAGGCTCAACGGGAAGGCTTTTCGACAAAACTCTCAGGGGGGTGTGACAGTACCTTACGAGGCCCTTGCTGCGAAAAACCTGGTGGAAATAGGAATGCATGCCTGACGCATCTCGTGCGACCTTCCCATCGATTCAGCATCGTTCCGCTGGATGCCGATTAAGAAGTGGCTACCTTCGAGTTCCCCCCACGCGAGATAACCGCGAAAGGAGAGGATGCGGAGTGAATCGAGATCAATAACCTGAAAGGTCAGAGTGATTGGGCTTTCGGGTCGTTGACCTGGCGGGTCCTCAGGACGGCTTGTTTAGGCTGGTATTTTCTGCTCAGGGATCGTCAGACCGTGTTTATCCTTGAGATAGAAATATGCCTCTTTCAACCATTTGGCATCGGCAAGCGAGTTATGCTCGCCCTTTGTAGCCTGGTGCGGCAAATCATCCACCCCGAGCTTCAAGGCCTCACATTTCAGGTCCCAGCACAGCTTGGGGTAGCCTTTGGGCAGTTGATCGAAACTCCCAAACAACTCGGCCAGGCAGACAAAATCATACGCGCTATAGTAAGCCATCCAAGTCGGCGAATCTGTTCCTATAAGTTGGAAGATGCGTTCCTTTATTTCCTTTCGCGACAGGCGCTCCTCCACGGGTCCAAGCTTGGGG
This sequence comes from uncultured Acidobacteriota bacterium, assembly GCA_964438685.1. GTDB lineage: Bacteria > Acidobacteriota > Terriglobia > UBA7540 > UBA7540 > Bog-366. Next base: position 6,629 of record CAYTMD010000160.1, read on the forward strand.
AGGACGTTTGTCCTGACGAAAACATTGGCTTTCGCCGGATCGAACTCATTGCTCTCAAGGTAAAGTTCACGTCCATCTTCGGAAACAATGCCAATGGAAATGAGGTCAATCATGCCACTACCACATTGCATAAACTCACAGTCAAAAAAATAAAGCATTCCATCCCCTGGTTATCTGAGCTCAGGATGCCCGCGCAACAATTCAACAACCCGGCATCCCCGGATTTAAATATCAAAAGCCATGGATTTTCGCATGCACAGAGCAGCATTTAAAGGGTCGCCCGACTCCCCCATGGGAAAACGATCAGGCGGCAGAGGCAGTCTCGAATTCATCCGGCCGGTGCTCCCTGGAATAGCGAGCCATGGCGTGCAGGTTTTCCGGCGGAGTCATGGGCGGCACCTCACAGCCCGTACCCACAACATGGAATTTCCCGCTGGTCTGGTGACATCGCCGGCACGCCTCATAGACGTGCTCCGGGGTTCCCTCAAGCATGTCGGTGATGGTCGAGACATTGCCCAGAATCACGCGGTCCGGCCCCAGACAGGCACGTGCCGCGGCGAGATTGGTGGGCGAATCCAACTCGAAGATTTGCACGGGAAGCTGCTTCATCTGCGGAATTATGGCATCGGTGTTCCCACACATGTGCAGCCGGACAATGACTTCCGGATGCGCCTTGCGGATGGATTCCACCACCCGCAATTGCCGTGGAAACAGGAATTCGCGGTAATAGCGCGGGCCCATCATGCTGGCCGCGGCGTCGCTCATCCCAATGGTATCCGCGCCCGACTGGATCTGCGCCTCTGCATAGACCACCGCCACCTCCGCCGTGAAATCAAGCAGGTCCTCGACGAAGCCGGCATCATCGATGAAGTCCGTCATGACGCGAGTCAAGCCGCGCAGTTCCTGGCCCAACGCCAGCGGACCCTCCACCCATCCAACGATGGAGACCTCGCCGCCAAACTCCTTGTGCATGATCTCAATTGCCTTGATGCGATCGTGCATGCGGCCGCCGCCCAGCGGGTCGGGAATGCGGAAGGTCTTCAGGAGTGCCTTGTCGAGCAGCGCGGCGCGTTCCTCGCAAATGGCGGGGCCTTGATCCTCGTACCAGTTGACGCTTCCCTCGCCCGCGATGTCAATCACCTCGCGTGCCGGATCAGAACACGTCAACAGGCAATCGATACCGAAATCGTGCACCAGCTTGCTCTGGGCTGCAGCCATGTTCCGCCCATCGCGGGTGTAGTCAATGAAGGGAATTCCCAAATGCCTGGCGGCAAACATCATGACCACAGGTTGGACAGGCAGGTGATCAACGGGTTGGCCCGCGACAAGTGCGCGGACTCTCTCAAGGGAACGCATGGAAGACCTCCGACCGGGATTGTATGTCAATCTGCAAACTGAGTATCAAAAACAATTTCCCAGCCAAGCTTCGGCAGTCATTGTACGGCTTAAGTGCAACTTCAATACACAAAATCCACAAACGGCTCGTAGATCCGGTGCTGGGGGCCTGCGAAGTGGCCAAAATAAGGTGACGTGACATTGTTATACACGTCGCGGGGATTCAAGTGATTGGTGACGTTATAGATGCTAACCGCTCCGCGGATGTTGTGGTTCCTTACCCAGGGAATAAACGGAATGCGAAAGTCCTTGGAGAGTTTAAGGTCAAATGACATGAATGTGGGCATTCGCAGGCTGTTGGGCTGAGCGGTGTAATTCTGCAGATCATCGACGGGCGAGTACGGAAATCCGGTGTGAAGATCCAGCACCGGGCTGGCGGTGATCTTCCAGGGAAGCTGGAATCGCCCCCAGGTCACCAATCGGTCCGGCACATCGGAGTTCAACAAAGCAATAAAGTTGGAGCGAATAATGGGCTGTTCGAAGGGCACGTATACTTGGGAAAAGGTGTTCAGATCACCGCGCCCCTTGCTGTGAACGTAAGAGAAGTTAACGTCGGCAAATTTGCTGGTACGAACCCGCACAGTGGATTCGAAATCGTGGTAGCGCGCGCCGGCGCTGTTGGTCATCAGCAGCAGCGGCTCGGTTCCCGTGAATTGGTGCCGTCGCACAAGGAATAGGTCAAAGGTCCGGCTGGAGAGATAGCTGAGCCGCAGCGTAACGCGTGACCCGATTTCCCGGTCGATTTCCGCATTCCACGTAACATCATACGGAGTGCTGTCCAGATCCCTCCCGGGAGGAAGAACCGTTAACTTTCCTTTGCCTACAAACGCGTAAACATTTTGCAATGTCACGGGCGATCCCTGCAGATTGCCCTGCGCGTCAAACATCGATACCACGCGAGTGGGATTATCGGTAAAGCTGCCGGCCATCAGCGGCACGCCGGCATAAAACACGCCTGCCCCACCGCGAATAATCGTCCGATTGTTTTTGCCTGGGGCATATTCGAAACCCAATCGAGGCGCCAATGCCGCATGCTTCCCCGTGGTCTGCCCGGAAATGCGTAACCCGGCATCAAGCGCCAGCCTTTCGCCGAGAGCCCAATGATCCTGCGCGAACACCCCCACTTCCGTATCTTGCGACCCCAGCAATCCAGGTCCGGTAAAGGCCACCTGTTCCGCCAGCGATCCGTCAATCCTCCGTACATTGACCGGCGCAGAATGGCTAACCCCGTCGTAGGTGCGAAAGACGGCGTCGCCCCCAGCCTTCAGCTCGTGCTTGCCGTGCCAATGCAAAGTGGGAAATTGATAAGTCTCCCGTCCTTCCCCCTGGTCGCCAGTGCGGGTATAAGCATTGAAGAAGTTCCCGCCCCAACCGTTGGGCGTAATCTGCATTTCCGCGATTCCCTGCCCGTGGGCGTAACTGGAAAACCGTGTGTACTGATATGTGGAGCTCAGCATCCCTGCGGACGCAAATACGCGCCGATCGTTCACGCCAAGGGAAAAGCCGCGCTGGCCATAATCGGAAGAGGCGCTTTGCGGAATCAGTGAATCGATATCGGCAAATTGCTGCCGTGCGGGGAAAAAGTGCAGGTTGAACGTCAAAAGGTGTTCCGGAGAAACAACGTACTGAAAATTGGTGAATGAGGTAAATCCCTGCCGGATAGTCTGATTATTCGGCCACGGCAAGCCGCGTACCAGTTGCTTGTCCATGAAGTAAGCGAACGATTCCGACATGGTCAAGCGATACCCGGCGATGGGCCCCGTGAATCTGGCGCGAGGGCTGTTTCCGGAAACCCCCGATAGGTGGCCGGCCTCCACCCGAAACGAAGGGACAATGTCATTCAACTGGAATTCCCACTTGCTGGATGGAGGCTTGGTCATGACGGTCGTCAAACCACCGGAAAAGTGCCCGTATTCCGCATTGTAAGGCGCCTTGGTGACATCCACGGATTCGATGGCATCGATGGGAAGGTCAATCGAATAGCTGCCGGTAATGGGATCAACCATCTCCGTGGAGTCAGCCAGCAGCATGCTCTGGCCTTCCCCAGAGCCCTTGATATTGATCTTCCCGTCAGGAGTGCGCACCACACCCGGCACCAGAGGCAAGGCGGCCTTGAATTGCTCCTGTACCAGGGGCAGCGAATTGAGCTGTTGCGAGCTGACGTGGCGGCTGACCGTTGCGCTTTCCGTGGCAAGCGGCGCCGCCGTCTCATGAACCTCGACGGTCTGGTGGAGCTTTTCCGGTTCTGGCAAGACAACTTGCAAGACTTGCGGGCTCGCCGGACTTACCTTGAGGCCGGTTTGGGTCGCCGGCAGATGGCCAACGGCAACGCAAGACAAGCCGTATTGGCCCGGTTGGAGACCCGGGAAGTCGAACCTTCCGCGCTCGTCTGCGGTCACTACGATCCCCCCTGTAGGCAAGCCCACCCCCTTCAGGGTGCAGAGCGCGTCCGCGATGGGCGATCCTTTGGCACTAACCACAACCCCTTTCATTTCTGAAGTTTGGGGCTTGGGCCAAGCCGCCACCATGGAGACTGCCAAAGCAAGAACAATCCCTGCCGGTTTTTTGAACCAGACGCCGTATTTTCGGGCCATATTAAGCAAGATCGATGAGAACTCATTTACAATCTTAACATAGACCTACGGCCGACCGGAACAGACTGAAAGTCGGTTGCGGGGCGGTCCGCCTGGATGAGAATTACTATTCGCTGGGGTGGCCCATGTTGCAGGTATCATGGCAGGAAGCTGGCGGCTTCTCATCCACACCCGAGGTAAGGAAGCGGTATTCCCAAAATGACCTCACCCGCTACGCGGGCTGGCTGCCGTCGGCCCCTTCCGGCACCTATGAGAGCCAGAATCTAAGTCCATTGAGAGAAATTCAGTTCCCCACTACATTCACTATAAGAGGGGAGAACCCGGGCTATCTGAAGATTCCCGTGTGTCCCAGAGAGTACCGGCCGGGTTGGGGATAGACGCACAGGCCGTGAGGGCCTTTTCCCACTTTGATGCGGGCCAACAGATTGCCGTTCGCAGTATCAATCGCGTAGACTTCGCGGTTATAGCGGCCCGACAGCCACAGAACCCTGCCGTCGGCGGAGACTCCGCCCATATCGGGGCTGCCTCCTCCGGGAAGCCTCCACGTCGTCAACACGCGGCGTTCGGCAAAGCCAATCAGGGAGATACTTCCCTCCCCCCGGTTGGAAACATAAAGCACCCGTGAATCGCGGCTGGTGTAAAGGCCGTGAGCGCCCTTGCCGGTGGGAATGAAGCCGAGAACTGTTGGCCCGTCACCGTCGACTTCGTATACTCCATTGGCATCCATATCCGCCACGTAAAAGATCTTTCCGTCGGGAGAAAGTTTGACGTCCTGCGGCATCCCCTGGCGCGGCAGCGTCACCGTTCCAACCACCGTTTGCTTCGCCACATCAACCTTCACCAGCGTCCCGGAGAATTCGCAACTGGCAATCAGGTAGCTCCCATTCGCGGCAAAGTCCATGTGATCGACTCCTCGGCAGGGGAGGGGAAGCGCGTGCTTAAGCTTCATGGTTTGAGGATCGAGAAAGTCGAGCTGCCGCTTGGTTTCCGCCACCACAATGGCGAACTTGCCGTCCGGCGTATAGTACATGTTATATGGATCCACAACATGGATGGTTGCGCCCTTCCTGCCTGTGGCAGGATCGATTCTGGTTTCGCTATCACCCAGGTCATTCAGCACCCACAAAGTCTTCAAATCATACGAGGGTGTCACGTGCTGAGGTTGGCGGCCCACGGCAAAGTGGCCAATAATCTTGTAGGTGGCGGGATCGATGACGTCCACGGTGTTGCTGCCGCTGTTGGGCACGTAGATTCGGGCGGGAAATCTCTTCAGCACCGGGCTCAGGTTGCCGGGCCGGTCAGCCGCGTAGATGTCCAGCGGATCCAGCACCGGAGGCATTCCCGGCAGCGGCGCGCTCAGGTCTGTCCCCGACTCCGCGCCTTTCACTGCCGCTCTGGCGGATACCAGTCCCCGCACCGCCAGAACGGAGACAGCACATACAAACACCACCCAAGCAACGCTCACGCGTTTCATATTGGATTGCCACCTCAGATTGGAGGATTCCGCGAAGGTTAACGAAAGCTGAAACCCACAGCCATGTCAAAACATGGGTGCCCTGAACCCTTTAGCAGTTTACTCAAAAAACTTGCGTGTGGGGAAAAAGAAGATTCAGAGCACGGGCAGAAAAATCGAGATGATCGTAGAAGCCCTAATCATTGTCGGCGGCTGGTAACCACCCCGTCGCTCGGTGCGCCACCCCTCCTGAATCAGGAGGGGAGTTTTTAACGGCTCCCCTCCTCAGATGAGGAGGGGTGTCCGTCAGCCGACGGACGGGGTGGTCTGAAACGAGTGGTGCCGACTAGCCATTAAATTCCGTCACTGCCTCGATCATGGCGTGGATATTGGCCCCGGGCATGCCGGGGCTTACCCCGCCGCCCAGGGAAAGAATCAACCCTTCCCGGCTCGTGCTTTGTAAGAGGTTCGACGTTGCCGCCTTAACTTCGGCCGGAGTGCCGCGCACGCCAATCTCCAGCGGAGATACATTCCCCATTAAGCAGATCTTTCCTGCCGTCCTCTTGCGAACCTCGTTGATCTCCAGCTTGTGAGTCCAATTCAGGACGTCGAAACCCGCGTCAGGCAAGTCTTCCAGGAAGGGATCGATCCGAGCGTCGTTGTGATACACCTTCACCCACGATGACGGAAAACTGGAAAAGACCTTTTGCAGGTAGGGATGGGCGAACTCCTGGTAATGCTTGCGGGAGAGAAAACCCACGATGTCATCGAGAACGA
>CAYTMD010000161.1:0-5229 GCA_964438685.1 uncultured Acidobacteriota bacterium
GCATGATGGAAGGCGCCATCAGCCTGATGCAGATGAGCAAAATCTGTTCGGCGCTTGCTCGCCTGGATGAAGTGCGCAAGCCTTACATCTCCGTGCTCACGGATCCCACCACTGGCGGCGTCACTGCCAGCTATGCCATGCTCGGCGATTTGAACATAGCTGAACCTGGTGCGCTCATCGGCTTCGCCGGCCCACGCGTCATCGAGCAGACTATTCGGCAGAAGCTGCCCGAGGGCTTCCAGCGCGCCGAGTTCCTCCTGGAACATGGCATGCTCGACGCCATCGTCCCGCGTAAGGAACTAAAGAGTTATATCGCGCGCGCCTTTCGCCTGATGCGAGCCTGGGAATGATCGGGCCATCTAGCCATCGGGTCATCGGGTCATTTAGCGAATTGGCGATTGGTGATTTCATTGCGGAATAGGACCGTGGCACAACGTTCTCACGTTCAGAGTTTTCGGGAATAGTTGATATCCGCAGATACCTCAGTCAAGAGATGCAACAATCATTAAATCACTTCATCACGAAATGGTTCAATGGCTCGATTACGATGGCCCGATGAACCAATGGCCCAATGAGCCGATGGCCCGATTCCCATGAACTATCCTGAATGTCTAAAGTACCTTGCCGACCTGGGTCAGGAGTTGCACGGGCTGAAGTTTGGCCTGGAAGCAATCTCTCAGATCATGGTGGAATTGGGGCGCCCGCACGAGCGCTATGAAACCGCCATCGTAGCAGGAACCAATGGCAAAGGTTCATGCTGCGCGATGCTCTCCAGCATCGTGGAGCACGCGGGATACTCCACGGGCTTGTTCACATCACCCCACCTGGTCCGCGTCAATGAGCGCATGCGCGTAAACGGCCGGGAGGTCTCTGACGAAGACTTTGCGACCGCATTCACTGCTGTCGCTGCCACAGTTGAGCGCCTGGTAAACCTGAGAAAACTGGAGAAACCCCCAAGCTTTTTTGAGTTCCTGACAGCCACGGCGTTTCTGCACTTTGCCAATGCGAAAGTGAAGTTCGCGGTTTTGGAAGTCGGCATGGGGGGGCGACTGGACGCGACCAACATAACGGAACCGCGCGTGGCCCTGATTACCGACATCGACTACGACCATATGGAGTACCTGGGTTCCACACTGGCCGCCATCGCGGCGGAAAAGGCCGGCGTCATCAAGCCGCATCGAGCCGTGGTTTCAGCCGTAGATGATCCGGAGGCAGCCGCGGTTATTCGCCATCGGGCAGAGTCATGCGGGGCGGAGTTACTGGAGTTGAGGAACGTGGCTCAGATCACCCGGCTTCACGCCATACAGGGCCGCTACTCGTTCGATCTGGCAATCGGCGAGGAGCACTTCGCCGGCCTGACCTGCCCTCTGCTGGGAAAGTTTCAGGTAAAGAACACGGTGGCCGCTGTGGTAGCGGCGTGGCAATTGCACGCAAACGGATTTGAGATTTCCCGCCGCAGCATTCTGCAAGGGTTGGGATCTGCCACCTGGCCGGGAAGACTGGAACCCATCCTTCCCAAGCCGTTGGTACTGCTTGATGGCGGGCACAATCCGGGCGCAGCGCGGGAACTGGCCACCTTCATTCGTGAGGAGTTGCCCGGACGCCGGATTCGCATGGTGTATGCTTCCATGCGCGATAAAGCCGTCCGGGAAATATGTGCGAGCCTTTTCCCCCTGGCAGAGGAAATTTACTTGACACACCCGGACAGCGTGCGCGCGTCGACACCAGACGAGATTCTGGCTGCCCTGGGTTCACGGCCGTCCAATCTGCATATTGAAGTCGAGCCGGCCAGGGCCTTGGAAAAAGCTGTCGTTGCCAGTTCTCCCGATGATGTGGTACTTGTGGTCGGATCACTTTTCCTGGTGGGCGCCATCAAGAAGGCACAGGGCGAGGGAAAGTTGCACCTGGCAGCCTCCAGGGTAGCCAGCGTCCCCCCAGTTTAACTGGGATTTCTCTCCAGCCAAGGAAAGGGGAGAGATAATTTGAATCTACCCCCCTCGCCCCCTTGGGGGACAGGGTGGACCGCAACCGGCGCTTTCATCAGCCGGACGGGACGGGTGAAGGGGCCAAAGCTGCACAGCCAAAGGCGACGCCTGTCTAACCCTGACCTCAATACTGGCGTAATTGCTCTCATGGAAACCGCACCACCAACTGTCGCTCCCAAGACCCGCCCGAGCGGGCGCCTCCGCTACCTTCTGAGCTATGCCCGTTCCCTGCTCTTCACCAACCTGCTCATTTATTTCTATACGGCAGTTTGCGGAACGGTTTCGCTGTTCGCCTCCCTCTTCGACGCTGAAGGCAGGTGGCAACACGCTTGCGCCCGGGCGTGGTCGTGGTTAATTCTGAAAACCAGCGGAATCCGCGTGCGCGTGGAAGGGCTGGAACACGTCAATCCTGGGGAGACCACGATCTATTGCGTGAATCACCAAAGCGCCATGGATATTCCCGTTTTGTTCGTCAACCTGCCGGTGCAGTTTCGTTTCGTGGCCAAGCGCTCATTGTTTAATATGCCCTTCCTGGGCTGGCATCTGCGGCGCTCCGGGCACATTCCCGTTGACCGTGACCGCCCGCGCGAAGCCATGAGGAGCATGAAAAAGGTGGCGCAGGAAATCCGCGAGGGAAAATCTGTGCTTCTCTTCCCTGAGGGCCACCGCAGCCGTAACGGCCAACTGCTGCCTTTCAAAGCGGGAAGTTTTTACATTGCCATCCTCGCGGGGGTCCCCATTGTGCCGATCACCATCAACGGAACGCCCAATGTGCTCAAGCCTGACACCTACCATGTACGCGCCGGACAAACCGAAATGATCGTGCACCCGGCCATTTCCACGCAGGGATTGACTTTGCACGACGTGGAGGGCCTTTCCAAAAAGGTGAGGGACGCAATTGCTTCGCGCTTTGTGCCGGCGGAATAGTAGGCAGATCCTGCTTGACCAGATATATGAATAGATGTATATTGATATGATTACAGGAGCAGAACGGCCGCTGGTCTGGATTGGTTCAAGCCGGAGAGACCTGCGCGGTTTCCCGCGTCAAGTCCGGCGCGACATCGGTCAGGCTCTGTATACTGCACAGCAGGGGGAAATTGACCCCGCTTCGAAGCCGTTGAAGGGTTTTGGTGGGGGCTCTGTGGTTGAAATTATCGCGAACTACGATGGCGACACATGGCGTTCGGTGTATACCGTCCGCTTTACGGAGGCAGTCTACGTCCTGCACGCATTCCAGAAAAAGTCGAAGAGGGCTATCGGCACCTCCAAGCGCGATATCGACCTCATTCACCAACGCTTGGGTGAGGCCGAACGTCTCCACCGAGAAAGGCAGAACTAAGATGACCACGAAAAAGCCGATGAAGTTTGAAAAGAGCAGCGGAAACGTCTTCGCCGATCTCGGGCTTCCCCATCCCGAACAAGAACTCTTGAAAGCACGCCTCACGCTCCAGATTTACCGGCTCATTAAACAGCGTAGCCTCACTCAGGCACAAGCTGGGGAGATACTCGGAATCCAGCAACCACGGGTTTCCGCCTTGATGCGCAACCGGGCCGGCGCCTTCTCCATCGAGCGTCTCATGGATTTTCTCACCGCCCTGGGTCAGGACGTGGAGATTACCGTCCGGCCCACACGCAAGGAACACGGCAGCGTCTCCATCGTAGTGTGACTCCAGACATGCACGCCATCCCATGAACAAACAGAGTGTCCCTGCAATTCCATCCAGGTTTTGGACTAGTTTGTGGAAGGCTTGAGGCGCGCGCGGTAACGCTGGACATAAGGGATGTTATGTAGCGCTCACGCATCAAAGTTGTTCAGGTTGGGCCTATACTTAAGGCTTGAACAATAAAACGCCCGTACCACGATTATTCGTCACGAACAAATACAACAATACCGTTCTGAACTGGCACCGGGAACCAGCGAAGGAGTTTCACCTGTATGGCGAGGCTTTCTGGAACGCTGCAAAGAGCGAAACAAAGGGGAGTCGCCTTATCTTGTTGAAAAAACAGGAAGGCAGAATTCACATTTGCCTCCACCCGGGCGTATTATCCAATGCAGACGGTTAGGGCCTTGTGATACGGAAAGGTCGGCCAGAGGTTCTTTGTATCCACCCGATCACCCGATCCACCGATCACCCGATGAATCGATGGGCCGTTGAACCAATAGTAAAATGGAAAAGCTATGGACATCCGTCTCAGTAACCAGGTTGCGGTAATCACCGGCGGGTCTCGCGGTATCGGCGCAGCGACGGTAAGGCTCTTTGCCGAGGCCGGAGCGCGAGTCGTGTTCAGTTATCGGCGCGCGGCACGCGAGGCGCAGGATATGGTAAAAGCGTGCGGCGGCACTGGTAATGTGGTTACCGTGTGCGCCGACGTCGCGAAGATGGTCGACGCCAAGCGTCTGATCGACACAGCGATTCGCCGGTTTGGAAAGCTGGATATCCTGGTGGCGAACGCCGGCATCTGGAATTACACGCCCCTTCCCATCGAAGAAATGACGGAAAAGGAATGGGATGAAATGATGGCGATAAACCTGAAGGGCGTTTATTCCGTCATCCACCACGCCGTCCCACACATGATCCACCGGCGGGGCGGCCGCATCATTGTGGTATCCTCCACGGCTGGCCAGCGCGGTGAGGCATTTCATACCCATTACGGCGCGACCAAGGGAGGAGTAATTAGTTTGGTCAAAGGCCTCTCCACAGAGCTTGCCTCGCATCATATCCTTGTGAACTGTGTTGCGCCGGGCTGGATTGAGACGGATATGGCGCGGCCGGTATTGAAGAACCGCCGCATGCATGACCAAGCCATCTCCGCTATCCCGCTCCGCCGATTCGGCCGTCCCGAAGAGGTGGCCATGCCTATTCTGTTTCTCGCTTCATCGCTCTCCACGTATATGACCGGAGAGGTGGTCAACATCAATGGAGGAAATGTTCTCTGTGGTTAAATCCCTTCACACTAAGGTTTTGGGCATTCTTGGCGCATTCGCGCTGGTGATCAGTCTGGGCTCCAGCCGGGTGCCGGCCCAACAATCCGCGGCATCTCAACCTCCCGGTCACATTGATCCCCAAGCCCGGCAAATGTTGGACCGGGCCATTCAAGCCCTGGGTGGCCAGGCCTTCTTGAACGCCAAATCCTTGACGACCAAGGGCAGGGCCTTTTTCTTCCAGGACGGAGCCACGGCCGGCATGGAGCCGTATCAGAGCTACGTGATGTACCCTGACAAACGGCGCTTTTCGTATGGAAA
>CAYTMD010000161.1:5239-12784 GCA_964438685.1 uncultured Acidobacteriota bacterium
AAAGACCCTGCCGGTCGTCCTGATCAACAATGGGGACAAGGCATGGGAACTCGATCGCTACGGACTGATCAACCAGCCCGATTCGCAACGGCAAAGCTGGACGATCGGCAACCGCTACGGCCTGGAGAATATATTCCGCCTGCGCATCAAAGAACCCGGGGTGCTCATCCAACTCGGGAAAGTTGACTTTGTCGATAATGTGCCGACACAGGGGATCGAGATCATCGCTCCGGGTGGAACCAGCGTCCGGCTGGATTTGCATCGCCATTCGTTCCTCCCTTCCCGCATATCCTACCGGGTGCGCAATGTTAAAGAGGAAGCTTGGGACGAATATTCGGACGCGTATGCCGATTACAAGCTGATCGACGGGATTCAAACCCCCATGCATGTTACTCGCTACTTGAATGATGATCGAGTTGGGGAAACCTTCCGGAACTTCGCAAAATACAACGAAGATTATCCGCCCAATTACTTCAACCCTGACTGAATTGAACGGGAAACGGGATACGGGGTTCGGGATACGGGACTCGTCAGTCGGCACGCGTTACGATGACGGTAGAGGAGCATTTTCCCGCAGCGCGTGAAGCCGCGGCTGCATCGTTTTTATGTGACATCAATGGATCGTTGTTTTCCCATGCCCCGTATCCCGAACCCCGGTCCTTAAGGCATCTGCTATAATAAAACCATGGAGCAAGCGTGAGTAAATCATCCAGGATTCGCAGCACAACAATTCTCTGCGTGCGCCGGGGCGGACGGCTAGCCATGGGTGGCGATGGCCAGGTCACCATGGGCGAAAGCGTGATGAAGTCCAAGGCGCGAAAAATCCGCCGCCTTTACAATGAAAAGGTTATAGCGGGCTTTGCCGGCAGCACCGCGGATGCGTTATCCCTGTTTTCCCGCTTCGAACAGAAACTTGATGAGTACCACGGAAATCTGAGTCGTGCTGTGGTGGAATTGGCCAAGGATTGGCGCACCGACCGCGCCTTGCGGCACTTGGAAGCCTTGCTTTTGGTGGCAGACGAGAAAAGCACCTATCTCGTAAGCGGCAATGGCGATGTAATCGAGCCCGACGACGGGATTGTGGCTATTGGTTCCGGCGGGCCCTTTGCGCTGGCCGCCGCCCGCGCGCTCGCCAAACACACGGAACTGGCGGCCAAGGAAATCGTTCAAGAGTCCATGCTCATTGCCGGACAGATTTGTATTTACACGAACGATCAGGTCGTAATCGAGGAAATCTAAGAAAAGGCAAAGGTTAAAGGATAAACTTGGTCGACCATCTCACTCGTTTAGTTCACAAGCTTTAACCCTTCTGGCCGTATCCTTTAGACTTTAGAACATGGTTTTCTATTTGCCCGAAAGTATTGAGAACGCGACTTCGCTCGACGACCTGACCCCGCGGCAGATTGTGACGGAGCTCGATAAGTACGTGGTGGGCCAAGCCAACGCCAAGCGGTCGGTGGCCGTGGCTCTGCGCAACCGCATGCGCCGTCAAAAATTGACACCGGAATTGGCCGAAGACATCCTTCCCAAAAATATCATCATGATCGGACCGACCGGCGTGGGCAAGACCGAAATCGCCCGCCGCCTGGCGCGTCTGACAAATTCACCTTTCCTCAAAATTGAAGCTTCGCGCTTCACGGAAGTCGGCTATGTCGGGCGCGACGTGGAGTCGATGATTCGCGACTTGGTGGAAGTATCCATCGACATGGTGAGAGAGGAAAAGGTGGATGAAGTCGCGGAAAAAGCCGAGCAGAACGCCGAGGAGCGATTGCTCGATTTGCTGCTGCCGCCCCCTCCCGTGATGCGAAAGCAGGAAAAAGCTCCAGGAGAAAATGACGACGGCCGCGCTGCGTCGCACGAACAGTTTCAGCGCACGAGGGAAAAGCTCCGCGCCCAGCTTCGCGAAGGCAAGCTGGACGAACGGGAAGTGGAAGTGGAGATACGCGACCGCAGCACGCCTGCTTTCGAGATCATCTCCGCACAGGGCGTGGAAGAGATGGATATCAATATCAAAGATGTCCTTCCCGGACTCTTCGGACAGCGCACCAAGAAACGCCGCATGCATGTTACGGAAGCCATGGAGTACCTGATCCAAGAAGAGGAAAACCGGCTGATCGACATGGACCAGGTCACGCGCATCGCGGTCGAGCGCGCCGGGCAGTCGGGCATCATCTTTCTGGATGAAATCGACAAGATTGCGGGGCGCGAGCGTGGTGCAGGCGGACCGGACGTAAGCCGCGAGGGCGTGCAGCGCGATATTCTGCCCATCGTCGAGGGTACCACCGTCAACACGCGGTACGGCATGGTTCGTACCGACCACATCCTGTTCATCGCCGCGGGCGCGTTCCATGTTACCAAGCCTTCCGACCTGATTCCCGAGTTGCAGGGCCGCTTTCCCATCCGGGTGGAACTGCATTCCTTGACCACGGATGATTTTATCCGCATCCTGAAGGAACCCAAGAGCGCGCTGGTAAAACAATATGTGGCGCTGCTGGAAACAGAAGGAATCAAACTGAGCTTCACTGACGACTCGCTGCAGGAAATTGCCAAGTTTGCAGCGGCCGTAAATGAAGCGACTGAAAACATCGGAGCGCGGCGTCTGCACACCATCATGGAAAAGTTGCTGGATGAAATTTCCTTTGAGGGTCCTGACTTAAAGAAGAAAGTCGTACGCATCGACGGCGCATATGTCCAGAAGCAATTGACCGACATCGTCAAGAATCAGGACCTTAGCCGATACATCCTGTGAAACCTAATCCTCGAATGCGGCGAGCGGCCGCCACCAACTCCAGCTATCACCGGACCCTGCCGAAGCGTATTGTTCAAGCGCTGGTATTGGCGTCCGCAGTGGGTTGCCTGTTCGGATGCGGCGTGCAGGGAACTCCCCATCCTCCGCGCCTGGAGCGGCCGGCGAAGATCACCAACCTTGCCGCTGTCCAAATCGGCCAAAGCCTGGAAGTCCGTTTCACCCTTCCCAAAGAGACCGCGGATGGCGAGCGCTTGACGAAGCCTCTGGAAGTGGACATCCTGCGCGCCGTCGTGCCCCAGAGCTCGGGCATCTCCCATCTGCCCGCCCCGGAGGTCTGGACTCACCTTATCCGCGAAGAGTGGTTGCCGTATGCTCAGGGCGAAAACGTTTCCTACTCTGTGCATTTGACCGAGCGGGAGTTTCACGACTGGCAGGGACAAACACTGGCGGTGGCAGTCAGCGCGCTAACGCGGGGGTTACGGCACCGGGCCATTGCAAGCGAGCCCTCCAACTTTGTAGATGTGCCGATCTTCGACGTCTCGGAACCCGTCGTGAACATCAAATGCGTGGTCACGGAAAAGGCCGTGGAAGTTCAGTTTCCTGCACCCGCACGGACGATCAGCGGCGTGCCCGTCCGTGACCTTGCCGGATACCGCATTTATCGCAGTTCAACGGGACAGGCAGGCAGCTTCGAGGCGGTGGGGGATACGGTTAGCTCCCCCTACCGCGATGGCCAATTCGAATTCGGTCAAACGTATTATTACCAGGTGCGAGCGCTTTTTGGTAAGCCCGGCCACCTGGCAATGAGCGATGGCTCGCAGATCATGAAGGTCCCGGTTCGAGATATCTTCCCGCCGGCCCCGCCACAGGGGTTGCAAAGCATCTACTCGGCAGGCGCCGTGGAGCTGGTGTGGACGGCCAATACAGAGGCGGATATGGCAGGGTATAACGTCTATCGCCTTGACAATGAAACTGCGCGGCGGGTGAACAAGGATCTTCTGCGCACGCCCATCTTCCGCGATACCACTGCCGCTCCAGGGAAAACTCTCACCTATTATGTAACGGCCGTAGACCTTTCCGGCAACGAGAGCAAGGCGTCGGACAAAGAAGAAGTAGAAACGAAATAGAAGGCCAAAGTTTGAAATTTAAAGTTTAAAGGGTAAAGGTTGAAGGTTAGAGAAGGATGATCACCAGTCTTTATACTTTACCCTTTAGACTTTAGCCTTCCAGAATTTAATAGTGATATTGGAAATATAAAATTTGTGACGCTTTCGAAGGACTTGGGACTCGCCATCGTGGGGACGGCCGCGGCCGCAGTCGCGGGGGCATGGGCGTGGAAAACCGTTCAACGTTGGCGCCGCAAAAGCCCTGATGAGATCGAACGCCTGCGTCGTCTGGGAGTGAACGCTTGCGGACGCATTATCCCTGGAAGAATCGTTGAGATGGTGGAGCCCGTGGCTGACGGCCCCGCCGGACCTATTCTGCTCTATGATTACGAAGTGGCGGGCGTTACATACGAGGCGGCGCAGGATGTGAGCGCGCTGCCGGAAATAGCCGCCGCAGCGCAATTCCTTCCCGGCCAAACCACCGACATAAAATACGATCCGCGGCAGCCGACCAATTCAATCCTCGCGTGTGAAGTGTGGTGTGGCATTCCCGATCTGGAACCTAACCGGACCGCCATCGCCGGTCGCGAAGAAGAACCCAACCTGCCTTCCACGGATGAGCATCGATAAGCAGGATTCAGCCGACAAGGCAAGATTTTCCCCGTTTCAAGCAACCACCCGGCTTAAGTTGCCTATCCATGGAATGGCCCTTGCGACTGCTCAACACATCCTGGCGCCAACTATTTAACATCCAAGCAGTTACAACCAAGCCCGCAAATGCAAGAGACGGCATTCAGGTTGCTTTCAGAGAAGATGCAACAGCAGGGGCAAGCACTACCGCATCGGACGGTATGTAGCGGCCGGCCTGTTGTTGCTGGTCTCGATCATCGGCCAGTTCCACAAAAGGTTAACACCTTTCGCAAATCATGTTCGATGAGGTGGACAATGTCCATATCTGGCGTTTCTTCAAGCAGCTCTTTGAGTCAAAGTTTGCAAACCTGGCAGGCGAAGGCCCAGAAGATTGAAACCGAGTTTCAGCAACTTGGGCAGGACCTTCAAGCGGGGAACCTCAGCCAAGCCCAATCGGATTTCAGCACGTTGAGTCAGAATTTTTCGGGATCCGTGCAAAGCAACAGCACCCTATCCCAGGCGTTCAGCTCTTTGGGAACGGCATTGCAATCTGGAAACCTGTCAGCCGCGCAGAAGGCCTACTCAACACTTCAACAGGATGTTCAGCAAACCGGCGCGGGTCATCATCATCATCACCATGGGGGGAGCAGTTCACAGACTACCGGTTCCTCCACCAGCAGCACTTTATCGCAACTGTTCAGCACTTTGGGATCGGCCCTTCAAGGCGGGAATTTGTCCTCTGCTCAGACGGCCTATTCCACTCTCCAGCAAGACCTGCAGCAGCTTGGCGTAGGTGTGGGTACCACCGCGCAGTTGGCTTCGAGTGCCGTCAGCCTTTTGGGATGATCGATAGGCACCTTTGGAGACCTTGATGGGGAATTTGTGTCGGGGTCGCAAGCCCATCAGGTTCGCGGCCCCCCCAGCGCTCCATCTCCGGGTTCAGTCTTCTACCCATGCCAATCTTCCATCTCGCGGAATTGCCCCGCCGGCAAACAGCCCAACAGATTGATTGGCCAACTACTCTTGCCTGTTTCAGCCATTCTCGACTATAGTGCCGTTCAGGCTGAGGATGACTCGGGAACAACAACTCGAAGAACTTCGACGTCGCCACACGGAGGCCGAAGCGGGTGGCGGTGAGGAACGGCGCACGCGCCAACACGCCGAAGGCAAGCTCTCCGCGCGCGAGCGGATTATCCTGCTCTTTGACGAAGGCACCTTTGAGGAAATCGACAAGCTTGTCGAGCACCGTTGCCAGGATTTCGGCATGGACCGCCAGCGCATTCCGGGCGATGGAGTGGTGTCAGGTTACGGGAGAATCGACGGCCGTCTGGCCTATGCCTTTGCGCAGGACTTCACCGTATTTGGCGGCTCACTCAGCGAAGCCAATGCCGCCAAGATCTGCAAGGTGATGGATCTGGCGATGAAGGTTGGCGCGCCGGTGATAGGCCTGAACGATTCCGGCGGCGCGCGCATCCAGGAAGGTGTGGCGTCGCTCGCGGGCTATGCCGACATCTTCCTGCGCAACACGCTGGCCTCCGGCGTCATTCCCCAAATCTCGGCCATCATGGGACCTTGCGCGGGCGGGGCGGTCTATTCACCGGCCATCACGGACTTCACCATCATGGTCCAAAACTCCAGTTATATGTTTGTGACCGGGCCGGACGTCATCAAGACCGTGATGCACGAGGATGTGAGCAAGGAAGATTTGGGCGGTCCCATGACTCATAACGCCACCAGCGGCGTGGCGCACTTTATCGCGCGCGACGACGCTGACGGATTGGCGCTCATCCGCGAATTGCTCAGCTTCATGCCCCAGAACAATCAGGAGGACCCACCCCACGTCGAGAGCTCGGACCCCATTGACCGCCGTGATGAAGCCCTTGATTCACTGGTGCCGATTGAGCCCGACAAGCCTTATGACATCAAGGAGATCTTCTCGCGGGTCGTGGACGACGGCCACTTTGTGGAGGTCCACGAACACTTTGCGAAGAACCTGGTCGTGGGATTTGCGCGGTTGGGCGGGCAGAGCGTGGGTATTGTGGCCAATCAACCCGCGGTCCTGGCCGGTTGCCTTGACATCAATGCCTCCGTCAAGGGTGCGCGATTTGTGCGTTTCTGTGATGCGTTCAATATCCCGCTGATCACGTTTGAAGATGTCCCGGGTTTCCTGCCCGGAACACAGCAGGAGTACGGCGGCATCATCCGTCACGGAGCCAAGCTGCTTTTCGCCTTTGCGGAAGCCACGGTGCCCAAGATCACCCTGATTACACGCAAGGCTTACGGGGGAGCTTATTGCGTGATGGCCTCAAAGCACCTGCGCACGGACGTAAACCTGGCCTATCCCACCGCGGAAATCGCCGTGATGGGCCCCGAGGGCGCGCTGAACATCATCTACCGCCGCGAACTTCTGAAGGCCGACGACCCTGAAACGATGCGCCGCGAGAAGGTGGATGAATTTCGCGAGCGGTTTGCCAATCCCTACATCGCCGCCGAGCGTGGCTGGGTGGACGCCGTCATCGAACCCCACGACACCCGCCCCAAGCTGATTGCCGCGCTGCGCATGCTCGAAACCAAGCGCGACACCCTGCCCCCGAAGAAGCACGGGAACATCCCGCTCTGATGAGGGATTCTCTCAGGTCTGCTATCCGGTCGTTTCTGCGCCATTCCCGTATAGACCACAGGCGGAAGGCGGTAGCCCGGATTTCTCATGACGGGTTTGGCAGGCTTGGGTTTTGCCGCGCCGCACCACGACGTTGCATTGATTCCAAACGAGCCTCAAAGGGGCGTACTAACGAAGCCCAGGCCGTCGGCCGGGTTTACAGGATGTTTTCCGGCCGAACCCTGAAGGGGCGATCTACGAATCCACCGTTCAGAGCCCCTTGGCTGAGAATGAATTGGGAATCTGAAACGAAACTGCGGAGGGTGTTAGCGCGCCCCTTCAGGGCTTGGCGTAGAGCCAAATCTTCAAAACCCAGGCCATTGGCCCATAAGCGTTAACCTAAGACCGCGACGGTACCAGCCGCGTAGCGGCGTAAGATCGTAGCCCACGGCGTAAGCCGT
>CAYTMD010000162.1:0-12652 GCA_964438685.1 uncultured Acidobacteriota bacterium
GGGAGTCGCCAAGGGAACGGTATATCTCTACTTCCGATCCAAGGAAGAGATCTACCGGGCGGTCCTGGATAACGATATGGAATTCCTGAAGAAGAACACACTGGAGCGGATCAACGCAGCGAAAACTCTGAAAGATAAAATCCAGGCATTTACCCTCACGCGGCTGGAAAACGCGGAAGCAAGGAAGGAACTCTTTCGCATCATGGACCTCGAATCCGGCGGTGTGTCTTTTACGCGAAGCCAGTACCGCCGCTGGCTTCACGAACCGGTGCTGCTTTTGGCCTCGGCAATTGAAGATGCGGCCCGACGCGGGGAGATTCGCCGGGTACACTCCGAAAAGGTGGCATGGATCATTGCCGATATGACACGCGGAACGATTCAGCGGAGATTACTTGGGCAGAACGATACCGCGCCCAGTGAGGATTCGAAATTCCTCCTTAAATTCATCTGGGCGGCGCTGGCAGTGTGATCGGCTACTGCAAGCTTACGAGTGAAGACTTACTGGCTTCAGGCTCCGGGGTTGGCACAATTTCCGGAGGAGCCGTGTTGATGCCGGCAGCCTTGTCGGCAATAAAGCGCTCGACCTCCTCCAGCAGAGCGGTAACAATCTCTTCTTCCTTGACGCGGCGGATGGCCTTCCCTTCCCGGTAAATCATGCCATTGCCACGGCCGGCGGCGACACCCAGATCGGCTTCGCGCGCTTCGCCAGGGCCGTTGACGGCGCAGCCCATCACCGCCAGGGTGAGAGGAGTCTTGATGTGTTTGGTGGCTTGTTCAATCTCACCGGCAATCTTGAACAGGTCGACTTCCAGCCGCCCGCAGGTTGGGCAGGCGATCACCACAGGGCCGCGGCTGCGCAGTTCGAGTGACTTCAATAATTCGAAGCCCACGCGCACTTCCTCTTCCGGATCGGTGGCCAGCGAAACGCGGATGGTATCGCCAATGCCTTCCGCCAGCAACATCCCCATGCCCACGCATGATTTTACGGTGCCGGAGAATTGCGTCCCCGCTTCCGTGATCCCCAAATGCAGCGGGTAGTCAACCTGCCGGGAGAGCAGACGATAGGCAGAGACGGCCAACTTTACGTTCGAAGCCTTCAGGGAGATGATGGTGTCGGAAAAACCCAAGTCCTCGAGGATCCGGATGTGGTGCTGGGCGCTTTCCACCATGGCTTCCGGTGTGGGGTAACCGTATTTTTCCAGCAGGGGCCTCTCCAGCGAGCCGGCGTTGACCCCAATGCGGATGGGAACCTTCTGCGCCTGGGCACGGCGCACCACCAGGCGGACCTTCTCATCGTCCCCAATGTTTCCGGGATTGATGCGCAGCTTGTCGATGCCCGCGTCCAGCGCCATCAACGCAAACTTGTATTGGAAGTGAATATCCGAAACCAGCACGGAATCAGGGCAGCGCTTGCGGATCTCCGGCAGCGCTTCGGCGGCTTCCTGATCCGGCACAGCGAGACGAACGATTTCGCACCCAGCGGCTTCCATGCTTTGAATCTGTGCGACGGTCTTATCCACATCGCGCGTGTCCGTTTTGGTCATGGATTGCACAGCGATGGCAGCGTCGCCGCCAACGGTAAGACGTCCGACTTTGACGGGCCGGGTCTTTCTACGGGGTGGAAAGCATTCTTTATCGCCAAGATTCACAGCAACTCCTTAGTCCAGTGACGAGTGACAAGTGACGAGCAAGCGCTGAGACCTTGGTTCCGTGCTCGTCACTCGCCACTTGTCACTCGTCACTTCTCCTCAATAGGGTCTAAACGTTTTAATCAAGTCGTTATACATACAGAAGGCCGCGAGCAAGAGGAGGAAGACAATTCCAACCTGCACGAAGCGCTCCTTAACTTCCAAACTCAAATCCCGCCGCATCAATCCTTCCACCACCAATAGCAGAATCACTCCACCGTCAAGGACGGGGATGGGCAGAAGGTTGAAAATGCCCAGTTGCAGGCTGATGAACGAAACCAGGAACAGAAGCTCGGTAATCCCCGCGCGATAGGCTTCGCCGGAAAGCTGGGCAATGCCAATGGGGCCGGAGAGCGAGCGCGGCGACATCCGCCGGGTGAGGATCTTTCCCAGGACATCAAAGGTGGTAAGGCAATTGCGCGCGTTGAAATCCAAAGAAGCTGTCAACGCCTGCCCCCAAGGCAAATGCCGGACGACCATCTCCTCGTGGAAGCCAAACCCCACCCGCCATCGTTTCTCACCCATCAGTTCACTGAAGGTGGGTTGCACCGTGACCTGAAACTCCTTGCCCGCACGGATAACATCAAAGGTAACCAGCTTGCCGTTGCCGTTCTGAATGGCAAAAGCGATGCGCGGAGCGTAGAAAACCTTTTGCCCATCGATTCCCACGATCTCGTCGCCAGGTTGCAATCCAGCCTTGCTGGCGGGAAGTCCAGGCTCCACCACTCCGAGAACTGCCTTGTCCATCGGTTCCCACCCGGCATAACCCACCCGGTCAGGACCCTTGGCGATTGGGCTAATGGAGGTCTTCACCCTCGCGCCATTGCGCTCGTACTCAAGGGGAATGACTTCATTCGCGCTGGTCAGGGTTTTGACTTCGATGTCTTCCCATTTGGGGTTTTCCTGGGACCCAAAACGGAGAATCAGATCCCCGGGTTGTAAATTGACTTGGGCCGCGGGTGATCCAGGATCCAGATCGCCGATGGCCGGGGGCTTCTCCAGAAAGGCCGGCCGTTCATAATGAAACTTGTAGAGTCCAGTCAAAATAACGATGGCGAGAAGGACGTTCATCGCCGGGCCCATCACCACAATGATAAAGCGCTTCCAGCGGGATTGGGACAGGAACTCCCCTCGATCCCCCTCCCGGAGCTCCGACGGATCGTCTCCGGCCATCTTCACATATCCGCCAAACGGCAAGGCACTGATGCGATAATCCGTCTCGCCTCGCTTGATATGGAAGAGGGTCTTTCCAAACCCCAGGGAAAAAACCAACACACGGACACCAAAGGATTTGGCGGCCGTGAAGTGACCCAGCTCGTGAATGAAGATCATGATCCCGAGGACCACGATCACCACCACGGTGTTCGTCACAAAATGACCCAGCATGTAAAAATCCTTCTCCCTACGCGGAAATGGCCGAGACTACTTCTGCCGCACGAAGGCGGGCTTCCCGGTCCCCGGCCAGAACATCTTCCAGTGACTTGATGGCCCGGTACGAACTCATTTGCCGCATGACCTCTTCAATCAACCGCGGGATTGCTGAAAACCTGAGGCGATTGTTCAAAAACGCCTCGACCGCGACCTCGTCCGCAGCATTCAAAACGCAGGGCAAAATTCCTCCCTGCAGCAGAGCCTCGCGAGCCAAATCGAGGCTGGGAAATCGCTTAGTGTCTGGCTTCGCAAAATTGAGCCGCCCCGCAGATACAAGGTCAAGCCCAAGCCCATTGTCCGCGACGGCCACCCGGTCCGGATACGTCAGCGCATATTGAATCGGAATGCGCATGTCCGGGACACCTAATTGCGCCATCACAGACCCATCACAGAATTCTACCATGGAATGAATGATAGATTGGGGATGGATTACAACGTCAATTTGCGCCGGGCCGACGCCAAACAGCCAGCGCGCTTCAATGATCTCCAGCCCCTTGTTCACCAGCGTCGCCGAGTCGATGGTTATCCTGCCGCCCATCTTCCATATTGGATGCTTCAAAGCCTGCTCAGGACTTATGGAATCGAACAAACGCTTTGGAGTCTTCAGGAACGGGCCCCCGGAAGCCGTCAAAATGATACGCTTCACTTCCCTGGCCTGTCCCGACCGCAGGCATTGGTGCACGGCACAGTGTTCGCTGTCGATGGGGAGAACTTCTGTTCGACATTTGGCGGCGGCGCGCATCACCAGTTCCCCGGCGGCAACCAGGGTTTCTTTGTTGGCCAGGCCCACATGTTTGCCGGCGCGAACGGCTTCATAGGTAGCCACCAATCCGGTGGTACCATGCCCGGCGGAAACGACGAAATCAACGGCATCGTGCGTGGAGGCTTCCACCTGGCCCTCAACGCCAAAGGTCGCCTTTACGCGCCGGGTATAGCCAAACGCCTTCAAACGCTCACGCAGGGCGTCTTTGAATTCCGGCTGGCTTACAACCACAATCTTGGGGTGGTACTTCACCACCTGCGATGCAAGAACCTCCAGATTCTTCCCGGCGGAAAGCGCCACAACATGGAAACGGTCTGGCAGACTATCCACCACCTTCAGACAGTTTTGGCCGATGGAACCGGTGGAACCGAGAATGCATAATCCCTGGGTCATAAGAAAGATCCTATTACGAACAAGGCTAACCAAAGCGCGGGAGCGGCAAAGATCAGGCTGTCAATCCGGTCGAGCCAGCCTCCATGGCCCGGCAAGAGGGTGCCGGAATCCTTTTGGTTGGCCCCCCGTTTGATCGCGGATTCCACCAAGTCGCCAACCTGACCCGCCTCTGCGATCCACACGGCAAGCAGAATGACTGTCATCACGTCGGCTGTCTTCCAGAACCAGTGGGCGAAGGCCCAGCCGGCAAGGACGCTTCCCGCCAACCCCGCCACTGCGCCCTCCCAGGTTTTGCGGGGAGAAATGCGGGCAAAAAACGGCGTACGTCCATACGGCCTGCCGACCAGAAAGGCACAGATATCTCCCGCCCAAATCACTAAGAACAAGAGCAGGAGAAAACGTGAACCTACGCCCAGCGCCAGCGATTGGTCCATTTCGCCGCCAACCGCCCAACGCCCTCCAAGTGAATACTGTGAAAATCGAATCGACGCCAGGAAAGAAAGCGAGAGGCCGATATATAAAATCCCGAAGACGGTTGCCGACGTGGCCGCGAGGTAGTCCTTCAAATCCATGCTTCGCCGCATGGCCAAAGTGGGGATGAGCAGCAACAGTATCGCCAGCAGCAGGATGATGGCAGAGTGACCCACGTTCCGCGGCAACGCCTGAACCAGGCACAGCACCACACTTGCTCCATACCCGATCCAGGAGAAGACCTTGAAGCCCATGGCGCGGCACAGGCCAAAGTACTCGTGCAAGGCCAGGATGACCCCGCCAGCCAGAGCCAGCAAAAAGAGCCATTCCGGGGACCACCCAATCAGGTAGAGAATAGGAGGAATTAATACGAGGGCCGTAACAGTACGTTTTAGCATGAAGTTGTCAGTCGTCAGTTCTCAGTTGTCAGTTCTCAGAAGTCAGGCGCACAAGGCCAGATTAGAACGTCAAAAGTTCGTCGTCCATCGACTGACTACTGATGACTGACTACTGAACACTAGCTCAGTCCCAACCCGCCGTAGCGGCGCTCGCGCTTCTGGAAGTCAATGATGGCTTGGAACAAGTCCTTTTGCGTGAAGTCAGGCCAGAGGGTTTCGGTAACCCACAGTTCCGCGTACGCCACTTGCCAGAGAAGAAAATTGCTCAGCCGCAATTCCCCACTGGTGCGGAGCAGCAGGTCGGGGTCCGGAAGGCCGCGGGTGTAGAGGTGTTGACTCAGCATGGCCTCATCCACCGTGATGGTGCCATTATGCTTGGCGTGGTCAAGCAGTTCCTGCACGGCATCCACCAACTCCGCCCTTGCCCCGTAGTTCAGCGCCAGGACCAGGCGCATTCCCGTATTCTTCCGGGTTTGATCAAGCGTATTCTGCAAGTCTTGAATGACCGGCTTGGGGAGCTCCCGAATTCTTCCGATGACTTCCAGCCGGATGTTCTGCCGGTTGAGTTCGCCAAGCTCCTTCTTCAAGTACTCGCGCAACAAGCCCATCAGGAACTTGATTTCAGTGTGCGGCCGCTTCCAATTTTCCACGGAAAATGAATACAGGGTAAGGTAAGGAACACCCAGGCGCGCGCAGGCCTCCACGGCCTGCCGCACGGCCTTGATGCCCGCGCGGTGGCCGGCGATGCGAGGCAGCCGCCGGCGCTTGGCCCATCGCCCATTCCCATCCATGATAATGGCAATGTGCTGGGGCAGACGGTCCAAATCGATTTGGTTCAGGAGATCTAATTCGACAGGTTCTGTCTTCACAGGAACTCTGACCTTGTACGCTTATGAAATCAATAGAAACCCTAACATACCCCGGTGCTTACCGCAAGCAATGCACGGTGAGGGCGTCGGACGTGAGGTACCGCTGACCTTGAGATCACCACCTGCCGACATCAGGGTCGGCGCTACCAATACATCATGGCACGGCGGGCAATTTGATGTACCCAATCATGGTGGTAATCTACGCGCGAGCAAATGTATGGCAGACCTGTTTTGGAGATCTTGCGTTCGTCCTCAATTGACCAGAAAAGCCGATTCACAGAGCGCGGGGCCATCGCCTCGCCCCGTGCAGCAAACGCAGGATTGTCGCCATGTCCCTGCTGAGGCTATAGGCGGCGATAAAAGGCGTCCCCGCGATTACCAACTCCCGGGTACCCGGAATGCGGCCGAAACGGCGGGCTTCGGGGTGCGCGGCCAGCATGCCGGTCTGTTTTCGAATTTCATCGTGCATATGGTAGGCGGCCTTCGGGTTGCCGGTGGCGATGTAGGTCAAAAGCTCGGCTAAATCGGCCTGCGCCAAGGGATGCCATTCGACCCTCATGCCCGAACCTTCTTACCGGTGAGCCGGTCGATGATCGCACGTGTTTCATTCATCACGGCATCATGGGGAATACTGGAGCGCGGGTCGTCGAGGGCTTTCTGCACCTCGGCACGGAACCAGGCGTCATGCTCGCGCGCCTCACGCTGGCGCTGGACGAATTCCCGCATGAACTCGCGTACGATCTGCGACGCGGGCCGGTGTGCCGCCTCGGCTTCGGCCGCGAAGGCGTCCCGGAGTTCGGGTTCCAGCTTGACGGTGAAGACGGCTTCCTTCGCCATAGCGCAACCTCCTCTGTAATCACGATGACTATACCACGTCATCACCTTGGCTGTACTTCCCTATTTGATTTTCGCGGTTTGGAACACGCCTGCTTGAAGGTTTGGGGTTCGCCCCCGATTGATGAGGTAAAGCCTTAGGCCCGGCGAACAGACCCGTGTCACACTCGGCCAAGCACCCCAATTTATCCCTACCTTTATTTTCATCAACATACCCGGATGCACCTTCATTTTAGGCCTTTCGCATCGACCTCATAACCCGCTGGCATTTGCAAACGCCGGGTGCCTGCCTGACACCTGCTCTTCCTTGTTTTCATCAACATACCCGGATGCACCTTCATTTTTGACGTTGGGTCCGCGATCATGTCAGCCATATTGTCATGCTTCGGCCATCTCCAGCGAGCCATTCCCCATCTCCGGGTTGAAAGTTGAATCCCCAGCAACGGAGATAGAGACTCGACGGCCTGCCGCGCAAAGCCTAATGGATGAAAATTGTGGGGAGAACGGTAAGGGGGGAGAACCGATGAAAACATGCGGCACCTTCACTCCTCCAACATACTAGCCTATTATTGCGGGCCTGTCAAGAAACCATGCCTCCCTGCCGGGTAATCGGGTAATCGGGTTGCATAATTTCAGCATTTCCGGTAAAGTCTCGCAACTTAAATCAAAGGCCCACCGTCGCATTGGGACCGAAAGGTTAATCAATCCGAACTATAAAGATTATCTATCGGTAAAACCATTGCCAGATACCGTGGGTGTCGATAACAATGGAGATGAGCCTGTACCTGATTCAAGTCTGAAAATGAGACCGAAGCATCTTTCCTGCGGAAGAGTGTGGAAGTCTCCAAAAACTTTAGCTTAAACAGACCTCCCGGGACTCCCGGCACGAAGGAGAAGCATGAGCAATGAACTGCAGCACCACTTGGAACTCACTTACAGTGAACTGGAAGAATTGAATCTGCACGCGAAGGAGCAACGCCTTAAGCGCGTTCCCGTGGACCAGATTCAAGCAGAACGTCTCAAGTACCTGGCAGACGAAAAAGGGATTAAAGCGATAACCGTGCTTTTCAGCGATCTGGAAGGCCGGCTGCACATGCTGGATTATGACAAGAAGTTCTTCATCAAGAGCTGGGATAACCTGACTTTCGACGGCTCTTCGATTCGTGGGTTTTCCGCGCAACACGAGAGCGACCTGCGGCTCGGAATCGATTGGGCAGCCTTTTATTGGGGGCCTGCGGACATCTTCGGCGCCGGGAAAGTGCTGGTTTTCGGCGAGGTCATCGATAAAGATGGCAAGCCTTATGCCGCGGACCTCCGCGCTGTACTGAAGGCCTATGCCAAGAGCGAATTCGACAAAAACGGTTACACCTTGAACGCCGCCACCGAAATTGAAGGCTTCCTCTTCAAGGGTGTTGACGCCGAGGCGAACTATCACGAAACCGGCAAGTTCGAGTATGTCAGCGCGGGTGGGTATTACCACGCCCTTCCCAACGACACCCTGCGACTCTTCATCGATCACGCCGCGGAAGTGCAGCGGGCGATGGGTTTCGAAAACGAGAAGGACCACCCGGAAGTCGCTCCCTCCCAGTTCGAAATCAACTACAGCTATGCCGAGGTTGTGGCCGCCGCCGACCAGATCCAGCTTTATAAACTGATCTGTCGGCAGATCGCCAGCAAGATGGGACTCACTGCGTCCTTCCTGCCCAAACCCATCGTGGGTGTGAACGGCTCGGGCATGCACTCCAACGTATCGATTTCGAAGGACAACAAGAACCTGTTCTGGGATCCCGCGGGGCTGGAGAAAGTGAGTTCGTTTGCCTGGGATTTCGTTGACCGCATCCTCACCCACGGCAACGACCTGTGCCTGATCTTTAACCCCAGCGTTAATGCCTACCGCCGTCTTGACCCGCATTTCGAGGCTCCGAACCAGCTTAACGCCTCGGCCGTGAATCGCGGTGCGATGGTGCGAATTCCCCTGGGCAACCACCGCAGCGCACGGTTGGAAGTCCGCGCTGTCGCTCCTGATGCCAATCCGTACATGTTGCTTTACTCGATCTTTAAGACCGGCATTGAGGGCGATATCGCCAAGATCGACAATCTCCGCGGCGCTGCCCGCTTCTTACCTGACAACATCTACGATGCCATGGAGAATTTCAATAAAGCTGAGTGGACCACGAAGCTGCTCGGTGAAGACGTGAAAGGCCGGTTTGCTGATTTGAAAAAGGCCTCCGCCGACCGCTGCCCGCGATTGCTCGGGACCATAGTAAAGTCGCCGGAGATCCAGTTCCATCACGCCGTCTATACGCAATACCTTTGGAACCAGTTCTAAAGGCAGGAGTCAGAAGACAGCCCCGCCACCGGCGGGGACCGGATTGAATAGTCTGTGACTTGGAGCAAGTCACACGTAGGTGGGCGGACCTTGCAACCCCCTCACCCCCGGCCCCTCTCCCCCAAAGGGGCGAGGGGAGAGGTGATTTGAATCTACATCCCTCGCCCCTTTGGGGGAGAGGGTGGACCGCAACCGGCGCAGTCATCAGCCGGGGCGGGACAGGTGAGGGGGTCAAAACCCAAGTGTTGCGGAAGTAGTCACAGGCCAGGAGTCAGGATTTAACTTTTGGACATTGCCCTGACTCCTCTCCTGTCCTTTGGTTCCGTCTTTGCCTTGCCCTCGGCTTTTCTCCTACTGCTGTCTCGGCACGATCCCTCAAGAAGCGTCGGTGGAATCGTCCCGCGAAGTGCGGGCGGCATCGATGGCGCCTCTCGGGTGCGTCGCGCACGCAATCCAGACAGCAATGCCCCACACGAATATTCCCACAATGAAGCCTTCCACCACGCTGATCCCGAGGGTCCTCAGCAAGCGCATTGGAATGTCGCCACGCGAATGATCAAAGAAGTGGGTTTTGAAAAAGGGCACATATGCGGCAAACACCGTGGCAAGGTATACCCAAAACCGCCACGCCCACCCCAGCACCAATGAGGGAATAAGGAGTTGGCGGGCCTCCGTCAATCCTATACGCCCTCCCACCCCGCCCAGGTAAAATGCGCTCAAAAGCACCAGCACAGTGGAACTCCAGGCAGCAGTGCGAAAGGGCTCAAGCCCCATGGCCTCTGTCCAAAAACGCATGATTACAACCACTCCCAGCGCGGCGCCAGGAGCAACCGTCACCGGCCATCGCCACAGGACGTGAACAACCGCCATCAGCAGCAGAACAATCAGAAACAGCACTCCAGCTTCAACGGTGTGCCCAAACACATGCCCGGCGAGGTGACGCCAGTTGCCAGCGAGGTCTTCCTTGCCGGCAAAATGGCTCCGCTGGAGATGAAAGACAGCGGCAATAATCGTCGCCACAATAATCCAGGCTTCCGTCCATGCGGCAAGGATCAGCGCCGGGACCGGCAGTTGTGCGAACTTGGTTAGGCCACCCCGCAGCGGTCCGACCGCGGCAACGTAAATTGCCACAAAGAGCAGTCCTATGGTGCTGGAAACATAGCGGGCAAAATCCTGAGGCACTCCGGCAACTTCCAAAACAAACCGCGCCACGACCAATATCGCCAGTGTGGCCATTGCCCGACGCATAAGTCCAGTAAATGGGTTCCGAGTGAGTTCTCGCGCTTCCGAAGACATGGTTCCTCCTCATAAAAAAGAAGTCAGAAGCCGGGAGCCAGAATTGAAACGCGCCCCATCTCAAAATTGATCATATGGGTACAGATTGACGTATCCGATATGTCCGGTGACGTGAGATAGGGTAAGGCAAGCCGTACCCCTGCCACCACAACCAGACTTCATTCTGATTTCTGACTCCTGGCTCCTGACTCCTTGCCCCAGTATCCCGTCTACTTTCTTTTCGCCTTAAATTCCGAACCCGCTTTCCACACCGGGTAGGTTGTTGCATTCGCCACCCGGTAGCCGACCTCTCCCAAGAGGCTCAAGTCCTCCACGGCCCCGCTCAGATCCCAGTACGGTTTGATCTTGTCAGAAGGCTTGTGGTAGTCCTCGCTGGTGTACTTATCACGCATCTGGAGCCCCCACCCTTCCGGCTTCCCGATGAATTGCACGCCGCTACTGGGATCGAGCGCCGGCACTCCCTGCTTGGCAAAATTGAAATGGTCGGAGCGGAAGTAGAAGCCCTTTTCCGGTTCAGCGTCAGGCTTCACCACCCTTCCCTGCTCCGCCGCCACTGAGTTCACCACGTCGTCGAGAGTCGACTGTCCCAGCCCGATCACCTCAATGTCCTTGGTGCGGCCGAGCACGTTCATTCCATCGATGTTGATTTCCGCCAGGGTCTTGGATAGGGGGTAAAGTGGGTGTTCGGAGTAGTATTGCGAGCCCAGCAGCCCCTTTTCCTCTGCCGTCACCGAAAGAAACAGGATGGAGCGGCGCGGAGGCGGTTGCATATGCCCAAAGGCGTTCGCCAGTTCCACAATGCCCGCAACCCCGGAGGCATTGTCCACGGCCCCATGATAGATCTTGTCCCCATTAACTTCCGGGCCGATCCCCAGGTGATCCCAATGCGCGGTGTAAAGCACATATTCATCTCGCAGGTTGGGATCAGAGCCCTCAACTTTTCCCACTACATTTTTCGAATTGATGGTGCGAATGGTGTTCTGAAGTCCCAGCGACGCCCTAACCTTCAGGTCAACGGGATGGAAATCGCGGTTGACGGCAGACTTCTTCAGCGTGTCGAAATCCTTGCCCGCCAAAACAAACAGAGCCTTCGCCTTTTCATAGGTAATCCACCCTTCCACGGCGCATCGCGAAGCCCCGTGGTCGGCCGCCACCAGGCTGAACTGCTCGCCTGAATTGCTGCTTCGCACCACGCCCCACGGGTATCCGGCCGGACCGGTCTGGTGAACAATCAGGCACCCAAGTGCGCCTTTTGCCGCCGCCTCCTCAAACTTATAGGTCCAGCGGCCGTAATAGGTCATTGCCCTGCCCTTGAATGACTTTTCATCCAGCTTGGAAGGATCCCTGGGATCCGGCACGGGCGGGTCGTTTATCAGCACGACAAGAATTTTGCCCTTCAGATTCATCCCCTTGAAATCGTCCCAATGGTACTCTGGGGCCACGACTCCATACCCCACAAACACCACATCAGCCTCAACGCTGACCGCCGGCTCCACGCGTTTGGTCCAGGCCACAAAGTCATCGGCGAATTTGAGCGTTTCATGCTTCCCGCCGGTATCGTCCGTGAACACCAACTGCGCTTGCGGATCAGCTTTAATGCCCACCATCGGGACGCTTTGAAAGTACGTGCCATCAGGGTTTCCGGGTTTCAGGCCCGCTTTCTTGAATTGCTCCTCGATGTACCCGGTGGCAAGCTGCTCCCCCTTGGAAGCAGGCGCGCGCCCCTCGTATTCATCCGAGGAGAGAACCTTGATGTTCTCCAAAATCCTTGCCGGGCTGATCTGCTTCCAGCGGGATTGCCACTGGGCATCGGACACCGCCAACAGAGTTCCAAAAACCAGCGGCACCCCAGCCGCAAGGCAACAGAAGTGCTTTACCCATTCCATGTTGTAATTCTCCCGAATAGAGATAGGCGTGCGAGTTACGCGCGTTTATTTCTTCCCTTGATTGAGCAGGCGCTCGTAATTGGCCTTGATACCTGCCTCATTGGGCGCGAGCAGATAACCCGCGCGGTATTCCTGCAGTGCTCCCTGCGGATCTCCCTTGGTTTCCAGCGCCCAGCCCAGCATGTTGTGGTAATAGGGATGATTGGGGTCGCCTTGCAGGGCCAGGCGAGCCTCTGCAACCGCCTGATCGGGCTGTTTTTTCTGGATGTAATACCAGGCAAGATGATAATGCGC
>CAYTMD010000163.1:0-12650 GCA_964438685.1 uncultured Acidobacteriota bacterium
CAGAGGGGCGAAAGAAAGGGACGCTGGGGGTAGGTCGCGACAATCCTGGAGTTTCGCCCTACTCACCGCGATTTACTTCTTTCGCCCCTCTGGGGCTCGTTGCGGGGGGGCGCTCCTTTGACCCACGGCTTACGCCGTGGGCTATGATCTTACGCCGCTACGCGGCTGGTGCCGTCGCGGTCTTAGGTTAACGCTTATGGGGCGTTGCCCCCGGCTACTATTTCTTGCCCTTGCAGGGCGTCGAGAAGACCACGAGTTTTTCCGCAGCGTGTAGAGCTACTTCCTTCCGGCTGACTCCCAAAGATGTTCCGAGGTGGTGAGAAGCGCGGGCTAAGATATCGCGGAAATCCCGTGACGCGGGTAATATGCGGATAATTTCGCGTTGCGAAGGGTTGGCCCTGGTAGTCAGGGCAGGCGTCACCAAGCTCGACGGGCAATTTGGTAGTCGTATTCTTGGAAATCCCCGCCAGCCGAATTGGAACTCGGAGGGAACTCCCCTCACAGACGAAGGCAATAACTTGGGAGCCTTGGGTGTCCGTAAGTCTTTTCATACTGACCATGATGCATGAGCGTGAAGGACTGGCGATGGAAATATACTATTATTATGTCTTGAATACAGAATGATTCTGTATTACCGTATATAATGTTGAGTGGGAGGGACTAAAATGTTATTCAAAGCACCAGAACTTGGAGAGCAAGAGCTTGAGGTCATTGAAAAGATTGACTCAATGCGAAAGTCTCTAAGATACGCCATTAGTTCCCCTTCCAGGTGGTTTGGCGTTCTTCGCCAAGCCACGTTCGCCCGCAATATCAGACATTCGACTGGAATTGAGGGGATCAACGTAACCCGGGACGATGCTATGGCGGCGGTGGCAAATGAGGAACCCATTGATGCAGAAAAGGTGAATTGGCTCGCCACTGTGGGATATAGAAATGCGATGACCTACGCTCGTGGGCTCGCGGATGACCCCCATTTTTCTTATAGCGAAGGATTAATTCGCAGTTTGCATTTCATGATGATGCAACACGATCTGCAAAAGAATCCTGGCCGTTATAGGCCTGGTTTGATTTTTATTCAGGACGAGGGCAGGCAACAAAGAGTTTACGAAGGTCCCGACGCTGGCGTTGTTCCTTCCCTTATGAGAGAGTTGGTTGAATCGCTGAATGAGGATTCAGCCCTTCCGGTTAAGGTGCGAGCCGCGATGGGCCACCTGAACCTTGTGATGATTCACCCGTTTTCTGACGGAAATGGAAGGATGGCAAGATGCCTTGAAACCCTGATTCTAGGAAGGGAACAGATTGTCGAACCTCCGTTTTGCAGCATTGAAGAGTATCTCGGAAGGTTCACACGCGAATACTACGATGTACTGGCTGAAGTTGGTGGGGGCTCTTGGAATCCTGGGAATGACTGTCGTGCTTGGATTAGGTTTAATCTTGTTGCCCATTATCGCCAAACCTCATGGTTCCTTCAGCGCAACCGTATGACCCAGCGGGTCTGGAGTGAAGTCGAAGACATCGTTTCGCGGAACGGACTCCCGGAAAGAACGACAATACCCTTGGTCAACGCTGCGTTCGGGTATCGTATACGAAATTCGTCTTATAGGGCGTCAGCAGAAGTTTCTGAACAGGTATCCAGCCGGGACCTGAAACTTCTCGTTGATTGTGGGTTGCTCATCGCGGCAGGACACACACGGGGAAGATTATACATGCGATCAAAATCCTTGGAAGAAATCTATGTTCGCAATTACGAGAAAAGAACCAACGATGACCCGTTCTCAGAGCTTCAACCTGGCCTCGCATCTCCATTGGAAAAGACAAAAACATCATGAATCGGTTCGCTTCCAACGAGCCATTGCTGCCCTTCTGGCGACGGCCTTTTACCTGGCTGCGGAGAGCGGGTAGCCACAGTCATTGCGGTTGTGGTCGTGGGTTTTTCCTTGGATGTCGAACGACGGTTGATTGTTGCCACGACAGGGCACAAAACTAAGATCGCAATGGTGGGTGTGGCTACTCGCTAATGACGAAAATTGAAGGGATAGGCGTCAAGAAGCTTAGCGGTAATTAAGGATTCAAAGATATCATCGTACTCTTGACGATATCAAATCTCATGCTCGGGTGTGTCTTTTCGGGACTATTATAGTGCTTGTTGAATGCAAATCCATTCTTCTTATACCATCCGATGGATCTCGGATATGCATCGAGCGTAATAAATCGACAACCAATATGTAACTCTTGATTTAATCGAATGGCCAAACTAATGGCATATTTTAGGAGCTGAGTCCCGATGTGGTTCTTCCGTTGCAATTCCTTTTGAACGCCAATTCTTCCAATCTTTAAGGCAGAAAATGTGTAAACGGATTGGTGAAAATCAAAAAGATGCCTTTTCTCTCCACTCTTTAGGATTATGCAATCAGCTAGAATTGTGAGGTAACCAACAATGACGCCGTCCAGAAATGCCAACCGAGTGCAGGATAGGTGCTCACTTTGATATTTTGCGGCGTCACTTTTTAGAAAGTCGTTTAGGTCCGAATCGTCGCAATCAAAACCGCTAACGTCATGTGTTTCTGGATTGAAGGGAACTATTTGCAGATTTGCCAAGGAGACTGACATGTCCTGTGGGAACAGAAGTTACTTTTCTAAAGCTTTGGCTTCCGCAACGATCCTTGCCATCCAAAGCTTGCGTTCGGTGGAGATGGGCTCTGTGATTTTGATTTGCTCAAGAAACACCTTGGCATCATTGCCTTCTAATACGGGTGTTGCTTCAATTGGGCGTGCCATGATACTTCCCTCCACTGGAGCAACTAGAACTAGCTTCCCCAATGTATTACTCCGGCAGTATAGGCGAGAACGTTAGGTTTGTCAAGAAAACGTAAGGCCTCGAGATTTCAAACTGCACAACTACCCAACTTTGGACAACCACTACTCCCAAAGCTACGGACAGTCTATGATATAGGCGATGTTCATGACATTGAATCCTGACTCTTTGAGGAAAATCACGCGTGTCTTCACCTTTTGAATTTTCACCGGTCAAGTTGGTTTACGGCGGCGAGGCTCTGGGCTTCCATGCTGGTCACACAGTTTTGGTGCCGCGGGTTCTGCCCGGCGAGCGCGTGCAAGTGGAGGAAGTCCGCCGGCAGAAGGGCGTAGTCTTTGCGCGTCCGCTGCGGATTCTTCAGCCCTCCGCCGAGCGCATCGAACCGGCGTGTCCCTATTTCGGCCGCTGTGGCGGATGCCAGTACCAGCACCTTCCCCACGCCGCGCAAGTGACAGCGAAATCCGAGATCCTGCGGGAAACGCTGCGCCGTTTGGGCCCGGTGAAATGGGAGCAGCCGATTCCCACGCATTCCGGCCCCGCGTGGAATTACCGCAACCAGGCGCAATTGAAAATTGGCAAGCCTCCGGACGGCGCCCCGGGTCTGGGTTTCTATGAGGCGGAGTCGAATCGCCTGATTGACATTGATGCCTGTCCGATTCTCTCTCCGCGCCTGAACGAGTTACTGGCGGTATTGCGCGCCGAACCCTGGATCAGCGAACTGGCGAACGGTCGCGAGGTGGAACTTGTTGTTGATGATCGCGACGAGAAAATAATGATGACGCTTGCCGGGAGCTGGGATGCGGAGGAAGCGGAAACGCTGGCCCAGAAGTGCCTGGCGGAGCTCTCGGGTGTCGCTACCGTCGCCTTTACGCAGGACGTGGGAGTGCGGGTTTTTGGGGAGTCGTACCTCTCCTATCGCGTGGGAGATTTTGCCTATCGAATCGGCCCCACCGCGTTCTTCCAAAGCGCCCGCTTCCTGCTGCCGGAGTTCGTCGAGGCGGTGACCGCGGAAGTGTCCGGCGCCGTGGCGATTGATTTATACGCGGGCGTGGGCCTGTTTGCGCTGCCCCTATCGAAACAGTTTGAGCAGGTGATGGCGGTGGAGGTCCATCCGCAATCGACCGCCAACCTCGCCGCCAACGCTCGCGCCGTGCCCGGCAGGAAGATCCGCGCCATCGCCGGAACAACCTTTGACTACCTGCGGCGCAGCGCCCAGATGGATCCCGACCTGGTGGTTATGGATCCTCCCCGCGCCGGCGCAGGCGTGGACACGCTAAAGCTTCTCCTGGCGTTACGCCCCAAGCGCTTGCACTACGTATCCTGCAACCCCCCGACATTGGCGCGCGACCTGGCTTACTTGCTGCAACAGGGTTACAGCCTTGATAGTCTGGAATTGTTCGACTTCTTTCCCCAGACTTATCATGTCGAATCCCTGGCGCGGCTCTCCAGGATTGGCCGTGAACGTGCTTAAGAATTCCCCAGTTTCAGCCAAGGGGGCAGAGTCATAGCGGGCAAGCTTCACTGCCTATCCCACTCTTCCTGAAGCTTCCGATAAGCGTTCCAGCGTGATGCGCAACCCGCGCTAGCAAGACGTGACCTTTGCCCGACGCTCCTCCCAACGACAAGCCTCGCCCGGTCTTTAAGGCTCCATTGGCGGCACTGGCCGCAGCCTTTGCCTTGGGGATTGTAGCCGCACATTGCTTCCCCGCCACGGCGGGGTTCCATGGATTCCTTTTTTTCGCGGCTGCCTGCATTCTCATTGGACTTTTCTTATTGCGCGCGGGCTGGGGCCGCACGGCGGTGTGCTTTGCCCTGGGAAGCATGATCTTTACCGGCGTCGCGGCAACGCACTGCTGGGAGCACCGTACTCCACTTCACCACGTCCGCTATCTCGAATCGATGGGCGTCGACCTGAGGGACCCGGTGCGATTGCGGGGGCGGGTGATCTCCACTCCCTATCGCACCGGATATGGGTTGCAGTTTGACGTGGAGGCCCGGCAGATTGAGTCACTCACCCAGAAACATCTTGTCACCGGGAAGATCCGCCTGCGGGTGCAGGGCTCGGAAGATGGCGAGGCTTTCGGTGATAGTGCACCGCTCGACCTCCGTTTTGGTGATGAGATTCAAACCCTGGTCCGCTTGCGCCAGCCGCATATTTACCAGAACCCCGGCAGCTTCGATTTTCGCCGCTGGATGGAGGATATCGAGGATCTTTACTGGGTGGGGACCGTCAAGAACCCCCGGCTGGTGGAGAAAGTTGGCCACGCTCCGGGTTTTCATTTTGCGGAACTGGTGGAGCACGCACGGCAGCGTCTGTTGCGCGGCATCGACGATATCTATCCGCCGTGGTCAGCCCAAGGGCGTTACGGCGCGGTGCTGAAGGCGGTGTTGTGGGGAGATCGTACCGCGCTTGATTCCGCCACCATCGAGGATTTTCGCAAGACCGGTCTTTATCACTTGCTGGTGATCGCCGGGCTGCACGTGGGCTTGCTCACGCTGCTGCTGGAATTCCTGCTGCGGGGGTTGGGATGCAAGCGGGTGGCGCGAGCGTTCACCGTGCTGGGGTTTCTGGTGGTATACGCCTTCCTGGTGGAGCAGCGCGCGCCCACGTTGCGCGCCACGTTGATGATCGGGTTCTACCTTCTGGCTCGCATCATCGACCGCGAGCATTCGCCGTTCAATTCCATCGGAGCGGTAGCGCTGATTCTTCTCTTCCTTCGTCCGGCGTGGCTGTTTGAATCCGGGTTTCAGCTTTCCTTTGCCGCGGCCCTGCTGATTGTGGGCGTCGCCATCCCGATCCTCGAGCGCACCATCGAGCCCTACCGCCGGTCTCTGCTGCGCTTGGACGACGTGCTGCTTGACGACCATTTTTCACCCCGCATCGCCCAGGTGCGCCTTGACCTTCGCTCGCTGGTCCAGGGCTTGCGCCGACGGGTGAGCCTCTTCGAGCGCTATCCGATGGTCGCGCGCAACATCGTCGTCCTTCCGCTGAAGCTGTTGTTGTGGGTTGCCAATATCCTGGTGTTCTCCGCCATCCTGCAATTGGGATTGCTGCTGCCCATGGTTGAGACCTTTCATCGCGTCACCTTTGCGGGAGTGGGATTGAACGCCCTGGCGATTCCCGTCATGACGCTGCTTCTGGCGCTGGCCTTGCCCATCAACTTGCTCAGCGTTGCATCACCGGCACTCGCGGCGTGGCCGGCCAAAGTGTTGACCATGGTCATGGCTCTGCTGTTTAACATGACGCACCTGCCGGGACTCTCACCATGGTTGTCGTACCGCATGGCGGGTCCGCCGCCGTGGGTGGCATGGGGATTCTGCGGGGCGTTCGTGCTGGCT
This sequence comes from uncultured Acidobacteriota bacterium, assembly GCA_964438685.1. Classification (GTDB taxonomy): domain Bacteria; phylum Acidobacteriota; class Terriglobia; order UBA7540; family UBA7540; genus Bog-366. The sequence continues at coordinate 6,155 of CAYTMD010000163.1, forward strand.
GCATGGACTCTCCGCTACGCACGGCGGGCCGCGGGTTTGGCGCTGATGACATGCGCGGTATTTGTGGTGCTGGTGGCGCTTCATCCCTTTGCACCCCGTTTGCCGCGCGGAGTTCTGCAAATGACCGCGATCGATTGCGGCCAGGGCGACGCGCTCTTCCTGGTGTTTCCCAATGGCGCCACGATGCTGCTCGATGCCGGGGGCAGCCGCACGCTGGGAGCTCGGGAGGGTGGGTTCCAGGGCCGGCGCTGGGATCCCGGCGAGGATATCGTTTCCCCTTATCTGTGGTCGCTCGGAATCAAGAAGATTGATGTGGTGGCACTCTCTCATCCGCACCAAGACCACATGGGCGGGCTCTACGCCATCTTTGATAACTTCCCCGTCGGCGAATTCTGGCACGCTGCCACTGGCGAGACGCCGGAATTCACCGAACTGCTCGATGCGGTTGCAGGGCACGGGATTCCCACCCGAACCCTTATGGCGGGCGACACGCTTTCACTGGGCGATGCGTCAATTCGAGTGCTGTGGCCGGGACCGGATCCGCCGTCCGGGCGTCTATCCCAGAACGATGAGTCGCTAGTGATGCGGATCAGCGCGAACGGAATGAATTTCCTGCTGCCGGGAGATGCGAGCAAGAAGGCGGAAGAAGGAATGCTTGCTTCCCAAGAGCCACTTGCGAGCCAGATGCTCAAGGTGGCGCATCACGGGTCGAAGTCATCTTCAAGTGCAGATTTCCTGGCCCGAGTTGCGCCGCGCGTGGCGATCATCAGCACCGAGGCTCAAGGTGTTGGCGGCTTACCGAATGCCGCGACGCTGGAAGCTCTGCAAAACGCCGGCGCCCGAGTTTTCCGCACCGACATTGACGGCGCTACGACGGTGGAATGGAAAGATGGAGCTTTGACAGTTCAAACTTATACGGGGACGGCAATGGTGGTTTCGTCTGAACATTGACAAGGTACCATAACCTATTGGTCACAATTAATAGGCTGTTTGGGCACTGCGGGCCTGCGCCGCCCTGGAGAACTTATTGTCCGACACTTAACGCCGAATTGTCACCTTGGTGCGGCGCACACAGACCTTCCTCGGCGCCATGTGTGACAATTTGCCCCACACGCATTGGAATATCCCTAATGTTACCTATCTTCCCCTATGTCATTGATTTGCCATTTATCCTAAATCATCGCGTGCGTGAAAGGCCGAATTCCGAAAATGCACCAAAAGGTGTGGGGGTATCCGAAAAGCACCGCCCTATACCAAAACCATCACCACGCGGGCACTGGCCCATCCTGGCATTCACCCTACCCGCTTGAAATCACGACCTTTCCGGCTGCGGGGTTTGGCAGCGGATTTGCCTTCACACAGGGTGCAGTTGCAAGACGCATTGAGGATTCGAGGAGGTGCCCAAATGCGGAACCTAAGAACTTTAGCTTTGCTGGGTCTGAGCTTGATGGTTGCGCCATACGCACACGCCCAACGGTTTGGAGTCGCAATCGGAGTTGGACCGGCTTATGTGGGGCCAGCCCCTGTGTGCCCGTATGGCTATTACGACTACTACCCCTACGCGTGCGCACCCTATGGCTTCTACGGACCTGAGTGGTTTTCCGGCGGGATCTTTTTTGGCGCCGGGCCTTGGTTCCATGGCTATCACGGCTATCGGGGCTATTCCGGACATGGCTACTACGGGCATGGGTCGGCCTACTCCGGCCACGGAGGCTATCGTGGAGGGTACGGGCACGGCTACTCCGGCGGGCGCTATAACAGTGGAAATAGCTTCCATGGCGGAAACGGATTCCATGGTGGAGGTGGCTATCACGGTGGCGGTGGTTATCATGGTGGAGGCGGCTCCCACGATGGTGGGCACAGGTAGACTTCATCCTCAGCTCGAAGCTCTCGCGGCCGACGGCATTTGCCGTCGGCCGTTGCATTTATAGGAGCCGCCGGGTGAACCCTGGGCCGAACGCCGTTCAGCCCCACGCCGCGCGGCAACTGCGCACATCCGCAAGGCATCTGATGTGAGGTGAATCAACCCCGGTTCCCGACCTTCAAGTCCATCTGGCGCGTGCTCACTTTGGTTGTGGGGGCGATAATCCTTTCCGCTCCATTGGCGAGGGGTCAGGACGCCGGCATCGCCGAACCGCCGCGTAGCCAGGCGGGCGCGGAGAATTACAAGTTGAGGGTGCACTCAAGCCTCGTCTTTCTCCCCACGCGGGTTCAGAGCAGGAAGGGTGAGCCGATTTATGGGCTCAGGCCGGAGGAGTTCATCGTTGAAGACAATGGCGTCCGCCAATCCGTGCAGGTGGACGAGGATGCTGATTCCACCGGAGTGTCGTTGGTGGTTTTGGTGCAGTGCGGCCGGTCCGCGCCCATGGAATTTAAGAAGCTCAAAGGCCTCAACGCGATGATTGGCGGGATTGTCGGTGACGCCCCGCATGAAGTTGCCATCGTCGCATACGGCGAGAAGCCTTACGTGCTTGACAACTTTTCCAGCCGTCCGGAAGCCATCCCCCTGGCGTTATCCAGGCTCAAGCCCTGCGGCGACTACCATGCCGTTACCATTGATGCCGTCTCCTCCGCCATCAACATGCTCAAGCGGCGGCAGAACGATTACCGCCGCGCCATCCTGCTCATAAGCGAAATGCGCGACTACGGCAGCCACTCGCACCTCCAGGATGTTGTCGCTGAACTCGGGGTCAATGACATTGTGATCTACTCGGTGGCATTTTCCCCCGCCAAAGATGAGTTCCTGCGCAACTACCAGAACGACGACCAGCCGCCCGGGCCCACTTTCGCTGCGCCAACGGCGTTTGCCAACCCGCCGTCCGCGGCAGAGGCAAATGCGTCCCCGCCCCCCGACCCGGAGCCCTTGTACACGGAGCATCCTCCGCTTCTTGAGCTGCCTGCGGAAATTCAACTCATCATCGGGGCTCTCAAGGCAAACACAGCCTCCGAGCTCGCCTCGCTTTCCGGCGGAGAGTACATCAACTTCACCACTCAAAAAGGCTTTGAAGATGGCCTGCAGCGCATTTCCAACCATCTCCACGATTACTATCTCCTCAGCTTCAAGCCCTCATCCACCTCGGCCTTGATCCTGCACACCCTCAGCGTCCGCGTCCCCGGGTGTCCGGACGCGGTCATCCAAACCCGCAAAAGCTACTGGCCCGGAATCGTCGAGCCAACCGCCGGAAACTAACGATAGCCAATAGCGGAAGCGGAACAAGTAGCGCGGACCTGCGGTTCAAGGTCCGCGGCTTTTTATGCGGAATTATGCAATCAGGCGGGCTGGCGGGGGGTCAAATTCTGCGGCGGTAGTCGCGGTGCATCCCAGCGATTGCTGAACCAACACAAACTTCCTTGAAGATAACTCGGGGAGTTGGGGGTTGCACTCCACTATTCGGTCGTTTTAGAACCAAGTGGCATTTGAGTGATGGGAAGGCGGCTTTTCAGGCCGGATCCGCCCGCAGGGCTATCAATCACGTGGAAGTCACTGGTGGAATGGGGACTCGCTAGGAATCTGGGGGCAGAAATTCCCGGTAACGCTACGGCGTTAGGCTGGACCGAGGCCCTTCGGCACCCTGGACATTCGTTCTCATCACGACGCTATCCAGAGCAACTTCCCAGAAGCCCGTCAACGCTTGAGGATCAGTCTCTCATTCATCTTCCGGGTCCGAATTTTCGGCGCTTTCGCGATGGCAAACGGGGCGCTGTATTGGCGGTCACAAACTTGTAGGCCATGCTGAGCAAGTCCCGCAACAGTTCGGGATTTACGCGCGAAAGGCGAACCAGCACGGCGCTGTAGTCGGCATAGTGGTCCGTCACGTAGTAAACATCCGGGGCTGTAGCGAGCAGCTCAGCACGATCATTGAAATCCACGCGAACGACAATCGAACCGGGTTCGGCCGAGCGATTAGCAGGTACACAGGCCAGAAGTTTTCCGTGGACCTTGAGCGCCGGGAACCCGTACGCTGTGCCCTCCTCCACTCCGGGCAACGCAAGTCCGATGTTCCGTACGGTGTCGAAGTCCATGGTGTTTCCAGGCATTGGTCAGCGCGATTCCGGGGAACTTCGTAATCTCATTTTGCACGCCGACGTGGCTGTGATTATCCCCAAGAACAGGAATACTTTCAAGATAAGTCAGGCTGGCGCAGGGCAAGCGCAGCCGTGCGCCAGCCAGCCAAAGAAAATTATTTGCGTACCCTCGGCGTTCGATTGTTGCGCATTCCGAATGCGATGGTGCTGGAAAACCCCGGCGAGTTTGAGCGGAAGGTTTCAGTCATGATGGGGGAGAACGCGAGGAAGTAACCCCTCACCCGACTCGCCCCGGCTGCGAGCCACCCTTTCCCTTGGGAGAGGGGAAAACATGTTTTGGGCGCGCAAGCGCGCGTCCCATCTGCGTGCGGCGGGCCGCCGCACAAAAAGAGTCGCTTCCTTCTCCCAGGGGAGAAGGTGGACCACGACAGGCGTTCTCACCAGCCGTCGTGGGCCGGATGAGGGGTTACTTCCGCCGCCTCGACCACCGGCTGCCTGCCTCGCACAACCCGTCTGTCTCAACTCTGACTGGTGCTGCCATCCCTGTACATCCTGACAGACCAATCGATTAGACGCTACGCCCGCTTGGCGCGCTGGCGCAGACATCGGTTCTTATGTCTGCGTCACTTTGACGGCTCGCTGCGGGACTCTCGGGTCACATATATGAACCCCAATCTATGCGCCACCCGCGAGCGTCGCGCACTTCAGTGGCAAATTTGTCCCAAGTGCTGCCAAATTGACTTCCCGCTTGCCGGTAGGTAAATTCTAATGTGCCTTGTCTCAGAGCCGGCAGGGCCGTACCGCATCACCAGTCAGACTTCGCTAAGGAGTGGCATATCCAATGACAGTTTTTTTCAGAGCACTGCTGGCTATATTTCTCATTCTGGCTCCGGCCGCAGCACAGCGGAGCCCCCAGGGCGAGTCAACATCCAGCCGCACCGTGGGGCCGCAGAGGGATGGCTCGATCGTCGTGTCGAACAATCAGACGCTGACGCCGGCCGGTAAGATCGTCGATCTCGGTTCGCCGGTGCGCGCGAAAGCCATTGCGCTCAATCCGCATGGCGCGAGCGGCGCCGTCCTGCTCATGGGTTCGCCCCAGCCGATTATCGTCTTCGACACCACCACCGGGCATGTTCTGCAGCGCTTCATTCCAACTACGGTGAAAGGCACGGCCTTTACTTCCGACACGACCGGATCCTTCACCGGCATCACCTATTCCGCCGACGGCACAAAGCTGTTCTTCAGCCAGGACGACAATCATGTGGTCATCGCGAATGTAAATCCGCAAACCGGCTTTCTGACCAACGGGCAGAGCGTGGACCTGCCCCCGCCTCCCGCGGATGGCCGGCCCTACCACAACGCGAAATCCATCAACCCCGGCGGCATCGCCGTCTCCCCGGATGGCAGGCGCGCCTATGTTGCACTGAATGCGGCCAACACACTTGGAGTTATTGACCTGACGGCCTCTCCGGCAAAGCTCATCGCCCAGATTCCCGTCGGCAATGTGCCGAACAGCGTCGTCATCCACGGCAAATATGCCTACGTCAGCAACGAAGGCGGGCGTCCGGCCTCGAGCGAGGATTTCACCAACTATTCCGACGGCACCCCGATTGTCGTCGACCGGAAAGATGCCTTCACCATCACCGGCACAGTATCCATCGTCGACCTCGAGGCCGGCAAAGAGGTGAAGACCATCAAAGTGGGCCTGCACCCGGCCGGTATGACGATCTCCGGCTCGAATCTTTACGTTGCCAACGCCTACAGCGACAGCCTTTCCGTCATTGATCTCAATACCGGCTCGGTCACGCGAACCATCAGCCTCAGCGCACCCATCAATGGCGGCGTATTTGGGTCTGGTCCGAACGGGGTTGCCGTAACTCATGATGGCCGGGCCTTCGTCACCCTGGGCCAAGCCAATGCCATTGCCGTCATCAACCTTTCCGGCCGTGACGCCAATCCGGTGATCGGCTATATCCCGACCGCCTATTTCCCTACTTCCGTGATCTATGACGCGGCGCGGAAACAACTCGCCGTCGCCGACGACAAGGGGTTGGGCAGCCAGGGCTCCGTAGGAGAGGCTCAGGGCGTATCCGGCTTCAATACCCATCAGGACACGGGCGTGGTCAGCCTGATCCCGCTGCCCAATGCCCGTCAGCTTGGGGAATACACCAAGCAGGTGATCGACAACGATCATTGGAATTTGACCACAAACATCCAGGTCGGGCCGAAATACATTGATCCGCACGCTGCCCCGGTGGCGATTCCCCGGCATATCGGGGAACCCTCACTCATTAAGTATGTCTTTCTGATCATCAAAGAGAACCGCACCTACGACCAGATGCTGGGAGACGTACCCTGGGGTAATGGCGATCCGTCGCTTGCGGTTTTCGCCTCCGCCCTGCCCAACCAGCACGCGCTGGTCAAGCGCTTCCCGCTCCTCGACAATGTCTATGCTCCCAGCCGCCAGTCG
>CAYTMD010000164.1:0-12572 GCA_964438685.1 uncultured Acidobacteriota bacterium
CGGCAAGCCGGTCACAGCCCAAGTCACGCTAGCATTTGTTTACAGGTCTCCAGCCAACAATTTCCCTCTCGGGCGCTAGTGTTGTGTAACGTAAGTTTGTTACATAAGTCATGGCTATGTTGTGGCCGTCGTCCCCTTGTTTTTCAGTGCCCGAGGCTTGGACGGTTCGGCTAAATTATGATTCGAACTTCTGTTACACGACAGTAGCGCGACGGGGCTGTTCAATCGGAGGCGCTTCTGCTCCTGCCGCTCCATGCAGATGCTTGGATGGCCCAAGCGTAGTCGCTGCGACGGGCGCAGGCTCCTTCGCGAACTATCGAAGCGGTACCCAGCTTTCTGTGCGCTTGCTCCAGAGCGAGGAATTGCGACTTAGCACGCTCCTCGCCGGGGCTGGCGCAAACTCCTGCCTTTGGGAGTCTGCGATCCCGAAGGGACTAGCTCGTTGCGATGTCCAAAAACGCAGACATTGAAAACCATGTCTGCGCCAGCCAAGTCTTCATCCACGCCCGCCGGTTGTCCATTATCTGCACGATTCGTGCGTTCTGACCATGGACCGGCTTGCTTGATTCGCCTAAGTCGCAGGGTTGCTCTCACCTTGCGCCAGCCAGCCCGAGATCCGGACAGACATGGAAACGTGGTGTCCCCGGTCTTCCTGCCGATTCCCTGACAGCCTATTCATGGCCGCCGTGCCGGCGCAGAAGTTCGGCGACGCTCGTTCTGCCACGCTGCGCCGCCACGGACAAAGGGGTCGAGCCATCGTTACTTCTGGCATTCACATCCGCGTGGTGGGCCAGCAGCAGTTCCGCCACATTCTTGTGGCCTTCTTGCGACGCCCAGAGCAGAGGCGTCATGCCGTCCCCGTCCCTGGTATTGACGCCAGCCCCGGCAGCCAGCAGAGGTTCCGCCACATCGCTGAAACCGCTACGCGCCGCCCAGTGCAAGGGCGTCAAGCCGTTCTTGTCTGCGGCCTGGACGTCGGCATGGTTGGCCAGCAGCAAGTCCGCGGTTTCCTTGTGGCCCGCAGCGGCCGCCCAGATCAAGGGTGTCCGGCCCTTCATGTCATGCGCGTTGACATCCGCCTTATAGGCCAACAGCAGTTGCGCAGCGTCCCGGCGTCCCTGAGCGGCGGCGGCGTGCAAGGGCGTCCGGCCGTCGTCGTCCCTGGCGTCAACGGGGGCCTTATTGGCCAGAAGCAGCTCCGTTATTCCCTTCTGATCCCAATACGCCGCCACGTGCAAAGGCGTCCAGCCTCCGTCGCCTTTGCTGAACACCAAGGCGGGATTACGCTTGAGCAGCGCCCGGACCTCTTCCAATTCGCCGCTGTTGACCGCATCGAAAAAGACGGCCGGGGTGGCCGCCGAAACCTGGCCGCCATGTTGTAGCAATTCCACTACGTCGGCATGGCCCCCGTCCTTAGCCAACTGCATCGGCGTCTTGCCGTCGTGGTCCCTGGCATCGAGCGCGGCGTGGCGCGCCAGCAACAATTTCACCACCTCCCCATGTCCGTAATCCGCCGCCGCGTGCAGGGGAGTCTTGCCATGCTCGTCCGGCGTATTCACCTCGGCTTTGCCCGCGAGCAGCAACTTCACCACCTCCACGTGCCCGGAAGCCGCCGCCAGGTTCAAGGGAGTGCTGCCTTCCTGATCCCTGGCATTCACCTCCGCCTTGCTGGCCAGCAGGAATTCCGCCATTTCCTCCCGGCCCCAATCTGCCGCCACGTGCAAGGAGGTCTTGCCAAATTTGTTCCTGGCATTCACATCCGCCTTGCCGGCCAGCAGCAACTTCGCCACGGGCGTACCGTTAAATCTCGCCGCCCAGAACAGAGGTGTCTCGCCCTCGTCGTCCCTGGCATTGACGTCGGCCCCGTGGGTCAGGAGTAATTCCGCCACTTCCCTGCCACCCGAAGACGCCGCGACGAACAAAGGGGTGGCGCCGGCATCGGTCCTGGCGTTCACATCAGCTCGATTGGCGAGCAGAAAGACAACAATGTCCTGGCGGGCGTACAGCGCCGCAAGGTAGAGCGGCGTCGCGCCCGTGTCCTCGGGGCTCGTATTTCGGCTGAAAACCAGCTTCGGGTCAATTTTGACCAGCGCCATGACCTTGGTAAGGTCGCCTTTCTTTACTGCCTCATGAATCTCGCCGCAGAAAGCCAGGGTGCTGGGTCCTAACACCATCAACGCCAACCCCACGGCGATGCAGCGGGGGAGCGCGGGGGAGCAACGGAAGTTCATAGTGAACCTCGATGGGCCTGACATTCGGCTGGGCCCCTCAGTCGGCAGGCAGCGCAGCGAAGAGTTATTTTTCTCCGAGAGAAATTACTCTGCATTACGCCACGGCCTGCGGTAATCGCGAGAATGGCTGTTCGTCTTGCCGTGCTGTTCAAGGTGTTGCGCATAACCTCAAATGCGGGCTGGCTGGCGCAGGGCGAGCCCAGTCCAGCGATGAATGACTCTGACCACTGCCACGCATGGGTTCCGATGTGAAATCGCCGCAAGGGTGTGTTCTTCCGCCCCTCTGGGGCTGGGGAACCCGGCTTGGACGCTTCACCCATAGCTTACGCTATGGGCTACGATCTTTCGCCCGCTCCACGGGCTGTGCGGCTGAGCAGGTAGACGCATCCGCAAACAGTCATTCCCCGAGGAAGTGCCGGGGCTGGCGCAGACTCCTGCCTTTGGGAGTCTGCGATCCCGAAGGGACTTGCCCGTTGCGATATCCAAAAGCGCAGACATTGAAAACCATGTCTGCGCCAGCCAAGTCTTCATCAACGTCCGCCGATCTTCCCATGATCTGCGCGATTCGTGCGTCCGGTCCATGGACCTGCTTGCTTGATTCGCCTATGCCGCAGTGCTGCACTCACCCCGTGCCAGCCGGCCATAGGTGACGTCACTTGCACTTCAGCGAATCGATCGCGGCCTGAACTTCCTTTCGCGGGGCTTTATACAATTCCGCCGAGTCGTTATTGAATTCCCGCTCCGATTGGTCAAGGTACGGGCACGCCTCGGGAAGCCCGAGACGCGAAACCAAGTCCAATGCGAAGAGTGAGGGATTATCGCTACCGAGGCCGTAGACTTGCGCCAGGTCCGTTAGGGTTGCCACCTTTTCGCGCTTCAAGACTTTGTCGAGGCTCGCGTATAGGGCCTGCTGATCCCTATGCGTAATGGCAATCCCTTCCTGAGGGTCCCACGCACTGACAGTCCTATCCTCGTAGTTTGGCTCGCCCCGCCACACGCGTTCAAGGTAGTGCAGGATCACGGCAGCGCATTCTGTGTTGCATGGCATATCCTGCAAGGCTGCCGCTACCTGTTGCCGCGTGTCCAGTCCCTCATGCGGCTGAAGGAGTTTCGCCAGTGCGAGGGCGACATCTGGATCGCCGCGCTTTCCTAATGCCTCCATGGCTGCCGACCGGGCCTCTCCCACGTTAATGAGCGGGCTGTCACTGAGTGCGATCGATAGGAGCATCTGAGTGGCTCGCCTTCCCTGGTATGTTGCCAGTCTCTTTACCGCGGCCGTAACTTCGTCGGAGCTGCGAAAGAATTGCGGATCTGAGGCTTCTTCGAAGAGTCGGTCCATTTGCCTGTCGCGATAGGAAAAATAGCCGTTCACTGCAAATGGGACAACGATAATAATCGCGAAGAGTGTGAAAAGAGTCTTCCGGCTCCTTCCTGAAAGTGCCGACAGCGGGAAGAGCCGTTGGACCACGAATCCGACGAATAGAATTGACCCTGCAATCCCGAGTAAGATAACGAGTATCGCTTTCACCAGGGTTCCTTATATGGGCCTGCGGCAGGCTGGCGCTACGGTCTGCCTTGTCCAGGGCAAAATTGTTGTAACTCGACCACCGCCAGTCTTCCTGCCGCTTCACCAGTCCTTCCTCATGTGGTTAATTCATTCCATGGCAGTGTCGATATTTGGGGAAGAGCTCACGGCCAGGACAGCATTGACCGAGGCTACGTTGCTTGTTGATAGTGGGAGGTCGAGAGAAGAAACCCCTCATCCGCTTCGTACCTCAGCACCTTCTCCCCTGGGAGAAGGTTGAGAGTAAAACCGCCCTCTCCGAGGGGAGTCCGATGTCAGGTCCGATCGGATCGGACCATCGGACCCCAGAAATCGGGGAGGGTGTCCCGATGCATCGGGACGGGTGAGGGGTCACTTCGTCCGCCCGCGAAAATTTAGTTGTGGCGCCGCGCTGCGTAACTCGCTACGCAAGCTCCGCCCGGTGTGCCCAGACCTTCTCAAAGGCCGCCGCATATTGCTCGACCAGCTCGGAAGCCTCGCCGTGGAAGATCGGCAAATTCACGGCTTGCTTGTTCACCTGGGTAGTACCCACCAAGTCTTGCGGGATTACCACCGGATGGTCCCACCACTTTGCTTCCGCATAGAGCTGGTATTTGTGCTGCTCGTCGTAAGCGCCGGGGCCGGCCTGCACGCCCTCTGCCCGCAGTGCCTTGAGCAGCGCTTCCATCGAGGCGCCAGCTTTTTTCTCGTCAATGAAAATCTTGTTGGCGGCCCAGTAGACGCGCTTGGCGTCCGGGCGGGTGTAAGGATGGCTGACGCCCGGCAACTGGGAGATCCGCTCGTTCAGCCGTTGAAGCTGGGCGCCGACCATTGTGTTGTGCGCAGCGATCTTCGGCAACTGCCGCCGCGCAATGGCTGCGGCCAGTGGATGGATGCGCAGCTTGGCCCCCATCCCCGTGCCTTGATACCCGCGATACGGGCTATCCGCCGGAAAGGTGTTGGGAAGTTCGTAGTTGCCGTACGTGGTGGCGCGCTCGTAGTATTCACGAGTCTGATACAACCCCATTCCACCCTCGAGGGCCGGCAGGATCTTGCTGGCCTGGAAACTGAAAATGCTGATCGATCCCCAAGTCCCCGCGGGCTTGCCTTTCACTGACGCGCCGCACGCTTGCGCGACGTCTTCCAGCAAGATCAGCCCGTGCTCCCTGGCGAAGTCGCTGATTTCATCCATGTCGCAAGGATTGCCAAAAGAGTGCATGGGGAGCACGGCCTTGGTTCGGCTGTTTACGCATTTCTTCGCATACTCCACATCGAAGGTCATCGTGCGCGGGTTGATATCCACGAACGCCGGCACATAACCGAACATGTGCATGGGCGCAGTGGTGGCCCACGCCGTGTAGGAAGGCGCCAGGATTTCACTTCCCGCCGGAAGATTCAAGGCGAAGAACAGCGACATCAGCGCGCTGGTGCCATTCGAATGTGCCTTCGCGTACGGCACATTGAAATACTCCTTCATCTCCTTTTCAAGCGCTGGAATCTCATCGTACGACTTGTTGTTCTCGAGCAGATTCATCACCGCGCTTTTCTCTTCCTCGCCGAAGCGAGGCCATTTCGTGATCGCCCGGGTCTTCTCGGCCGGCACGGTAACCGCTTTGGGACCGCCGGCCACGGCGAGAGATTCGGTCGACCCAGCCGCCCGAACCCGCGCTGGCGAGTTGAGAGCTAAAAGGGACAAACTGCCCGCTTGCAGAAAACTCCGTCGCGTCGTTTTGCCAGGTTTCGTCTCGATTTCTGGACTATCCATCATGAAAACCTCCTCGTTAAGATCCAGCATCAGCAGGCAGCCAAGGCTGGAAATGCGCTGCTCATGGCTGTCAACCGCTTCATGTTGCCCTTCGGCACCAATCGATATAGCATCAATCCAATTGCGGGGCAACGATGAAGAACATACTCTCTTTCTTCCGCCGACTCTCACCTTTTCAATATCCCTCTCTCGCCGCCGTCATCACTCTAATCGTACTGGCCTGGAGCGGCACGGCCTTCTGCCGTGAGATTGATATTAACGCAGCCGCCCGAGATGGCGACCTGGCAATGGTCAAGGCGCTCCTCCAAAATAATTCTGATGTGGTTCTCCAGAGAGATGCCAAAGGCGAAACGCCGTTGCACTGGGCGGCGGTTAAGAACCACAAGGATGTGGCGGAGGTGCTGCTGGCCGCCGGCGCCGACGTCAATGCCAAAGATCACGCGGGCGTGACGCCTTTGCACGTGGCTGCGGCGGATGACTACAAAGACGTGGCAGGGTTGCTGCTGGCGAATGGAGCCGAGGTCAATGCCACGGATAAAGTTCGCGCCACGCCTTTGCACTATGCGGTGACCTTTGGCAACAAAGATATGGCGAAGTTGCTGCTTGCCCACGGAGCCGATGTCAACGCCCAGACCGCCCGGGATGAGACTCCATTGCACCTTGCGGCGAGTTCGGGCCGCAAGGATGTGGTGGAATTGCTGCTGGCGGAGAACGCGGCGATCTATCCACAGGACGACAAGGGCTGGACACCTTTGCACCGGGCGGTGAACCGGGATGTGGCCGAAGTGCTGCTGGCGGACGAAGCCGAGGTCGATGCCAAGGACAATGACGGCGCTACTCCCTTGCACGTCGCGGCGGCTAATGGCCGAAAGCAAGTGGCGGAATTGTTGATCGCCCACGGCGCTGACATCAATGCCAGCGATGACAACGGCGATGTGCCTTTGCACCGGGCGGCGGCTAATGGCTGCAAAGACGTGGCGGAATTATTGCTGGCACACGGGGCTGATGTGAATGCCGTGAACGACCTCGGCTTGACTCCTTTGCATTCGGCGGCAGCGCATGGCCACAGGGAATTGGCAGAGTTGCTGCTGGCCCACCAGGCCGAAATTGATGCCACGGCCGGCGGCGGCAACACGCCCTTGCACCTCGCGGCGGCTCAGGGCTACAAGGATCTGGCAAAATTACTGATCGCGCACGGGGCTGACGTCAATATCAGGGATGATATGGGTTGCACGCCCCTGCGCTGGGCGGTGATCAAGAGGCACGACGACGTGGCGGAATTGCTGCGCCAGCACGATGGCCGTGAGTAAGGGTAAAGGTTAAAGGCTAAAGTAAAGGAAACGATGATTACCCTTTATCCTTTAAACCTTACACTTATACTTGCCTTTCCTGGTTACAACTTAACCTCTCTAAAATCGATCTTATTCCAATCCCACACTCCCAAGCCCGGCGCTACGGCAATTTCCAATTGTCCGAGCCGCCTCCGTACATTGATTCTGTCCCCGTCCGGCAGAAGTCATCATCCTCCGGCAGAGTCGGGGGATCCCCCAACGGATTTGACAAGTTTCTTCATCCTCATGGACTCGCGCGGCAGGCAGTAAGCGATCGCACGTGACAGACGGTGGGGTGCGGCGTAAAATGAGCTATCTTGTGACCCACCTAGCATATGTCCTTGGGAGTGCCTGATGAAAATTAACTTCTGGATTGCCCTGATCGTATTTCTTGCCGTAGTCGCGGCGCCTGGCCGCCCGCAGGGGTCAGAAAAACCTCTGACGAAAGATCAGGTCATGCAACTGGCGAAGAACGGGATGGAAACTCCCGAACTCGTCAAGCTGATCCGCGAGCATGGCATCGACTTCGATTTGTCCGACGATTACTTGCAAGATCTGCGCAAAGCAGGTGCGGAAGAACCCGTCATTCAGGCCCTACGCACGGTACGACCCAAGGCCCTGACCAGGGACCAGGTGTTGCAACTTCTGACAGCGCACGTGCCGAGCGAACACGCGGCGGCGCTGGTCAGGCTTCACGGTATCGATTTCCTGCCGGATGACCAGTATTTCGAAATGCTGCGCCTGGCGGGCGCTGATAACGCCCTGGTTGCCGCAGTGCGCACGGCGGGCGAGTCCCTGACGGCGCAACTCGAAGTGACAACCTCGCCGAATGCCGAGGTTTATCTCGATGGCCGGCTCCTGGGCCGCGCTGATGGCGATGGTCGGCTTGCGGCCAACTTCAAGCCCGGCACCCATGCGCTCAAGGTTACGCTTGCGGGCAAGCAGGATTTCGAGCAGAAGGTCACGCTTATCGCAAGGCAAGTCAATAAGCTTCCCGCCGTGCTCGCGGACCCTGCGGGAGGAACACCCGTTCATTCCGCGCCGAACGCCAGGGGCTACCTCGGCATTCAGGTTGGTGATTATGACGATTTCTTCAAGCAATTCTTCGGGTCGAATCTCCGGGGTGTGCTTGCGCAAAGCGTGGTCGCGGGTGGACCTGCCGACAAAGCTGGTCTCAAAGCTAACGATAATATTGTCAAACTCAACGGCCAGGTCATTAAGGATGTCGGCCAATTCACAACGCTCGTGGCGAATCTGACACCGGGCACCGTAGCCACATTGGACATCAAGAGTGGTGACCACCTTCTGGCGCTAAGCGTGACGGTCGGCGAGCGTCCATCCGACCCTGGCGCTCCTGCTGGTGCGGGAGGCGTTGAGCAAGGGAGTCTCCATGGCATCGTCGTGGAGGACCTTACTCCCGCGAACCGCGAGCATGGGAGTTTGCCCCCGAGTTTGACAGGCGTGGTGATTACCCAACTTGATCCGAAAAGCCCGGGAGCTGACGGCGGTCTACTGGTGGGGGATGTGATCGTGGGCATCAACCGTCAACCGGTGCGCAACATCCGAGACTTCACGCTTTTGGGCGCGCAAGCAAATGGCCAGACGCTGCTGAGAATCAACCGTTCAGGCAAAGACCTCTTTGTCGCCATCACTCCAGACGAAGTTGGCACTCGGCCTAAGTAATTCTTAAGCCCCCCTTCGCCGCACCACCAATCAGTAAGCGTTTTCGAGCAAGTCTTGGGCGCTTGGGCGTGCAACCATCGCCGCAGGCGTCTTGAGTGCGGCGGCTCGACGCCGCCTTCCAACGTACGGTAGCACAATTTGCATATTCGTTGCATTTCACCCGGCTGCAATTTACCACCTTCCGCGTCCGACGTTGATTACGACCGGTAGATCTCCGTCGCATTCCAAGGCGGCGTCGAGCCGCCGCACTCCAAGGTGCCTTCGGCTCAGCGCGCTACGCTTCTTGACGCTCTATTAAGGATTGCCGAACATCGTGACAGGCTCCGTAGCGCCGGCGTCTTGCCGGCACCGGAAAATGCCGCCAGGATGGCGGCGTTACGGCGATTGAGCGTCACTATATTCGGCAATCATCTGTAAGATCTACCCTTCACTACTTGTAGTCCCCAGCTCCTGCCATCTACCGTCCTCACACGCTGACCTTCCGCAGATCGATTTTCCCGCGGTCCCACACTCCCAATCCCAGCGCCCCGGCAATTTCCACGTGTTCGGGCTGCCGATGCACAAATGTGCTCACCTTATCCGGCAACGATTCGACCAGTTTCTTCATTCCCACGGACTCGCGCTTGGCGTCGATTACTTCCCAACCAATGTGGTCGAGCGAAACGGGGTCGGTGGAGAAGTACATCGTTTGGTGCTCCCAAACGAATTCCGGTCTCGATGCCGGCCCGCCGTTGTAAAGGCCTTTGACCCCATCGAGGATGTGGAGCACGGTCTTATTGCGAATAACGGGCATCGCCACCACCGCCGGAATAAAGGTGTTGCAGGCATTGAGGCTGGGGCTGGAGTGGCTGCGGCTGACGTTATTCACCAGGCCGTGGGAGAGATTCTTGAGCGCCATCGTGACTCCGGCCGATTGATGGTCCTTCAAGACAGGCAGGTTGATTAGTTTATTGACCTGCTTCGTTATGAATTGGGCCGCATAGGAACGGCGCGCGGTGAGGTTGTCGGCGCTAAAGCCCGGCAAGGTCAGCGCCATGTCCATGTAATGATCGGGATCGTAACCTTCAATGTTTTGCTGAATGTCATCGACGTAATCGGTGGCATAGGAGATTCGAACGCCCTCCGGCAACCATTTGTCGAATCCGCCGGAGTAAAACATTTTACGGTAACGGTCGTAGGCGACAATGTCCTGACGTTTGACTCCCGCAGCTTCCAATCCCGCAATAATTTCCTGCATGACGGTCGCATCAGAGATCACCAACGGTTGCCCCACCGGGTTCACCTTGATCCCCACCACGTCGCCGGGCTCGAAGAATTGCCGCCAGGCGTCCACCCACCCGTCCGCGCCGGTCAGTTCCATCATGCCCCGGCGCATCATTTTTTGAACCTGATCGGCTTGGTACTTGCCCGACAGGAGCACGGCGGGATTTTCTACGGCGCACACGCGTCCGGGATAAAGTCCCGGCATACTGAGTTTGCTACCGGCGGCTTTGGATACCGTTTGTACAGCAAGGGGGACCCCGAAGGCGCTTCCAACTGCGAACCCTGCGGCCAAGCCTCTACTCATTGCCTTCAGGCAACTGCGGCGAGTGAGGTTCATGTGTGCCTCCTGATTGATTTTCCCTTTATACCCGAAAGTGGTTTTCAATACCGCAAAAAAGTCTGATTTCCATAATTGGCAGGAGGGGCTGAAGAGCCGAACACGAATTCAGCACGGTCCGGCCTGAAGGGTGGCCACTGCAAGTGCCACTGCAGAATCCCCACAAACGCCTTCCTTTTTTCAATTACGCCTGTCGGCACTGGCTCCAGACAGCGCGATAATCCCCAAGTTGGCGCGGCCCAGAGCCGACAATTCCTTTCTAAAACGGTTAATACGTTCCAAACAAATGGGATAGTCGGTTTAATCAATCCTCCGCATTTCATGGCCCGTTTCGTGCATCTGCACTTTCGAAGGCATGTGAAGAATTATGCGAAAACTCAAGATTGTCCCGCCCATCGAAAACAGAAACGTGCCATTGATGCGCCCAGCGGGCCTCGCGCATCGCCATTTGATTTCCCTGCTTGAGCTGACTTCGGCCGAGATTGAATACATCCTGGACCTGGCGCAGGACGTCAAGGCTGCCCCTGAGGTTTATCAAAACGCGTTGGAGGGCAGGACGCTGGCGATGATTTTTGAGAAACCGAGCTTACGAACCCGGGTGACCTTTGAGCTGGGCATCAGCCAATTAGGCGGACGGGCGTTGTATTTGGGTTCGGATGAAGTAGGGCTGGGAAAGCGCGAAGCAATAAAGGATGTGGCGCGCAACCTTTCCTGCTGGGTGGATGTCATCATGGCGCGTGTCCATTCCCACCAGACAGCAATCGAACTGGCGGAGCATGCTTCGGTACCGGTCATCAATGGCCTGTCTGATTTCGAGCATCCCTGCCAGGCGCTGGGTGATTTTATGACCATCTTCGAGTGCAAGGGTAGTCTGGCAAACGTTACCCTTGCCTGGGTGGGTGACGGCAACAACGTGGCGCATTCTTTGATTTACGGCGCGGCGCGGCTGGGTATTCACTTGCGGGTTGCCACTCCGGCGGGCTACGAGCCGGACCGTTCCGTCGTGGCCGATGCCAAACGCCAAGGCGCTGACGTAACCCTGACGCACAGTCCTGTAGAAGCGGTGGCGGGCGCCGACGTGGTCTATACCGATGTTTGGACCAGTATGGGCTACGAGCAGGAAGCAGAGACCCGCCAGGAGGCTTTTCGCGCCTACCAGGTGAATGCTCAACTGATGCGAGCGGCGGGTCCCCAAGCGCTCTTCATGCACTGCCAGCCAGCGCGCCGCGGCGAGGAAGTGACTGACGAGGTGATGGACTCGCCTCGCTCCATTGTGTATCAGCAGGCGCAGAACCACCTGCACACGCAGAAGGCCATCTTTCTGGCACTGCTTTCCTGAGATGCGTTATGCCTATCGCCGTAGTCGCCATCGGCGGCAATTCCCTGGTTAAGCCCGGCGAACGCGGCACCTTGGAGGAGCAGCGAGCCAATCTCAGCGTCACCTGTGAAGGCATTGCCGCGGTAATGGCCGCCGGCTATCGGGTGGTGGTGACGCACGGCAACGGCCCTCAGGTGGGCGACGCGCTGCTTCGTTCGGAAATGGCTGCGGCGCAGGTCCCTCCCCTCACTCTTGATGTCTGCGTTGCCGAAACGCAAGCCATCATCGGATATCTCCTACAGCAGATCCTTCAGGAAACTCTACAGCGTCACGGCTTGCGTCGTCCGGTGGTGACCATGGTAACGCAAGTACTGGTATCGCAGCGCGACCCCGCACTTCACAATCCCAGCAAGCCCGTTGGTCCTTTCTATTCCCGGGAAGAAGCGGAACGCCGTCGCACGGCGCACGGATGGACGATGGCGGAAGACTCCCACCGCGGCTACCGGAGAGTTGTGCCTTCGCCGGAACCCAAAGAGATCATGGAACTTGCCGCCATTCAAGGAGCGCTGGCGAATGACTCGCTGGTAATTGCCTGTGGGGGTGGAGGCATTCCTGTGGTGTTCAAGCGCGAGCGGTTGGTGGGAATCGACGCGGTCATTGATAAAGATCGAGTGTCCAGCCTGCTGGCGTGGGAATTGGAAGCAGAGCTTTTTCTAATCTCCACCGGCGTTGATCAGGTTGCACTGAACTTCGGCACGCCCCAGGAACGCCCTGTCGCCAATCTCACCATTCCGGAGGCACGCCGCTACCTGCGCGAAGGTCAATTCGCCGCCGGCAGCATGGGGCCGAAGATTGAAGCTGCACTTGCCTATCTTGAACGTGGCGGTGGATTGGCCGTCCTAACCTCACCAGAACGCATTCCTGAAGCCTTGCAAGGCATGGCCGGCACACGCATCACGCCGATGGAAGGCAGTAAGCCCAAGGCAGCCAGCCACCGACGGGGGCCGGATTGAATAGTCTGTGACATGTGTTAGTCACCGGCCGGGGGGCAAGCCTTGCGACCCCCTCACCCCCGGCCCCTCTCCCCCAAAGGGGCGAGGG
>CAYTMD010000165.1:0-12510 GCA_964438685.1 uncultured Acidobacteriota bacterium
TGTGAAACGCTCTTAAGTCGTCTCGGCGTTATCTCTTTCATGAATAATCCGGGCGGAGGGGCCAAAATTCAATAGCCGTGGGCGGCGGGCACAAAGAACGTGCCCTTGCCCACGGCTACTAAATGCAAACCCCTTCGGGGTTGAGGGGCCAAAGTTACCCCCCCGTGTCCAGCCAGAGATGTGGGCAAAGATCAGCCCCTCGGGAGAGGGAAATTACCACCCCCCCACCCCTACCCCGCACGCATCGCGCACGATCAGCACTGCATGTCCTGATAGGCAGAAACAGTTCGGCGCTGCATCCCGTTGGTAAGGGGAGGCAGCGCCGAAACCTGCCAAATTAATTTCCGTCCATCAAATTGCAGTTAGAACAGCACCTTGAGCGCGAACTGGATTTGCCGTGCGGGGAAGGTGCTGCGAATGGTTCCGAAGGCCGCGTCGGAAATGTTGGAATCCGGTATTCCCAGGTTGGTGTGATTCAGGGCGTTGAAGAATTCCGACCGGAACTGGAGCTTCACGTTCTCGTGGAGAGTGAAGAACTTGTTCACGCCCAGGTCCCATTGCCAGAAGTCGGGCCCACGGAAGGAGTTGCGCCCCACGTTGCCGAAGGGTGCGCTGGCGGAAGGAATCGCGAAGGAATAGGCGCCATAGAAATGGTTGATCTGGTCGCCCACGATGGGGCTGGAACTGGGGCTCACATTGGGGCGCATGATGGCCTCACCGCGGTAATCGGGGATGCGGCCGGTGACATCGTTCGCCGCCCCGGGAGTATAGGCCACATCCAGCGGGGTTCCGGAAGTGGCGGTGTTGATGGTATTGGCCTCCCAACCGCCCAGAACCCCGTCGACCAGGGAATTCCAAGTGGAACCAAACTTGCGTCCCTTGCCGAACGGCAGACTATAGACAAAGCTCGTGGTGTTGATCAGCGTTGCGTCACTGCTGGAGGGCCCGCGCTCGGCAGCGAGGTTGTAAATGTTCTGCACGTTGGCCGCGTAGTAGCCGGAACCGTATTCCAGGGCTTGCTCGGAATCGGTCAAAGACTTGGACCAGGTAAACGAATTGAGGAAGTAGAGGCCATGCGAGTTCTTGTGCTCAAAGCGCAGGGATAGGCCGTTGTAATTCTGGAAGCCGGCGGGGTCCACGTAAGTGATGGCGCCGAACGACTGGTCGGGGCGCCGGGCCTGGATGCCTAGCGTGGCACCTGTGGCATTGGGCAGGGCCTGGTTGTAATCGCCAATAATGGGCAGGCGCAGACTGTGATTGCCCGTGTAGGCGATTTCCACCATCGTGTCTCGCGCCAATTCGCGCTGGACAGAGAGGAACCAGCTCTGCACGTAGGGCCAGCGCGTGTTGCGGGGGATGTAGCTGATGTTGGCGCTCGCGGGGTTGAGGGCGAAGCTAGCGGGGCTGGCGAATCCGGTCGGAAAGCCTCCGTAACTCGTCATGAAGCCGGAGGGCAGTTGCGTGCTGCCGCTGGGTATGGTCTGGTTCAGGGTGGCGATATCGACCTGCGGGCCGTTGATGCCGAGTTCATCGGCGCTGCCCACGCGGTTCAAGTGAACGTAGCTGATGCCGTAGCCAGTGCGGATGACCGTCTTCTTATCGGCGCTGTATGCCAGGCCGATGCGGGGCGCCCAGTCCTTGTAATCGGGGTTTACCAGGGTGCGGTTGTAGATGCCGCCGTTAGACGCCGTCAGGATTTTATTTGTGGTGGGATCAAAATTGGAGAGTACATTGTCACGCTCCCAGCGCGGTGTGGCGAATTCCCAACGCAGACCGAGGTTCAAGGTAAGCTTGGAATTGACGCGATAATCGTCCTGGCCATAGAAGAAGTACTGCCGCTGGCGATAGCTTCCTACCAGGTAGTTGGCAAGCTGCACCTGGCTCGGCAGACCAAAGATGAAGTCCGCAAGGTTGTAGCTGCTGCTGTCGGAGGTAACGGTGCACCCGCTGGCTTGGCCGAGTTCGGCGCAGGTCGGTTTGCTGAATTGCCCGGAATAGGCGTCCAGGCCGTACACGGGGTTGATGTCCATTACTTCGGTGTGGATGATGCCCATCTCAAAACCGGTCTTCAGCGCATGGCGGCCGTGCATCCAGGAGTAATTCACCCGGGGACCAAAGGAGGTGGGATTCTGAAATTGGGGGTTGGTAGCCTGCCGCCCGATGACGGAGCTGAAACCGCCGATATTCTGCGTGTTCAATCCGCCGGTGAGAAAGGGCGCAGTGGGCAGGCCGGGCACGCCATACTCCGACTGCATGCTTTGGCCGCCAAGGAATACCGGGAACTTCCCACCCAGGATATGCGAGTAAGCCAGGCGTACGTCGAGCAGCGAGTCCGGGGTAACCGTATACGTGTAAGCAAGCACCGCGTTTTCGTCCTGAGCTTTAACATTTCCGTTGCCACTCCCTCCCGAGGCGCCCGTAAGGTCGGGCTGATAATATTGGGCATCGATGCGTTGACTGTAACGGACGAAGCCCGTCATCTTGTTGTTGATCTGGTAGTCAACCTTGGTATCAAACTTGTTGTAGAAATCGCGCGTGAGCAGCAGGACCTGGTAATCGTTGGAGCGGGCCGGGCCATTCGTAATCGGGGTCATTTGGCCGAGCACCTGCGCCGCCAAAGGATTCAGGCTGGAAATGGGGATGGGGGTATTGGCCGCGTACATCGTGCCGGTGGCGGGGTTCACCACGGGAACAGGCAGCGTGCCCGCGCGATCGGCAACATCAGGAATCGTGTCGAAGGTCAGCGCGCGTTGCAGTGAGCGGTGCCCTCATAGTCCCCGAAGAAGAAAACTTTGTTCTTTTTGATCGGCCCGCCAGCGGTTAATCCGAACTGATTCCGTTGCAGCGTGGGCTTTACGAACCGGGGCGGAGGAACAAAGATGAAGCCCACCGCATTCAGGTCAGTGTTACGGAGGAATTCATAAGCCGTTCCGTGAAGCTGATTGGTTCCCGAGCGCATGGCGGCGTTCACCACCGCTCCTCCCACGCGGCCATACTCGGCGCTGTAGTTGCCGGTGATAACCTTGAACTCCGCGATGGCGTCGGGGGAGGGTTGGGCCACCTGGTTCGAAAATCCCTGGTTGCTGGTGGAGTAGGCGTTGTTGTCAATGCCGTCCAGCAGGAAGCTGTTGTAGGTGCTGCGCATGCCGTTGACATTGAACGCGCCTTCGCGGGGCGGGACCGCATAAGCATAAATGGACCGGTGGACGTTGGTGGTCAGCAGCGCCAGGTCGGAAAAATTGCGTCCGTTGAGCGGCAATTCGAGGATTTGCTGCGTGTTCACCACCTGCCCATGCTCGCTCGAGTCGGTATCGAGGGTGGCGGCGGCTCCCGTGACCTCGATGGATTGGGTGACGACGCCCACCTGCAAAGCCGCATCCACGCGCTGCCGGGCGTTCACATCAACCCTCACGTTGGTGGTCGTGAACTTTGCAAACCCGGCTTTCTCGATAGTCAGGCCATAGCGGCCCACCTTCACGTTGAAGAAATCGTAGTCGCCGCTGCTATCCGTGGTGGCTTGTGATTGGATGCTGGTTTCGAGATTCGTCAGCGTGACCGTGGCCCCGGAGACGATTGCGCCCGAGGTGTCGTGGACCGTGCCAAGGACTTCGGCGGATTCGAACTGCCCATAAGCCAAGGCAGTCAGGAAGAGGAAGCATAGGGTTAAGAACAGTGTGGGCTTACGCAAATCTATCATGATCATCTCCTCATGGATGGCACAGGCGGATGTGCCCTTTGTGCCGGCAATGGTCGTGAGTCAGAAGTTTGTGGGGAATACAGCCCCGATGCATCGGGGCGAAAAAAGCGGCGTTGTCCTGGCACCCTATGAACGAACCTCGACTCCTGGCGGGAAAAGCGAAACGCCCGCCTGAAATGAAAGGATTGGTCCGATGGCTTCTGACTCAGAACACTGCGTTGTATTCTCGATAAGGATTCTGGCCGTGCAATATTGCGGGAGATTTACAGCGGAGTTAATTTCCGGTGCGGAAGCTCAAGAACGAAACGCTATGTGCCGATAATGGTTGTTACTTTACCGGTCGCGCGGGGCGCGCATCAGCCTTTCCATTTCCGTGGCGGTCTTGGCTTGATCGGGGTAATTGGTGATGTGAATCTCAAAGGAGTAGCGCTTGCTGAAGCCCATGGCTTCGTTCAGCCCGTCGGCCACGCGCACGGCGACGCCACGCGCCATGTCGGGTCCTGTTTTGGGAAGCAGAATGCCGAATACGCCTGGGGTATACTGGTAGATGGAATCTTCCGCACGCAACTTGCCCATCATGGCCTTTACGGCTTCGCCGAAGGTGGAATAAATATCATCGATGTCAGAGAGACCGGGCGAAACTTCCAGCGAAATGGTGAGTCCGGCAAGAGGCAGTCTGCTATTGGTGGCGCGCTGAAGTTCCATTGCCAGGCGGTCGCAAAACTGGCCGGGGCCGAACAACGTCTGAATGAGTTCCTTGTTCCCCTTCATGCGCCGCTCAAGGTTGATCTTTCTCTCCTCGCTTAACTCCCTGCGCAGGTGTGCGATCACCATCTGGCGGTCAATCAAATAGCCCACAAAAAGCAGGGCCAGTACACAGAAGCTGACGATTCCTTCCACCATGGCGCCCCGGCTCAGGGAAAGGCCTGGGGCAGTCGCCAGTGTGTACATGTGCAGCGCCAGTCCGCCGGCCAGCACAACAATCATGACAATCGCCAAAATCCACAATTGCCAATTGCGCCGGTCAAGATCCTGCAGACGAATTCGATCGAATATGAGCATCTGTTGTCGTCCCCGTTACGGAGAGGCTGCCACAAACCGGAACATTATTCAACCTTGCGCACTTCAGCCGCCAAGGGATCAGTGGGGGGGAGGCTGGCGAGCTTCGCAACCAATCCCACGGCCTTGGCGGAGCCAAGGTTATACAAGCCGCCCATTGCCGCCTTGCGTACCTGCAATGGTTGTGCTGAATCTTCAATGATCCTGAACAGAGCATCGGCGGCGAGGTCGGAAGGTATTGCACCAAGGGCGACCACGGCTTTTTCCAGCACGCTGGTTTTGAATTCTTTCTTGCCAAGGACCAGAGCCTCCAGGTGTTCCACACTTGCCGGATCTTTCAGGATTGTCAGCTCATCGAGCGCCGTCTCCAGCACCCCAGCCTGCAATTGCGTTAAAGCCTCCGCCAGGACCGCCCCGCGGCCGGCAACAGTGCTCTTTATAAGGGCCGTAATCGCGGATTGTTGCACCCTTATTTCTTCGTGCCGGATTGCTCCGCGCAATTGCGTGGGGAGTTCCGGATCTCCCAAATCACCCAGGATGTACGCGGCGTTCCGCACGACGTACCAGCGTTTGTCGGAAAGGCGCTTACGCGTGGCCTCAATGGCGGAAGCTCCCAAGCCGCGAATCAAACGGATTAAAGGCAGGCGGTTGGAAACTGACGATTCCTCATCCAGGCGGCGAAGCGCGACTTCCGCGCCGAGCGGCCCAATCATCGTCAGTAATGAAGTCGCGGTCCGCACCCAGGCAGGGTCGCTGCGCCTCTGTAGAAACGATTCAATCAACCGTTCCACTCCCTCGGGAGTGAGGAGCCCGGCCATCGCCTTGCCACAGCAATCCGCGTGCTGGTCGGGGCGCCGCGCCATGAAACGTTTGAGGTCCATGGCAATTTTCTGCACAAATTCAAAATCTTCAAAGCGGCCGGCATTTTGGGCAACCACCGCCAGGCAGTTGGTGGCCTCCAAGTGGCACGGCCAGTGCAGGCGCGTCTCGTCCAGAATTTCACGGAGCAGCAACTCCGCCAAGGTGTGCATCAAGGGCAGAGTCTGAACGCTTGCCAGAACGCGAAGCAGGTCCGGCGCTCGTTTCAGTTGCTCCGCACGCACGGATGATGGAGATTTCTCCCAGGTGGAAAACCAGTGTTGCGTGACCTCCATGGCATCGGCGAACCGTCCTTCATTCATGGCTTCCTGCAGGTATTGGGTGAGACGGGAAAACTCCAGCGGCGTATAGTGCTCCAGGCTGAGGAGTTGGGCGTGCTTCTTGTCGGCTGGCAGTGTGAACCATAGAACCTCCCGGCGCATGCGTTCAAAGACTTCCGCGGGCAGATTCGCCTGCGAGACGAATTGCGCCAGTTTTTGCAGCAGGCGCTCGGCGACACGCGTTGCCTTCAGCCCGCGCAGCAGTGCGTGGAGCACTTCAGTTTCGACGTTGCCCCTGCTTCCGCCTCCCTCTCCGCTTCCTTCGCCTCCGGAGCCGGAAACGGTGCCCAGGCGCTCTGCTGCCCAACCGGAAATGGCATCTTCCATTAAGTGTGCAGCCATGACGCCCGGCGAGTGGCCACGCAAATCATCTTGTTTTTCCGGGGGCAAAGAGGCGAGCAGGGAATCAGGCTTCATGCCGGAGAGCATTTGTGCCACGGCAGCCAGCAACTGCGAAAGGTCACCTTCCGGGTCCGCCACCGTGTTGCGCGCGGCCTCGTCGGCCAACGTTATCAATTCGCGCGGACCGCCGGCCGCCCCTTGGAGCTTTCTTGTGCCGGCGGCTTCCAGCAGCAAGTCCAACGCCATGGTACCGGAGGGGGCATTGGGGTCGAGGATCGCTTGCGCGGTGAGGTAGGATTCCATATCCATCCCCACTTCGATCATGCCGCCTTCTTCCCTGGGTTTGGCGGCGGGCGAAATATGCACGCCTTCAATATGATTCCCCTCCAGAAATTTCTTGATCCCACCCCGCTCCACAATTACCTGCGGCCGGGTGATGAGCAATGCCAGCGCGCGTTTGAAGTCCTTCAGCGCTATACCCGATTGAAAAGTGATGGCCCCGATTTCCCGCTTGGTGAACTCCACTTCCAAATGGGTCAGGTTGCTCTGGGAAACAAGGCTGCTATTCAGCAGGATGCGCTGATTCATAAACCCAAAAGTAAATTGCCCACCTTGCTTCAAGAGCGGGGCCAAAAGGTCCCAACATTGCTGCATCGACCGCCCTGCCGCCGGGTGATCTACAGAGTACATCGCGCTGACTTTGAAGACTGTCTGGAAGGCTTGGCCAAAGGCCAACCCCTGCATCTTAAGTAGATTCTTATCTTGGGATCCAGTGAAGGATGCGCGAGGATTCAATACCACAGGTGATTCCCACCGAGCCGACCGAACCGCAAGTGGTCAAGCTCTCAATAAGATCCCGGGGATCAGGCGAGCCGTTGCTCTGGGGCCATAACCTCGGAGAGCCCATACGTGGCAGCTCAGACTACCACATAAGCATTTCGATTGCCAGTATTGGTTGGGATGGAAATTGACCTAATTTGACGTACCAGATATCTGGGCTAGCTCTTCATGGATCGATGCGGCAAAGGCCGTTAATCCGGCGAGAGGCCGCACTGAAATTTCCGCATCGTTCAGAATCCGGAGGGAGTGGCCGGCGGTCTTGTCGCCTCGTGCCGGCAAGGCTTCAACGACCGCGGTAAGATCTGCATGCTGCTTTTCCCGAATATAACCCATGGTCAAGGAAAGAACGCTGGCGAGTTCATGATCGCGGCCCAGGGAAAGCGCGTGAATCAGTTTCAGGTTCCCGTCAGGTGCTCCGGCGGCAAGCGCCGTCCGGTAGCCAAAGTCAAAATGAAACGGGTCGCCGGGGTGGGTCAAGGGTTCGGCGGGGATGCGCTTCTCGAAGCGCCTGTCGTCGAATACGCGGGCGTGGCGGAGGGCCTCTACCAGGTGTTGCTTGATGCGCATGCGCGTGTTGGCCATAGGAAAATCAGCCTGGCGCTTGCCCACGACTCTTTCGAACAGTTGCAGCAATTGTGCCTGGGGTTCAGCGGCCAGCACCGGGCGCGCCGGCGCAATTTGAATGAGATGGGAGAGAGATTGCTGCATCTCATCCAGGAAGCCTGGCAAATCGTCTTCGTGCTGCTGGATCTGCTGCTCGAAATGACTTTGCAAGTCGCGCAGGAATTCCAAATCGGCTTGCTGGTGGAAGCGTTTGACGCGGCGAAGGTCGTCGGTGAAAAGGCAATCCAGGAATTGTTCCCCGGAGCTGTGCAGGAGGAGTCCGATGTTGAGAAACTCTTCCCGCTCCGCATGGGGGACATAACGAACCACGTAATACGAACAGGATTTCAAGCTGCTTTCATTGGCCATGTGCACTTCTAATCGGTAGTAGACAGGAGTCAGCATGGGATTGCCTTTCTCCTGACTTTTAACTGCTGGTCCTGACTCCTTCCGCCTCACACCCAACCGGGGAACGGAGCGAGGGAGGAATCTCTGGCGTTGATAATGGCCTGGCGCAATGTGCGTCGCCGGACGAAGAGGGTCTCGATCAGTCGCGCAAGTTGGCCGGGGTCCGGTTCGCACCATTTTGTGGGGATTCCCGTGGTGCATTCCTCAAGCTCGCTGGTGGTGAGGTTTTCGATGCGGGAAAGGAAAGGCTCAAACGACTCCAAGCCCCTGACCTTCTCATAGACCAACCGGCGGGGATAGATGCCGCGGATGGGACTATC
Organism: uncultured Acidobacteriota bacterium; assembly: GCA_964438685.1. Taxonomy (GTDB): domain Bacteria; phylum Acidobacteriota; class Terriglobia; order UBA7540; family UBA7540; genus Bog-366. The sequence goes on from CAYTMD010000165.1 coordinate 8,469, forward strand.
GGGGAAACTCCAGTCCCCGTCATTAAAGCAAAAACCCTGGTCGATCATCGCCACAGAATAAGTGGATCCCTCGTCGTCCGCTGGGCGATGAAAAATGACTTGCCGGCCATCGCAGTTGCACGTCCACTTGTCAAAAACAAACGCTCCCAGGAATACGGAGGTCAGATCCCTGACGCGCCGCAAAAGACGGTCAGGGAGAAAGTCGACAACCAGAGTTTGGCTGGGAATGCCCGGGAAGCGCGAACCGAACTGCAGGCCAGGACGGATGGGCTCGCGCCGGTCTCCGACCTCAAAGGCCAGATGGGGATTGCTGCCGATCAAAGCGCCGGAGACCTCAACAAACGCCGGTGCGGCAGCGGGAAGGCCCACCAACCGGGCCAATCGCGACGCCAACATCTCATTGGCAAGCACTCGTGCGTGTTGGGGATTATTCTGAAACTTCACGACGTAGCTGGCATCGTCTTCGCAGCGGACCAACCAGGGCTGCGATGCACCGCGCATCCGGCGGACGAACTCCCGGGCACGCACCAGCGGCGTCGCCGCGTGAGCCTCTGAATTCATCTCCGGCCCATCGTGCTTCGACACATCGCCATCAATGCGCAGACGAACGACATTAGCAGGAGACATTCCCTCCGACGAATCAGACCTTTGCACGCACACGCCCCCTCAACGGGCGAGAGGGTTCTCATCCGCTGGCCTTGCTCAAGGCCGTCGCGGACCACATGATCCGCGACGGCCTATCCAGAAAAAGCCGACTAACGCCGCCGCCCGGCTTTCTTCGCGGCCTTTTTCACCTTTTTGGCTTTCGCCGCAGGCTTCTTGGTTTTGACCGCTTTCTTAGCCACTTTTTTGGCGGCTTTTTTCGCGGCTTTCTTGACGACTTTCTTTACCGGCTTCTTCGCCAAGGGTTTGGCCTTCTTGGCTGCTTTCTTCTTCGCCGGGGCTTTCCGGGGAGCGGTGGAAGCAGGTTTGGGAACATCCGCTTCAACGGGCGGAATATCCCGAGCCGGGGTTATTGTCTCCTCGACTTCGTAGGAAACTTCTTCTTCGATCTCCTCGCCCTCATCTCCTAAACCCTCTTCCGTTTCTTCTTTGTAATCGGAGGAGAGTTCGTCCCCGAAATCCTCCAGCTCATCTCCAGGCTCATTTTCATCATCGAAGGTCATGTAACCCTCCTCCTAATTATTATGTGTTTCGACATGTGGATTCGCCACATTCAAACCCCAGCTTCCGGCCGTGCCATAAAACTGGTGGTGGGGCAGATGTATACCAGCCGAATCTTCCTGTCAAGAGCAATTGAGGAACTCCGTGCATCCCCCTTTTACAACTTGGCGTCGTCGGGGATAATGGGAGCTGAGGAACCCTTGAATTCCACCCTTCGCGAGAAAGCCGAAGCGTTGCCGGCACAGCCTGGCGTTTACGTCTTCAAGGACGAAAATGGCCAACCCATTTATGTCGGGAAGGCGAAGTCCCTGCGTGCGCGCGTGCGCTCGTATTTCCTGGAATCGCGCCCATCGGATGACAAGCGCGACCTGATGCTGGACGCCGCGCACGATCTTGAGACCATCCTTGTGGATAACGAACACGAGGCGATGGCGCTTGAAAACAACCTGATCAAGCAGTACAAGCCCCGTTACAATATTCTGCTTCGCGATGACAAGTCGTACCCCTATATCAAATTCACCGCCCATGAAAAGTTCCCGCGCGTTTATGTGACGCGCCGGGTAAAGAAAGACGGATCGATTTACTACGGTCCGTACTTTCCCGCCAACCTTGCCTATCGAATCGTGGATTTTATTCATCGGCATTTTCTGGTTCCCTCGTGCTACGTGGACCTCACGCGCAATCATGCGCGGCCGTGCCTGCAGTTCTATATCAAGCGTTGCCTTGGACCGTGCGTGGAGAACTTGACGCTGCCGGAGCGCTACGCGGAGGCCGCGCGCGACACGCGGCTGCTGTTGGAAGGCCGGGAGAGCGACCTGGTGCGCAGCTTGCATGGCCGCATGGTGGAGGCTTCCAACCTGCTGGAGTTCGAAGATGCGGCCCGTTATCGCGACCAGATTGGGACGGTGGAAGAGCTTCGGGAGCGGCAAAAGATGGCGGCAAATTCTGGCGACGAGGCTGACATCCTGGGCTTCCACCATGAAGGTCCCTTGGTGGCTGTCAACCTCTTCCACCTGCGCGGGGGCCGCGTACTGGACCGGCGCGAGTTTTTCTGGGAGGACCTGGAGGAATTCAACCCGCCTGAATTCTTTTCCACGCTACTGAAGCAAGTCTACCTGGACCAGCAGTATTTGCCCGGCGAGATCCATGCCCCCGTGGATTTCGACGATCGCGAGCCCCTAGAGGAATTACTCTCACAAAGGCGCGGGCGCCCCATCCATATCCTCACCCCGCAAGCCGGGCCCAAGCGTGCCTTGCTGGAATTGGTGGCACGGAACGCCCGGCACTCATTTGAGCGGCGCTTCCGCATACTCACTCCGCAAACACGCGAAGTGCTGGATAGCCTTACTGATGCGTTGGATCTTCCCAAGCCGCCGAATCGCATCGAGGCCTTCGACGTTTCTCACATCCAGGGAACTGACATCGTTGCGTCGATGGTCGTCTGGGAAGCCGGCAAGATGAAGAAGTCCGACTATCGGAAGTTCATCATCAAAAGCGTGCCGCAAAACGACGATTTCGCCAGCATGAACGAAGTGGTAGGACGCCGCTACCGGCGATTGCAGGAGGAGAAGAAGGCCTTCCCTGATCTCGTCCTCATCGATGGCGGCGTGGGCCAACTGCACGCGGCAGGCGCCGCCCTGGAAGAATTAGGGATCATTAATCAGGCGGTGGCCAGCATTGCCAAGCGGGAAGAGATTCTCTACGTTCTCGGGCGCGAAAGCGAGCCCGTCGTTCTTGATCACCACTCCCCGGCGTTGCACCTTGTCCAGAAGATCCGGGACGAGGCCCACCGCTTTGCCGTCACCTTCCACCGTGCCCGGCGCACCAAGCGCGAGATCACCACCGAGCTTTTACAAATCCCCGGTGTGGGGAAGCGGACCTCGGGCAAACTGTTGAGCCAGTTTGGGAGCATCAGCAAACTTCGGGAAGTCACATTAGAAGAGCTGGCCCAGGTGGTGAAAAAGTCGCAGGCCAAACGCGTGTTTGAGTATTTGTCTGCAAATATTGATGATGATAAATAATCCGGCTAGACGGTCTAATTTAAATCAATTGTAAGAGGTATTGCTTTTTTGACTTGTGCAGTGTTTTCCCTGGTGCTAGATTAGAGACTCCGAAACGGAGGTGTACCATGGCGAATTGTAATATCGCAACCAAAGTATCGTATTTTGTGGCAGGGATGGGGATTGGGGCTGCGATTGCCCTGCTCTTTGCACCCCAAAGCGGCGAAGAGACCAGAAAGCAGATTGCGGAGAAGGCTCAGGATGGCAAGGATTTTGTCACGGCCAAGAGTCGTGAAATTCGCAAACAGGCGGAAGACCTTGTCGATCAAGGGAAAGACCTGGTGAGCAAACAAAAGGCGCGCCTGGCAGATGTATTGGAGTCGGGTAAGCAGGCGGCGCGCGAAACCTTTGCACGCTAGAACAAAGGAGAATAGCGATGAGCGAAGATAATGGTGGATCCAAAGTTGGATTTTTCCTTGCTGGTCTGGGAATGGGTGCGGTGATCGCCCTGCTCTTTGCCCCACGCTCTGGAAAAGAAACCAGGGACTATATTGTGCAGAGGGCGGAAGAGGGCCGGGACTTTGTCAAAACGAAGTCCGAGGAAATTCGCAAGCAGGCTGAGGATGCGGTAGAGAAGGGCAAGGACTTGGTCAACAAACAGAAGGACCTGCTTTCGGCCGCGCTGGAGGCAGGCAAGCAAGCGTACCAGGACGAAAAGATCAAAGCTAAGTAAAACGCCTGAGGCGGCTGAGCCTCATGTGAGCTAACCATGGAGCAAAATACTGGGCTGACCGTGGCACTTATTCTTGTCGCGATTGCGGTCCTGATGCAGGCGGGGGCCATGCTGGGAATCTGGCTGGCCGTCCGCAAAGTTCCCG
>CAYTMD010000166.1:0-12397 GCA_964438685.1 uncultured Acidobacteriota bacterium
CTCCCTCTTCCGCGACGGCATGGAATCTCTCGCCTGCGTCTGCCTTCTCCAGCGACAACCGGTACAGCCGGGCAGTATCGAGGCGGTGAACAGCAGGCCAGCGGTTGAGCCCTTCACCGACGTACGCCGAAACCCCCTTTTCGCGGGCGACCTGGATGGCATAAGTAACAAGACCTTGCTTCACCGTGTCATGCACCTGGGGAAGGCGCACGATGGCAGTGCGGACCCCTCGAGCCGCGACGGAAGCGGCCGCCTCTTCCGAAGCCGCACGAGGAATCACTTTCGAACTGGCCGGCGGATCATTTTCAGTACTGAGCTGGCCTGGCCCTGAGTTCGCCATCCCGGTTCCGGAGGTGACAATCAGCGGTCTGCCGGAGCCGGCAAGAGCGTCGCCGAGCGCCTCGATGACGTGCCGATCGGCTTCACAGTTCGCCACGTACTTCGAGAAGTCGTGGTTGAAGGCGGTGTGAATTACCGCGTCGGAATTGGCCGCTCCGCTGCGCAGGCTTTCCAGGTCATCCAGATTGCCTCGATGCACTTCAGTCCCTGCCGCGGCAAGGGCCGCCGCTCCAGCATCCGAGCGGGCCAGGCCGAGCACCTTGTGTCCCGCGGCGATCAGTTCACTGACAATGGCGGAGCCGACAAATCCGGTCGCGCCGGTAACGAAGACACGCATATTTCGTCCTCCTTCTCATTTTCAGTGGCCCGGCCGGTTGTGCGCGCTGTGCGTTGGTTATTGGCCGAACCGTTCTCCCACGAGAACTTCACTCTTCTTCCAAAGCGCCTCGGCGTTGTCCGGGTCGAGCGCGTATCCGCGCACGCCTTCACTGGCGGAGCTGATGACGGCGTCGTCCGGAACCACGTGCCCAACGTGGCAGTTCTCGCAGTATTGGCCACCGATCTCGTCAGCGGGGGCGACAACTCCGGCCCACACCGACGTTGCGGCTCCTTGCGGAATGGTCTTGAACTGGAACGGGCTCTTACCCTCCGCCGCCAGTTGCTGATTTACTGTGTCGAGGAACTTCTGGAGTTGGCCGGTATCCATGTAGCGGCCCAGTTCGGTCTGGATCGCTCCCGGATGCACGGCGGCGGCCCGCACGCCCCGGCCCCGGTGTCTTTGGTCGAATGCCACAGCGAAGAGAATGTTTGCTGTCTTCGAGCGGCCATAGGCGACGAATGGTTCATAAGGGGTCCGCTCAAAGTTGGGATCCTCAAGATCGACGTTGGAGAAGCGGTGACCCGAAGAAGCGAGATTGATCAGCCGTCCTCCCGGGCGAATCAGTGAGGCAATCCGGTTCACGAACACAAAGTGGCCCAAATGATTCGTGCCGAATTGCGTCTCAAAGCCGTCCGCCGTGTGGCCAAAGGGAGTGGCCATCACGCCCGCGTTGGCGATGACCACATCGAAAGGCTCGCCCTTGGCAAGCAGGGCGTCGGCGCTGGCACGGACGCTTTTCAGGCTGGCAAGGTCAAGCGCCACGATCTCGAAGGTCCCACCGTTGGCTGCGGCGTCCTTTCGCACCTGCGCGGTCGCCGTTTGAGCCTTGCTCAAATCCCGCGCCGCGCCGACCACGTGCGCTCCATGCGCGGCCAGCGACCGCGCCGTCTCGACGCCCAAACCGGCCGAAACTCCCGTAACCAGAATCCGCTTACCGTGCAGGTTCACACCAGCCAGAACATCTTCGGTTGTTGAGGTCGCCCCCAATACTTCTATCATTCGCCTTCTCCTTCTATTGGCCCGTTCGGGTTCCGTATCAACGGAGCCGCTGTTGACGAGCCGCAGTGATTTTGGTAAAGCGGAGATTGTCTCCGCATAGATAGATGACTGGAGCGGGTCGCCGGTTACAAGATTTCTTCGTATGGCCACGAAGAATCCCAAGCCCGCCCGCCGGAAGCCGCGCGTGCCGGTTATTGCCCTGTGGCGTTCCGATGCGACCGTCACGCGGCGGTGAAAATGACGCGCTCCTCATCCGTGCATTGGCAGCAGAAGAGACGCGGACCTTGCGCCGCAGGTCCGTGCTACTTGCTCCACTGATTTGGGATGTAGCGCCGGGCTTTAGCCCGGCACTGGAGTTTCTACATTTCGAAACGCTCCAACACAAATCTCATCCCTCGCCCCTTTTGGGGGAGAGGGTGGACCGCAACCCGCGCCTTCACCAGCGGGGGCGGGCCGGGTGAGGGGGTCAAAACCCAAACCTGCTCAACCCAACGCCTCCGGTAGCGACCACCTCATGGCCGCCACTTTTCCCACAAACAGCCCCGGGGCTTCGAAAACCATGCCGTTGGAAATTCGCAGCACGATATATCCGCAGGCTTTCAGGTACCATCCCGTTGAGGCGCGACGAAGCTCGCGGGCTTTGGCAGTCTGTCCCGTGGTGCGTGTTAGGGAGCGCGTCTTCCGGTAAGGATGCGGAGAACTCACGGTTTCGACCCCCTCACCCGTCTCGCCCCGGCTGATGAGAACGCCGGATGCGAGCCACCCTATCCCCCAAAGGGGCGAGGGCTGACTCCCTCGCACTCCACCGTTTCCGTTCTTTCATCGTTTATTTCATCTCAAATGTACAAACTCCAGCGCCGGGCTTTAGCCCGGCACATGCCGCCCTCAGGGGCGGCGCTACGTTCAAATTAGGGCAGCACCAAACGTATAATCAGTGTGCCGGTTGAGCCGCCGCCCGCGCGCTTTCGGCGATCGCGTTGAGCTCGGCGATAAGATGCGAAGGGAGTCTCAACGTCGCGGCAGCGAGATTGTCGCGAAGATGGTTTAGCGAAGAGGTTCCGGGGATCAGCAAAATGTTGGGAGAACGATGAAGAAGCCAGGCAAGCGCGACTTGCATGGGACTCGCCTGCACGGATGCCGCTACCCGGTCGAGCACCGACGATTGCAACGGTGTGAACCCGCCCAACGGGAAAAACGGGACGTAAGCGATGCCTTGCGGCGCGAGAGCGTCGATAAAGGCATCGTCACTGCGGTTGGCCACGTTGTAGAAGTTTTGGATGCAAACAATCTCCGTGATTCTCTGCGCCTCCTGGAGTTGCCGGGGGGTGGCGTTGCTAAGACCGAGGTGACGGATCAGTCCCTGATGCTTCAACTCGACCAGCACACTCAAAGGTTCCTCGATGGATCCTTCCGCTGGAGCCGTGATTTCGCCCACGCGAAGGTTGACAACGTCGAGCGCGTCGAGCCCAAGATTGCGAAGATTGTCATGAACGCCTCTGGTCAGCTCCTCCCGCGAAAGGGCGTGGATCCACGATTTGTCTGCACCGCGCCGGGCCCCCACTTTGGTTACGATTGTCAGTCCGGCCGGATAGGGATGAAGGGCCTTTTTGATAATTTGATTCGTAACCTGCGGGCCGTAAAAATCGCTGGTGTCGATATGGTTTACCCCGAAGTCAACCGCCTCTCGCAGAACGGCAATGGCCGCGTCAACGTCCCGTGGCGGTCCCCAGATTCCGGGGCCGGACAGTTGCATGGCTCCGTAACCCATTCGGCGAAGATTGGTTGAGGTACCAGGAAGAGTCAATGTGCCACCCAGCTTCGTCTGTTCCGTCATCTTTATTTTCCTCCCTTCTACAGGCCAGTTTGGTTAAAATGGAGAGTGTCTCCGCATTAGTAGATGAGCGGAGACTGTCTCCGGTTACAGGTATTCTTGTGATGGCGAAAAAAACTTCACCTTCCCTTCATCGAAAGCCGCGGGCGGACGCCCAGCGCAATCGCGAGCGCATTCTGGAAGTGGCCAAGGAGGCGTTCACGTGTTTCGGCGCCAACGCCAGCTTGGACGACATCGCCAAAGATTCAGGCGTTGGTCCTGGAACTTTGTATCGCCACTTTCCCACGCGCGCCGAACTTCTCCATGCGGTTTATCGGTCTGAGCTCGAAAAGCTGGCAGCGGCGGAGCGGAAGCTTGCCGAGACAATGCCACCGCTGGAAGCATTGCGAGCCTGGCTATTGTTGTTCGTTGATGGTATCGCAACGAAACAGCTCATCGCGCCCGCAGTGAATACGCTGGTGGGCGATCCCAAGAAGGTGTTCGAAGCTTCCTATGCGCAGGTTCAAGAAGCCCTGCGTGCCTTGGTGAAGCGCGCGGTCCGGAGCGGCGACATCCGTAATGACCTCGACCCACTTGATCTACTTCGAGCCCTTGTCGGCGTCGCCAACGTCGCGGCCAGCCCTGACTGGCAGCAAAGCGCCAAAAGGCTGGTGGACATCCTGATCACCGGCTCACGCCCGCCGAAATAGGCCCCAGGACTCAGTCCCGGATGAAGGGGAACCCGGAAGTTGCACCGTGCAGCGCGAGCGCATGGCCCATACGGGAAACCAATGCCTGTCGATAACAGCCCCTCCCACCAGTAATCAGCCCTGCGGTCCCCCGAAACGGGGTTCGAGGAAACAGGTACTCCTTTGTCGCGAAGGTCCCTTGGCGTTATAGGGGCACAAGGCCTTGTGCCCCCACTTCGAGAATTGGCGATGCCCGTCCGTTCATAGTAAAGAGTTATAGGGGACAGCGCCTAGCCCACATTTAAGGTGAACGTCATAGTATGGCTCAGGGCAGTTGTTCCCGAACCGGTGCTGCCCGTTACCGTCAGGGTGTAGCTTCCGGCCGACGTTCCGGGGTTATGCGTCGTCGTCACACCTCCGCCCCCGCACCCTGCCAGTGCCAGCGTCAGCAACAATCCTGCGGTAAGCAAACCCACCGCGAACTTCCATCGACTCTTGCCCTGGTGGTTCCTACGTCCAATGGCCCCTGTGATTGCGGCAAGGACCAAGCCGAGGACCATCTGAACTTTCACTTTTGGTGGTAGAGGTGGAGTTGGGGAAAAGGGTCGCGAGCGCGGCACGCTGACTGAAGGAGCGACCGTGGACGCCGTGACGGTAACACTGGTTGTAGAACCTGTGGGTGTCACCGGGTTCGCTGAGAATGTGCAGGGCACGCCTGCGGGAGCGCTGGTGCAGGTGAAGGTCACGGGCTGGCTCAATCCCCCCAGCCCGCCCACACTCAAGGTGTAGGTTGCCGCTTGCCCTGGCATGACGGTGGCTGAGGTGGAAGTCCCGGAGGGCGCTGCCAGGCTGAAGTCCTGGCCAACGCCACTGAGCGTAACCGTTTGTGGGGAGTTCGGGGAGTTGCCCGTGAAGGTGATGTTTCCAGTTCGCGTCCCCCCCGCCGCAGGATTGAAGGCTGCGTTGATCGTGCACTTCGCGCCCGCGGCCACGCTGGTGCCGCAGTTGTTGGTCTGGGAGAAATCGCCGTTCACCGCCAAGCCGGAAATTGTGAGCGCGACGTTGCCGGTGTTGGTGAGGGTAACGTTCTGGACGCTGCTCGTCGCGCCCACCATGAGGGCGGCGAAGCTCAGGGAAGAAACCGAGAGGTTCATCATGGGACCCGCGCCTGTGCCGGTAAGGCTTACCGTCTGCGTGCTGCCCGTCACCCCATTGCCGTTGTCAGTAATCGTCAGCGTTCCGTTGCGGACGCCCGGCGCCGCCGGTGTAAAGGTCACACTGACGGTACAACTCCCGCCTGCTGCCACAATAGTTCCACAATCGTTGGTTTCAGCGTAATCCCCACTGACTCCAATGTTGGAGATGGCGAGTGGAGCATTGCCGATGTTGTCGAGGACCACGGTGCGGGCCGCGCTGGTCATGTTCACAATTTGGTCCGGAAATGAAAGCGTGGTGGTTTCCAGTTGTGCGACAGGCGCCACTCCGGTTCCTGCCAAACTCAAGGTTTGAGGGCTCGCCTGGCCATTGTCGGTGATCGTCACCGTGCCGGCGCCCGCGCCGGTCGCGGTGGGGGTAAAGGTAACATCGATTGTGCACGTGGCCCTTGACGGAACTGTGCCTCCAATATAGGGGCATGACGTGGCCGCTGTGGAAAGGGCAAAGTCGCTGCTCGCGGTAATACTGGTGATGCTCAACGCGGTGTTGGGGCTGGAGTTGGTCAACGTGGCACTCTGAATGTTGCTGGTTGTGGCAAGAAGTTGATTTCCAAAAGAGAGGCTTGTCTGATTCAATTTGACCAAAGGCAGGCAAAGTGGAGGCGGCCAGATTGCCAGTGATATTGCGTTGGAAATGCTCAAGCCCGAGGAAAAGGGAGAGCCCGCTACGGGTGTCAAAGTGCCGTCATCAGCAATGTTCAGAACCGCGACTTCCGGTGAGTACGATGCCAGGAGAAGGAGCGTGCCCGGTTGATTGATCGCCATGCTCATGGGGCAGGTTTCGGCATGAGGACATGAACCGAGGCCTGTGGCAAACGGGGAACCCACGATCGGCGCCAGACCTCCATTTGAGTTGATGCTCAAGCCGGTGATCTGTCCCGAATACTGATTGCTTTCATATAGAGTCAGGCCACCGGGGCTCAGGATACCCATATTCGAATTCAGGCCCTGGTTCTGGAAATTGAACGGTGATCCTGACACCGGTGACAGGACTCCATTGGGCGTGACGTTATCAACCTCAACCTGTGTGGCGTCATTGATTGCGTCGTAGAGAAAGAGTGTGGAAGCGGAACAACTGAATTCTGCCCCTGCTGCTCCCCCTGCCGGAAAAAGCGGGGAACCTGGCGCCACCGTAAGGCTACCGTCCACTCCTATAGTGAAAATCGCAATTTCGTCCAGCAATCCCTCTGAGGGTAACGTGACCGCCAATAAATTCCCGTCAGGACTAACGCTCATGCCATCGATGGAAGCATAGTCAGCAAGGACGCCGGGAATGAGATAAGGCGATCCCGCCACGACGCTCAGCGCGCCGTCCCGACCGATGCTAAATACTGTGATTTCATCGGCGTTGCTATCGCCTGCGTAAAGGAATTTATTGTCGGGAGTGACGGCCAGCGCCAGAGTACCGCTCCCCAAGCTGCCGGTCGCGAACGGTGATCCGGGGATTGAGGTCAACTTGCCGCTGGTTGAGTCGATGGAGAAGACACTGACGTTGTTGGTGCCGCCATTTGCAACGTATAGGAACCCTCCCATGGGGCTCGCAGCGATGCGCGGAGCGGAGTACAGTCCACCACCGGTGCCCTCTCCGCCGGTTACAAAGGGTGAGCCTGGAATTAGCGTTAGCGTGCCACTGGGAGCAACCGAGAATCCCGAAACTGTATTCGTGCCAACGATGTCATCGTTGGTATAGACATACGCGTTCTGGGCGAATAAACGAAAAGACCCCAGCGCCAACAATTCCACTAGACACCAAGAGAGTATCTTTCCAAACCGCTTCACTCTGTGCCTCCTGCCCAATATCGCGGTGCACAAATCCGTCAGTCGATCCTGCGGGTCGCTACATGACAACTATCTATCGGCGGCTGGAACCACTTTCATGAGCTTCACTTGGCGGATTGATGTTTGACCTTGCGTGGTGAGGCGGAAATTTACTTGACTAGGTGTGATAGGCCATTAATTGAGCTTAAAAGATAAGTTGGAAGGGCCGTGACGCTTAAGAGTCCAAAAGTCAAAAAGTCCAAGAGCCATGGTGCGTGGCTTCTTTGACTTTTCGACTTTTCAACTGCCTCAACTTGTATTGGACGCTAATGGTATCGCAAATCGATTTTCGCGCGGAGGGGAATCAGCGTGAAGTCAAATTCCTCAAGCGGTTCGTCTTTTTCGGTGATAACAAGGAGGTACTTCCCGATTTTCGCAATCAGGCCGGCCGATGTAATCTTGGAGCCCACAAAGGTGGTGCCTTCGCGCATGGCGTTGAAGTCGGGGAGTTTCCCACGCGTGGTGCTATGCGCATCTTCCCAATCTACTTGTCCAGGACGGAATCGAACACCTTGAATCACAACACCCTTTGGCCTAGCCATAACCGCTCCATTATATTAGATCCGACAGGGGGCCGCGCAACGCCAGCCCTACTCTTATAAGGCTACTGGCCAATTCGGGCGGTTGCAAGGCTTATCTTCACTAAATGTTGGCCACCTTGGGAATGGGCCGGGCTTGTCGCGAATAAGGGCATTATAATAAGCAGCTTGGGAGGTTTTTGGGCCATCCGAGCGTGACTTGCGGACTGAATGTCGCCCCCTTGGCGTGGTTGCCCAAGTCTGGCAAGCTTCAACGTCCCCCAGCAGCCCTGCCGTAATTTCCATCAGACTGATTATAAGGAAGTTGTCAAGTGACCATCTTTCCGCGCGTTGCTCCCAGCGTAAGTCCGGTAAACTGGACAAGTAGCTGAAATGGAACAGGTTGGTTGAACGGTCCGGGCGATAAGGAAATCAACTTTGCTCTCTTGTGGTGTTCGCCTTTCATGTGGAGCATCACTTCCCGCACGGTAATTCGACTTCTCGAATGCTGCCACTCTTGACCGCACTCGATGAGATTGGGTTAAGATTCTTCCCGGTGCGACGAGTCCAGGTTTAATCTCCGCGATGATGATAAAAGTAATCGCAGGTTTTGCCATCGCTCCACGGGAGGCATTCGGATGCACAAGATATTGGCCTTTATTCTCCTTATTCAAGCTGGCGTAATGGCAAGCGCGCCAGCCGATGCCAAGGACAAAATTCTGCTCGAGAAGATCGAGTGGAGTGACATTTGGGTGGTGGACGCCAACCAGGACGGTTTGCCCAGAGTATTGATGGTGGGCGATTCGATTACGCAAGGATATTTCCGCACCGTCGACGGAATTCTTACGGGCAAGGCGGATTGCGCCCGGTATTCCACATCCATGTTCATGGCCAACCCGGATTATTTTGCTGAGCTGAAGATCATCCTGAAGCGGCACCAGTTCAGCGTGATTCAGGTCAACAACGGCCTGCACGGTTGGGAGTACACGGAGCAGCAGTACGGGCAGTCTCTACCGAAGCTGATGAATTTTCTAAAGAAATACGGCAGGGGAGCGACGATCGTCTGGGCCACCACCACTCCCCGGCGCAACCCGCAGAATCCCGCCCAACTTTCCGCCGACAACGATAGGGTGAAGGAACGGAATCGCATCGCGGTGGAATACATGACAAAGCATGGCATCGCGGTGGACGATCTCTATAACCTGGTCGCCGACCACCCCGAGTATTACCGCGACGACCATACCCACTTCAACGACCAGGGCCGCGCCGTGGAAGGTAAGCAAGTCAGTGAAATTATTCTGCAAGCGCTCAAAGACAGTAAGCGGTAGCCGGTAAACAGAAGGCATAAGGCGGTAGGCAGCCCCGCCACCGGTGGCGGCCGGATTAAACAATCTGTGACTTGGAGCAAGTCACACGTAAGTGGGCGGAACTTGCGACCCCCTCACCCCCGGCCCCTCTCCCCCAAGGGGGCGAGGGGAGAGGTGATTTGAATTTGTTCTCTCACTTGGGAAAAGGCTTGTATGGATTTGATTTTTCACCCCTCGCCCCCTTGGGGGAGAGGGTGGACCGCAACCGGCGCTATCATCAGCCGGGGCGGGACGGGTGAGGGGGTCAAGACCCAAGTGTTGCGGAAGTAGTCACAGGCCAGAAAGCAGAATACGGGGGCTTCGATTCTTGTAGGGACCGGTTTGGAAGCTGGCGGAAAAACGTCCCTCAGCAGGTAACCACCCCGTCCGTCGGCTGACGGACACCCCTCCTGAATCAGGAGGGGAGTTCCTAAAAGCTCCCCGCCTCAGATGAGGAGGGGTGGCGCGCTGAGCGACGGGGTGGTGCTGATCCAGTTTTCTGTTGTTCGTGAAGACAAGCCGCGGACCTACCAAACAGGTTCGCGCTACGTCGACTTTTCAACTGTCGACTATTGACTGTCAACCACTGACTGTCGACGATCGACTGCCTTCCCTACACCTTCAACCCAGTCAGGTCCACGCTGAGCCGTCTATTTTCCTTAATCAACTCAGCCATTGTCAGGCGGATATGGCGGGTGGCGGCTTCGCGGCCCAGGATGCATGCCAGAGCGCTATCCACCGCGCGCCTCACCGTGGAATTGTCGGCGCGCCCCTGGATAACGTTATCGTAAAACGTCGCGATGTTGCGAATGATGCCCTGCTTATAAAGGTCATCCACCTTACCGCTATACTCCCCCGGACCGCTGCGCAGCGATGCCTTGCCCCAATAGGTGATCAGGGCATTGCCGGTGGTGCCGTTCACGGCGCAATCCAGAGCGCCGTCCGTGGCGTCGTTCAGCGCCTGGCCAAAGTGGTTCTGCACAGTGCCGTCGGCGTAGTCATAAATCACCGAGCAAACGCCGTGCGCATCCCCGTGAGCGTTGGGTCGGGCAACCGAACATGAGCCCGCCGCGGCGACGGGCGGCTGCCCCATCACCCAAAGCGCTGCATCCATCGCGTGGATATCGAAATTGCCGATGTAATCGCACCCCAGCTCGATGTTATTTACCCAGATCAGCTTTTGGAGGCGGCTTTCCAAATTGGCCGTCAGCGGTGGATCGCTGCAGCCGTGAGCCACTCCCACGGTGGCCAACTGCACAATCTTGCCCACCGCGCCGTCCTGGATGCGCTTGACCACTTCGATGTTCACGGGCTCGGTGGGAATCTGGTAATCGACCAGGAAGCACAGTCCTTTTTCATGGGCGAGCTTGCCCGCCGCCTGGATTTGCAGGCACCCGGGAACATCCGCCGCCACCGGCTTGGCCATATAAACGTGACGGCCGGCTTTTACCGCCGCCGTAGCCTGGTCCGGCATGAAGGCAGGAATGTTCTCCAGGATAACGACCTCGGCGCCACAGTCGATCAACTTCTGGCAACTCGAAAGGCCGGAGAAGCGCCGCGAGGGGTCGACTCCCAGAGTGTCGCCGGCGGCGTCCGCCACCGTTTGGAAATAATCGGCGACGGCCCACATTTCAAAGCCGCCATGCTTCTTGAAACTGCTGCCAATCAGGCTGCCGCGCCCGCCACAGCCTACCAGGCCGGCCTTGATTTTCTTTTGCGGATTGGTGGTTTGCCCGAGAGCGGAATTTGCCAACACCAAGCCGGCGCCCGCCGCCATGGTTTTGGTAACAAACCGGCGCCGGGAAACAGGACCGCGAAAGCCGAGGAAGGAATAATGGATGTCCATCAGCAACTCCTTGTGCGAGGGGAAAACGTAATGGGCGGCAAGTCAAAACATTGCAAGCCGGGCGGATTGTACACCCAAATATGCCACCGCATGGCGGATTTGCAAGGTTAATTCGGGTGGGCGACGCGGCTTATCACTCTTGAATTTTGAATCTTGAATTTCAAAAATTCCTAATTTTACTTGAGGGCACGGTAAAAGCCGCGGATTGGCAGATATTTGCGTTGATCGAAACAAAAGACTCGTGTGCGCTCTGCGTCAGCCAGCCTTTGCTGTACTAGCGCCTATGCGGAAACTGTGTTAATAATTGGACGATCCTGGAGGGCCGATGGCCGCACTTACCGAGCAAGAGATTCAGCACAATATGCGGGCCGTTGCTCACGCGATGGCACAGCAGGAACTCGAGGGCTTACAAGTGCCGGAGTCCACCGTGGACGACCTGCGCCGCGCCGCACGCGGCGAGATCGACACCGATGAGGTTATCCACAACGTCTACCGGCGTTTCAGCCATGTCCCGATACTCCAGCCATGACCCTGACCTTGACCCGGCATCCGGTGTCTTGAAGAATCGCCTCGGTATTACGGACGCGGCCACGCTTGAAAAGGCCGAGGCGGCCTTGGTTGCCACTCGTTCTTATGAACTTTCCCAGACGCCGCTAAAAGGCCGGTTTGACCTCGCCCACCTGCAAGCCATCCACCGCTATCTGTTCAGCGACGTGTACGAATGGGCCGGGCAGTTGCGGACTGTCGACATCAGCAAGGGCGGAGGACTGTTTGCCCATCATGCCCACATTGGCTCCGCCGCTGCGCCGATCTTCAAGCAACTGGCGGAGGAAAAGCACCTGGCTGGACTCGACCGCGCCAAGTCCAGCGATCGCGCGGCGCATTATTTCGCAGAACTTAAAGCGCTGCATCCCTTCCGCGAAGGCAACGGCAGGGCGCAGCGCGAGTTTGTGAGCCACTTGGCCCACGCGGCCGGCTATTACCTTGCTTGGGAAAACGTAAAGCCTCGAGACATGCTCCAAGCCTCCATTGAATCCTTCCAGGGAGACACATTGAAACTCGCCTCGCTCATCCGTGAGAACCTCACCCCTCTCGATAACGCCTCTGCTCGTCACTAGTCACTCGTCACCTGTCACTTGCCGCGACGAGTCGCGGCAAACGACCAACCCCTGACGAATCAGCGATAGACAAAGTGGGACCAAGCTCCCGCACTCCGAAACTTCGCGCCCCATGCACGATCATAAAACTCCGCAATTTGGACAGCCATGTCGCTGGGCCGGTTCGCGAGCCGCCTGAGGCGCCCTTCATGCAGGATTTCCAAGCCCGCGCAGCGGGCGAAAGATCGTCACTGCTGTCCAAATTAGCAACCTCGCCGCGTGGCGATCACGGTTCTGCTCGTGAACGATCATGAATACGACGCCAAACTAACGATACATTTC
>CAYTMD010000167.1:0-12381 GCA_964438685.1 uncultured Acidobacteriota bacterium
TCCCCCATCGGCCCACTGCCCCCAGCCGAGGCATACCTTACGGAATCGCTGGGGGGGGCCCCGGCTATTGACTTATACCCTTTAAGGGCGTGCAAAAACCATGATTTTTCCGCAAGCTCTTCAGCCAACCAGCTTTTCGTTCTGTTATGCAGCCGCGGAACCAACGGGAGTTAAAACCTGCCGCCCTCCTGACTATTTCGCGACAAGTTCCGGGCGCCACGATAAAAGACATCGCGTTCCCGGGGGCACTCATCTTTTCGTCAGCTTCGCGCGTAAGAAGGGCTTCGTTGTTCCCTTTTCTTCCGAATCCATGCGCCACTCCCAGGTGCCGGTTTCCTTGTGATAGATGAAACGCGTGCGGAAGACGCTGTCTTTATCCTTGAAAAGGAAATGAATCTCGTTGCCGTCGCGCTTGCCGCGGCCGAAGGTGGCAGGGTTCATGCCTCCATACGTGTCGAGCCAGGCGCAAACGTAGTCTCCGGTGGGTTGGTCCCAACCGACAAAAGCCATCGCCTCGTAATCGGGCTGGCCCTGGGCATTCTTTTCGCGCGAAACTTCATGGATGCGCACAAACTGATGACCGAGCACCCACTCCGCGGTGATATCGTGCGTGTTCTCCTGGCCCATAATCGTTCCTTGAAGGACCCAGTTCCCGGTCATCTGGTCGAGGAGTTGATCGTGAACTGGGGGTTGCTGCCCAAAAACAAACCCGGCGCTGAAGATGACGCACGCGGCCACTTTAAGAATTGTTCTCATGGCAAGACCCTCCCTGCAATACACATGTGATTTAGGAACGCGAGCGAAAGAGATCCACCACACAGAGCACAGAGAGCACAGAGAAAAGCTCATCTGCTGGCGCGGAAAGGCATGATGAACGGCTGGTTCTGGCTTTGCAATTTCTAGTCCGGGCTATTCTCCGTGCTCTCCGTGGTGAATCCGCGGTGAAGCTTATTTTTCAAAAAACGGATGCTTGGAAAGCGGCAATCTGGGCAGATCACCCGTTTCGGGTTTTAGTGTAATGTCCTCGAAGAGGAGCGAAGGGGCGACGAAGGAAACCAAAGGCGCCCCGGTCTGTCCAGGAAAAATGCGCCCACCGTAAGCCGCATAGGGAATGCTATAAACCGTCAAATTGCGTGAGGCTGCGGCAAGGTCCTTGAACGCGCCATCGTCCATGCCGTCAAACCGTCCCAGGCGCATCAACTCTTCGTGGCCGTCAGGGAAGACCTTATAGACCGCGCGGCCAACTCCGCGCACGATAACTCCAAATTCTTTGTTCCGCTCCTTCACCATGTTGAGCAAATCGTCTTTCAATTCCTGCTCGCTTACTCCCTCCGTGGGCATGACCATTAAATTGCCGGGCTGAGCGCCAAAACTGCGAAAGCTTCCCGTGCTTTGGGCAATGCCGGACACGGGATCACGCGCATTGAGCAGCGTCTTGAGATACCCTTTCTCCACCAGCGTTGTGGGGCGCGATTGCACACCTTCATCGTCCACTGCGTAGCTGCCCACCAGCGGCGTTCCCTGGTACGAGGCTTGCGTAGGATCGTTAACGATGCTCAGGAAGTTGGGGAGCACACGCGCCCCCAGCCGGTCCTGAAGTTTACCCACACTCTGGGCGGCGTACTCTTCGATTTGAGGATTGTCGGACGCCGGCACGCGCAGCGCGAGCAGCTTGGGAGCAAATACCTGGCTAAAAACTTCTGCTCCGGCGGCGCCATCGAAAAGCACCGGACCGTTGTAGCGATCCACCACCGGAGCTTGCCGAAGCCGCGTCAGGCGGTCCGCCATGGTGCGAATCTGTGCCGCCAGTTCGGACTCCGTGGGCAGCGCTTCCATTGACCGCGCCGAAGCCATGACCCAGTCAGGCAATTCGGTTCCATCCACCGCCTGGGTCCGTGCCTGGGCAGTTAGTGTTGCCCCTGAGGTTTCCTGGGTCACCGCGCTCCCTTCGCTGTTCAGATACCAGGAACGCGTGTCGTTGACGGCAAGGCTGGTGGAAGAGGTATAGATTTCCGGTGATTGACGGAAAAGCGCGGAAAGGCTTTTCACCAGAGCTTCCGACTTGGCGAGGTCCATTTTGATGGGGGAAAAAGGCGCCAGCGCTGTTGCCGGTGGCTCTTTGCTGAAGTCGGGAAGGTTCTCGCGGGCTTTGCGGTTTTCGAGTGCAGCGCGCTTCCGGGAAAGCATCTCTATAGCCGATTTGTACGCAATATCAGTGGCCAGCCAGATTTGACGCCGCAGTTCCTGGTAATCGTCGTCGAGTGGGAGCAAAACAGTTTCCGTCAGCCCGTTGCCACGGGGAGGATCCGTCAGGAAATTGCTGTTGTCGCGCTGATAGTCGCCCACCCGCACCTGCACCATCAGAAAGCGGGCGCGCGACAGGCTGCCGGTAAGCAGCGCACCAAAGGTGGCCGAGGCTTCAAGAGAATTGCGGTCCTGGACGTGATAGGAAATGAAGTAAGGCTTTTCGAGTTGCTCGAGTTGCAATTGCTTCATGGAGCGATTCAACTCGTCGCGCATCGCCTTCATTACCACGTCGTCTGCTGCGGGGGCCTGGGCCGGCCACACGATTGCCGCCAGAAGAAAGATTCCAAGTCCCCGGGAAACCATTTTCCGCATCCTGTTGCTCCTCACGTCACCTTTGTACGGATCAAACCCTAAACTCTATTGTTCCCCCTCGACCCCCTCACCCCCGAGGGGGCGAGGGGAGAGGTGATTTAAATTTGCTGCCCTCGCCCCCTTGGGGGTGAGGGTGGCCCGCAACCGGCGTATTCATCAGTCCGTCAGCCGACGGAGACGGGTGAGGGGGTCACTTGGGATCACTCTAACGAATTACTTCCTCAGGCCCTTATGTGAACAGTTTAAGGTCCAACGCGAACCTATTGAATCGGCGCCGGAAGAATGGGCGCCCGCGCCGTGGACTTCTCCTTTTTCTGCACTTCGATTTGCGATATCAGCAGATCGGGAGAAGAAGCCGAGACCGGCACGGCGCCTGATTCCGCTCCACACACTCCATTGAACGTGGCGATCTGGGCGTCGCCGGCAACGATTTTGCTAAAGGCCGTCAGCGGCGTGCCAATCAGGTTGACTCCCCGCACCAATTCTTCGCGCCCATTGGGATAGACGCGATAGACCATAATCGGCAGCACGTTGAAGGCATTGGCGGCG
Source organism: uncultured Acidobacteriota bacterium (assembly GCA_964438685.1). Lineage (GTDB taxonomy): Bacteria > Acidobacteriota > Terriglobia > UBA7540 > UBA7540 > Bog-366. The sequence goes on from CAYTMD010000167.1 coordinate 3,169, forward strand.
AACCTTCCTGTCACGGTGAATCCACCCTGAATATCGTCGAAGAAGAGGCCGAAAGGTTTGTCTTGTTTCTTCATTTCCGCAATCAACTGCCGCTTCAGTTCGTCGTGCGAAACGGGGTGGTCGACGACCACAATCAAATTCGATTGGCGAGCCACAGGAGCGTTCCCCTGCTGCCTGCGTCCATGGCCGTTCGAGTGGGAAAACCCTTCGATGGGCGAGCGTGACATCAAAAAGTTCTTGAAGACGCCGTGGTCCACCACCATCACCCGCTGGCCTTTCACGCCCTCGTTGTCAAAGTCGTAGAAGCCGGCCAATTCCTCATGCCCCAATTGCTTCAGCGTGGGATCGGAAACCACAGAGAAGTTATCCGGCAGGAGTTTCTCTCCCACCATTTTCCTAAATGTCTGGCCTTCGCTTTCACTTTTTTGCCGATGGCCTTCCAGGCGGTGGCCGAACACTTCGTGGAAGAAGACTCCACTCGCCCGGCCGGAGAGTATCGCCGGACCCGTGTAAGGATCGACGATCGGCGCCACTCGCAGGGCTTGCAGGTCTTTGATCATCTGGTCGACGATCTTCAGCACTGCCTGGTCAGAAGGCAATCCCCCGGGATCTTCGGCAAAGAAGGATTCGTACCGCGGCAGATCCATGCCATCGTCGGCCTTGGTTTGAGCCGATACGTAGAGGTGGTAAAACGGCCGGGAGACCATGACCTCTGACCCGTCGCTGTTCACGTACCAGCGGGTTTCAATATCCGCCAGGAAAGTAGCGGTGGCGGAGTAGATGTCGCCGTAGCGCGCAAAGGGCGCGGTATACTTCCGCACCTTTTCTTCCCAGGCTTTTTGGTCAAAGTTTATCGTCCGGAGCTTGTCAAAATGCTTCGCCGCAGGCTCAGGCGAGAAGTCGTCAGACTTGTCGTCTTGCGCCACCTTGACCTGAACCTCGGTGGTGATGGAGGCAAGTTGCTCGGCGGCCTGTTTATATTTGAGGTCGGTGTAATACCAAAGAATGCTGCGCAGCGCGTCGGCGTCCGCCTCAATGGGAACAAAGATGGGCGGGGAGCCTTCCGCGGCTTCTTCCCGCGTGCCGTGGGTGTTATCCAGGTGCGGGGTCCCCACGCGCAGGTCGATATCCAGTTGGCGGCTGCGGCTCTGCTCGCTCATTTGGAGTTTTCCAAATGTGCCGGTGATGCTGGCAACCTGGTCGTCAGTAATTTCGTAGCTGAGAAAATAGGGCTGGACGCGCTCCGTCTTGAATGCCCGCTGCGAGCGAGCCAGTTCCGCCTTCATCGCTCCCAGGATCGTCGAGGTCCCGGCATCCTGGGCGTTGAGGGCAGGCGTGAGGAGCGCGAACAGAACAGCAGTCGTAATAATCCGTATTCGCAAGGGTAAGCATTGCCTCCGAGGGATGCATCATCGTACGGTATGAAATCCCTCTCGTCAATCAAGTCATTCCGCGAGTGGTGCTGCGGGGCTGAATCGGTTTGCTGAACAGCCGTGCTGAACCGGGGCGGTGCTGATTAGCACAGTGCCGTTACAGGGCTGCAAACACCCCGCATCAAAATCCACGGAGCAATGTGCTTTCGCGCTTCGGCAGGCCCTCTTTGGGAATTCGTTTCAGCACCACGTATTCGATGCCATGACGGGCGCAAAAGTCTCTCTTCTCGGGTTTGTCGCCGTCCTCATTAACCACGTAAAAGTTAGGCCTAAGCAGGGCGATCTCCGGTTCCGCATCCATCCAGCCGTGCCCCGTGGAAATCATGGCTTGGTGTACATAGCGAACCGCATGCACCATGTAGACGCGTTCATCCTGAGATAATAGCGGGTGGCCCTCACCCTTCAGCAGCCGGATATTCGCGTCGTGCCCCACCACCACGTACAAATCCCCCAGAGCGGAAGCCTCTTCGAAAAACCTGACGTGCCCGGAATGAAACCAGTCGAAGCAGCCGGTGACGATGACTCGCCTTCGCGCTGAATCAAGGGACGGTGGGACGAACGCGGGCACAGGAAATCCGCGTAAATCCTGGTTTCGAATGACTTGGTACGGAATCCTCCGCACCTCCGCGTGGGCCCGCTTGCCGGGAGTATCGCCTTCTTCATCCACAATCCAAACGTCAGGTGTAACGCCGCCAAAATCAGGCAGGGCATCGGGCTTGATGTTTCCGCTGACCACGGTTACATGGTCAACGAAGCGGAGTGATTGGAGCAGATAGCGGCGTTCGCGTTCCGGAAACCTGGGCAGTCCTCCCTCCCGTGCCTGGATGGTTTCATCCGACCACAAGCCTATGTGGACGTTCCCCCACTTTGCAGCTTCTTCAAGAAAGCGGACATGTTTGGAGCGCAGATTGTCAAAGCTTCCCGTGATCGCAACGGATTTCATTCTGTGCCACCGGGCGCGGCGGTCCTGACCTGCACATGCAGCGAACCGGGCACGGGCTCTTCCGACACGACGTACAAGTACCCCCCGCCGCAGCCCGAATACATGGCTCCTGCATATCTGGACTGATAATGATTCAAGATACCCATCAGGTCGATGCTGATGGCGGGATGCCTGACGGTGCCAGGGAGAATCACCTCCCAGCAGCGCATGCATTCATTCATGGAGGCGCCGAGCGCCCGCGCGTCCTTTGCCAGAATTGCCGCGTAACAGTCCTTGCCCGATTGGCCCAGCCGCCGGATCCATTCCTTATCCAAGTTCTTCTCGTCGAGCGGACTGTAATGGTCGGGCCGCGGCGCGATGGGCAGCAGGTGAACAACTCTTTCTATCCAGTGTGCCACAGCGGGATCGCTGTTTGTCTCGATATGCGCGGGGAAGAAGCCGCCCTCACAGGTGAAGTCATAATCCAGCCGGCTGATTCCCGGAATAATCAGCCCTGCCATATCCTGTGATCCGGAGGGCGCTGCTTTGCCTTGGTTCTCCGCGTCATAAAGGATGCGCACCAATTCCCGCGGGTCGCGCTGGGGCAGTTCGCCGTTCCAAAGTTTGCGTGCGACCTCGCGCGTGCTGGTGGCCATGCCGCTGCGATCCATACAGCGAAACGTGGGCTCAATTCCCACCACCACCATGGATCCCGGGGGAGTGGGGTTGTGCGTCGAAACAAATGGCTGGTCAATCCATCCGCCGGCGAAAGCCATCCGATATGGGATCTTGCCGATGAGCGAAGTGATGTCTTGATCGGAAGCAGTAGGCATAGGAAGAAACCGGCGCGACAGGAAAAGTCTACCTCACACCCGGCCTCACATGCTAATCGGGATTTCAATCCAATTATCGTCGGAGGATGACAAGGACTGATCTGGTACTCCCGTGCTATTGCATGGAATGGAGACTTGGGACACTTTGAGCAAATGGATGAGAAGGACTCACCAAATCTATTTGTTCGGTTGGCCTTGCACGCCGCCCTTTGTGGAGCAGGCTTGGTTACGATTTACACCGCGCTCGCCAAGGTCATGCAGTGGCTCTGCCTCGCCCCCAGATGACGAGTCTCATCACATGACCGGGCAGTGTGCTGCTCCGAAGGATCAAGTTTGGAATAATCGAAGTCGAAGTGTGCGCCTTTCACCCTCTGAAACCGTGGGTCGCGATATCTCGCGTCCCGGCTCCCTCTCGTAGCAAGCGCGGACTGCAAGAGGCTCGGCGGCGCGACCGCACTTGACGAAGCCGGCATTGATGACAAGCACTCCATAACCTTCTGACTGCTTACGCCTCATGGCCCTCAATCGTACGGAATCCCCCCGTAAGTCCATCCTGCCTGGTAGAAGCGCCTCACGACCTGCTACCCTGCCAGCAACCTTCCGGGTATTCTTCCCAGTCAACGCGATCTAGTCCTTCACCTTGCGCGCAGATTCCACCATAACCACGCCGGAGCTGAGAGCTTCAGGCAATTTCAAGATGGGTCCCAATTCTCCCAATTTGAAGGCGTCGCGGATTGTTCCCTTTACTCCGACGCGCGCTCCCTCTCGTGGAACACCGTTGTTCGAGACCACCCAAAGCGTGCCTGTCCCGTCATCAACTTCGTATGCCCCATGGCCCAGGACCGAATAACTCCTGACCACCTTGCCGGCCACCCCCACTTCCTGGTTTGCATAACGATGCGGGTCGACCAATATGTGGTTGATGCTCTTCTGTTCGCAGCCAGGCAGAAACAAAACCGCCAAAACCAGGAACGCCCACCAGTAATGTCCAAGGCGCTTGCGCATGGCAACCCTCCCGATTCGAGCTGGAATGTCCATCTTGACCTTCCAACCTCTCTGAGTATACACGCCTTCGGGTACCCGTCTCGATCCGCTTCGTGTAAGGACGCACTTCCGCCGTGGAGAATCTCATTTAAAGACAGTGGGTGACTTCGTCGATAATCAGCGCTCTGGCTCTGGTGGGGGTTTCAAGAATTCGAATCCGGCCTGACCAACTTGGGCCGAGTCAGCCGTGCCTACCCAAACCACGCGCGCTTTAATGAAGCTGGGGGGGTCGGTAGAAAGAAGGAGGCCCACGGGTTGGCCTGGAGCCAGGGTGGCGTTGGATTGCAGTCGCAAGCCAGTAGGGGAAAGGTCAACGGTAGTAGCGTGTCCAGCCTCGTCATTCTCGATTACAAGAATTACAGACATTTGGATCGACTTACGCTCAGACGGGCGTCTATCTAATTGTGAGTCCTCAGGCATGCCTTCAGGATACATGCAGGGGGGCGGATAATCAACGAACCTGTTTGGCGTTCGAAAAGAAAGGGTAGCTGGAAGGTGTGAAAGAATTGCAAAGCTCGCGCAGAGACGCTGAGACGCAGAGATTCAGAATAGATAACTGCCTTGTTTTCTTTTCGCCTCTGCGGCTCTGCGCCTCCGCGCGAAATACTCTTGCTTTCTCATGGCTGGCTGGCGATGGCGAGCGCAGCCATGCGACTCGCGATCCTCACCGCGTGCGCGCATACCTTCTATGGGCTCATCGACGGATGTCATTTCGAGCCCCCGCTGCCTTGATCATTTTTTGAAACGCAGGGCTACGCTCGCCCTGCGCCAGCCGGCCCCGCCATCCTCAAAGCGCATTTTTGCACACGTTCCATGTACTCTTTTCGGGGCGCCGAGGGTTGCGGATCGAATTTTCCAATCCAAACTGCGCCACCGCCTTCGACACCCAGGGTTCCGAACCGTACGGCCTGCTGCGCCAGCCCAACGGGACCGCCAAATTCCTTCCGGTAATGGATCAAGGTTTGAATAATTTCCCCCTACAACGGAAACCGACAAAGTCGTTCTTGTAGGCAGGGGTTCCGCCGTCGCGGTACGATGCACGGACGTACTTGGGATCGTGGAGACAGGACGCGCCACGCAGAACGCGGAATTTCCCGCTTGCCGCCCCTGGGGGATCCTGATGCGGGCTGACCTGGTAGTAATTCTCGTCGGACCAGTCATTCACCCATTCCTCAACGTTCCCCAAAATGTCGAACAGCCCGAACCGATTGGCCCCCAGTTGGGCCACTTCCTGCGTCACTTCGCCGCTGTTGTTTAAGTACCAGGCAATCTCGTCGAGGGGGCCGTAGCGCTGCCCGGTGCTCCCGGCGCGCGCGGCGTATTCCCACTCCGCCTCCGTGGGCAGCCGGCCACCTGCCCAGCTGCAGAACGCCGTCGCATCATCCCACGTTACCTCGACCATGGGCATGTCCGGGTTTTTCCAGTCCGCGTTGAAAACCGGTGGGTTCGGCATCCGCGCTCTATTGCTTCCAGCAAACCTCTTGTAGGCCGCCACCGTCACTTCCGTCTGCCCCAGCCAAAATCCCTTCGTGATGGTTACTTGATGAGCGGGCTTCTCCTCCGCGCGACAGTCGTTGTCCCCCGGCGAACAGCCCATCTGAAAGCTGCCCGGTGGAATCCACACGTACTTTAGACCATCCTTGGGATTGACCCTCGCCTTCACCGCTGATTCTCTGGTTGCTGCGGACGAAGGCTCATTCCCTTTTATCGATCCCTGAGGACTGGGATGTTCCTCTGCGGCCCCAGCGGGAATATCCACTTCCCGCGCACAGCGAATGCCCAGATTGGAGTCCCGGCTGGCCGGATCCCAACCGGTGCGGTAGGATGCGATCGCGAACCCGGAACCGTAATACCAAGAGCCGCCACGAATAACACGGTATTGGCCGCTCTGCGAGCCTCGCGGATCCCGCCCGGGGCTGGCGGCGTAATAGGAATCTCCGTACCAGTCCTGCACCCATTCAAAAGCGTTCCCGAGCGTGTCATAGAGATTCCAGGCGTTGGCGCGCTTCTGGGCCACATCATGCGTTTTTTGGACGCTATTGTCGATATACCAGGCAACCGCATCGATGGGGCCGTAGCGCTGCTCGGTGCTCCCGGCGCGCGCGGCGTATTCCCACTCCGCCTCCGTGGGCAGCCGGCCTCCCGCCCAGCCGCAGAACGCCGTCGCGTCATCCCAGTTTACGTTCACGATGGGCATGTCCGGCTTCCTCCAGCCCTCGTTGAAAACCGGTGGGTCCGGCATCCGCGCTCCCTTGCTTCCAGCAAACCTCTTGTACGCCGCCACCGTCACTTCCGTCTGCCCCAACCAGAAACCTTTCGTGATGGTCACTGGGTGCGACGGTTTCTCGTCATCACTGCATTCCGTTTCGTCGGGGGTGCAGCCCATGGCAAAAGTCCCGGGAGGAATCCACACGTATTTGAGGCCGTCTTGCGGGTTCGTCCTAACCGTCCCTGGCGCGGGCGCATTTGCTGCGGGCGGCTTTGCAGTCTCAGGCGTCACCTCGGAGTGATGTTGTTCGCACGCACCTGTCCAATAGGCCAGCGCCAACATCAAAGCTACAAGCACACAACACCTCTTGATGCCCATGGGATGGGGCCTCCGCGGGAAATCCTGCCGGCGTGCATCTTATCACTGGTCGCTCGGGGTTTTGAAAAGCCATGCCTTGAAACGGCGGACGAAAATCAAGCGAGCAGCGCTACGCCTACACCCCTGCTACCCCATTTTCGCGGGTCGTGGCGGAGCGAAAATTTGGCGCTAGAATCGGACATTAAGCAGGTCTGTGGAAAGCCGAACATTAACAACCACAAGCAATATTAAGCGCTACCAATGGCTTATAATCGATTGTCAATGATTTAATTCCCCGGTGCCGACAACCTCTCCACCGCGCGGGGCCATGTCCCTCGTGCCCACCCCCCCGCCGACCATCGAGCACTGGATTTCGCGCGCGAATCAAGCGAGAATCCTCCTCGCTACTCTATTTCGAAAGGTGACTCCACCTATGCCGCATTCGCTGCGATGCTGTCTACCTTTACTGTTCATCATCGTTATTGCCAGTCCGCTTTTCGCTACGGAGCAGACTCCGGTGCAGAAGGCCTGGGATGTTCTGGATGTGGGGTTGAAGGAAAAGAGTTATGCCAAGCGCCATGATGCTGTCCACGCTCTGGGGTTGCTGGCGGGTGACTCCAAGGCTGTCGCCATGGCGGAAGCGGCCCTGGAGGACCACGCCGTGGAGGTTCGCGAGGCAGCAGCGACCACCTTGGGTCGATTGCATTCAACCGCATCGATTCCCAAGCTGCAACTCGCGCTAAACGATAAGGAGCTCCCCGTGGTTCTGGCGGCCGCCCATTCCCTGTGGGCACTCCACGACAAACGGGGCTATGAGGTTTATTACGAAATCCTGCTCGGTGAACGCAAGGGAGAAAAAGGATTGATTGCCGGGCAGGAAGAGATGTTCAAAGACCGCAAAAAACTTGCCCAATTTGGATTTGAAGAAGGGATTGGATTCAGTCCCTTCACCAGCATCGGTTGGGAAGTCTTCAAAATGGTCCGCAAGGATGATGTATCGCCGGTGCGGGCGGCAGCCGCGGAGGTTTTGGCCGACGATCCTGACCCGCGCAGCGGCAGGGCATTGCTGCTGTCCTGTACCGATAAAAGCTGGATGGTCCGCGCGGCGGCGCTGGATGCCCTGGCGCGACGCGGTGACCGGGCCTATCTCAACGATATTGAGCCACACACAGCGGATGAGAAAGACGTGGTGCGCTACACTGCCGCTGCCGCGGTCATCCGGTTAAGTGGACCTCGGGCGGGAATCAAGCTTCCGGCAGAGAAGGACCGGGACGGTCTCCCTCTGGTACCCGGCAACGCCGGAAAATAAGGGCGGTACCTTTATTCTGGTAAAAGCGGACAGAACATGGATCGACAGGATGGACAAGATAAGGACCTGAAACACCAACATCAGCCCTTGATGGGAATAGAGGCCTTCCGACAGACGTATACAGACTATTCAGCTTTTTGGTTTTGCCCTTTATCTTGTAAATCCTGTCCATCCATGTAAATAACAGCGCCCTTTATTTTCCAACCTCTGCGCCTTCGCGCGCCTGCGGTAAAACCTGAGGGGTCAGGTGAGGAACCACGGGGATCAACCGGCCGCCTGCCACTCGATAGTTTATTCCCCGCCAGCGAACCCGGTTCCAAACCAGGCTGTTTAGCCAGATTACAAAGGCGAAGGCATCCCAGAAGGGCACCAGCCACCAGCGCCGTTTCAGCAGATCGTCGTGCAGTACCCAGATGCCCATGGTCCACACTACAGCCATGCGAAGAACCAAATAGGCAGCCACAAAACCCAATGCTAGAAGGCGCGTGGGGGCAACGAGCGCGGCCAGAATCGTCCACGGTAAACCCTGGGTTACGATAAGCCCCAAATAGCCCAAGGGCCGCGATTGGCGAGCCATGATGGCCCAGCGCAGGCGTTGAATGAAGAATTCCGGCAGGCTCTGGGGGCAGCACCAGGTTTTGACCGAACCGTCGACCAGCACCACTTGATGCCCACGTGCGGCGGTGCGGCTGCCAAGTTCGTAATCATCCGCGGCTTCGTCGGCAAGTGCTTCAAATCCGCCGATTTCCTTCAGGCACTCGCGTCTGATTCCCACTGTGGCGCCCAGTGAGAAGCGCACTCCCTCCAGTTGCCGCGCCATCAGGACAGCCGGCATGAAATCAGTGCTGAGGTAAACGGCTTCCAGTTCCGGCCAAAGAGAGCGCAGGGGAATGCCCGTGAACATACTGGTGACGGCGCCCACCTTGGCATTGCGAAAAGGTGCGGCAACCGCGCGCAGGTAGTCCGGGCCAACACGAATATCGGCGTCGGAAAGTACCAGCATGTCGTACCGGGCCGCATTAGCCAGGACGCAGAGCTTGTTGACCTTGTCATTCGAGCCAAGCTTTCTTGCTGTGAGCAGAAGGCGAATCGGCAAGGCGGGAAAA
>CAYTMD010000168.1:0-10179 GCA_964438685.1 uncultured Acidobacteriota bacterium
GGCAGCCTGCGAAGCAGCACGCTCCTCCGGCCTCGCCCCATTTTGGAGCTTATCGAGCGCTGCCTGCGCGCGCAGCACGTTGGCGCGTGCCTGCTCCACCTGCGCCAACAAATCATTATTTTCCAGCACCGCCAGCGTCTGCCCTTTGTGAATGGGGTCGCCGTCATTCACCATTACGTCTTTCAGCCGGCCCACCACGCGCGACGCCAGTTTGATCTCCTGCGAGGTTGCACCTTCCACGCGCCCGCGCGCCGCAATGAGTGAATCAATATTTCCGCGAGACACCCGCACCTGATTTGCGAACCCAGAAGGATTGCGCAAATTTGAGCGCACGAACATTGCCAGGGGCACCGCGAGTATTACCCCCAACAGTGCGAACATGTAAATGTTTCGATGAGGTTTTGGCATAAAAGTAGGCAGTAGGCAGAAAGCAGTAGGCAGCAGTCCATGGTTCGCAAGCTCACATCTTACATAAACTTCCTCCGCTTAAACGCCGCGACATCCTGTGCAGTGAGTTCAAACCACTCGCCGTTCTTCCGCCTTGCCTCAAACCGCCTGTGCCAGTATGCCTCGATTCCATTCGGGTCGTCGGTCCTTATTTCGTGTATCTTGCTCGACTTTTCTGGAAGCTGTAGAGCAATCTCGTATTCTCTTCGTCCTGTTGCATTAGTTCTTCCAATCTTGTAGTAGCGGCCCGACTTGATGAGGTAGACGAAACCCGCAACATCCTCGCCAGAGTTGGGGCTCAGGTCTTGGCTCTGAGAGCGAGGGACATAACGCTCACACAGCATTATTACGTCGTCGTACTGTTTCTCTTTGCAGTAGGTCAGTGCAATGTCAACCAGCTTCCCCTTGTCGCCGATCCGGCGCCAGGTTTTCTCACTCGGAAACTGCGGGTCGCCGCAGTGCTTGAAGCGGATGTCGTTTACTGTAGGAAGGCGACCAAGCTCTCGCGCAAGCGCTACGTACTTCTCGATCAGATATGCCCTCTCATATCCAGCCTGCATCGTATTTGGTTTAAGCCCTGCTTCACGAAGGGCGTCACTCCATGCACGCCAGAAAACGCCGACGACTTGACCTTCCTTTATCCCAGTTTCCGATTCGAACTTACGGACACCTGGCGCTGATCCACCGTTTGCCTGAGCAATCCGCCTTATTTCCTGAAGAACATGATCCCTATTCAAGCGGCACCCCTCGTTTCAAAAATCCGTGAAACCACAGATTCTTGCGAATTATGACTATCCAGCTTCGGCGAGGATTTCCGCCAAGGTCCCCATTTCATTGCTGGTTTCCACGAACCCCCGGACGGCATCACGGATGTTCTTCCGTGCCTCCTCCTCGGTGGCGCCGCAGCTTGATAGATCCAGTTCTGGCACGTAGGCGACGTACATCTTCCCTTCCCTAAGCGTACGAACCGTGAATGAAATGGTCCGCATCGAGTTTCCATCCTTCGAATGCTTCATCACGCTCGATTAATCGTAGCACTGCCTTCTGCCTTCTGCTTGCTGCCTACTAATCTCCCAACACTCCATCTTCAATATGATAAATCTGGTCCGCCAACGCGGTGATTCTGGAATCGTGGCTCACCATAAACACCAGCCGTCCTTCCTCGTGCGCGAGGTCGCGAAGAATTTCGGAAATCAGCCGCCCGGTTTTCGAGTCGAGCATTCCCGTCGGCTCGTCGGCCAGAATGATGGGCGGATTTCCGGCCAGTGCCCGCGCCACCGCCACACGCTGCTTTTCGCCGCCGCTTAAATCTTCCGGCAGATGGTGCATTCTCTTCGCCAGTCCGACACGCGCTAGCAGGTTGCGGGCTTCCGCGCGGCCTTCCTCGCCCCGGTACCCTTTCAGGTTCAGAGTTGCTTCAACATTCTCCAATGCCGTGAGCGCGGGAAACAGATTGAATCCTTGAAAGATGTATCCAATACGGGAGCGACGGACCCGCGGCAGGCGCGCTTCGGCCAGCGAGCTAACTTCTTCATCAAAAATGTGCACCGATCCGGTGGTCGGCCGTAACAGGCATCCCATCAGCATCAGCAGAGTAGTCTTGCCGCTGCCCGACGGCCCCATGAGGAAAATGAATTTCCCCGCATCAAGGTCCATTGACACGTCGTGGACAGCTTCAACGGACGACTCACCCTCGCCATAGGTCTTGCTGACGTGGTCGAGCCTCAGCACGGTTTGAGTGGCAGTAGGCATAAAGAACCTGCGCTCAGCGGTCAGCTATCAGCTTTCAGCTCTCGGCTAACTGCGTTACCTGGAGAAGAGACCCCTCACCCCGACGACCTACAAAACGTGGGGCCCCCTCCCTCGTCACTCAGGCACCCTCTCCCCAGGGGAGAGGAATGGAAGTTGGTAGCTGACGGCTGAAAGCTGATTGCTGAAAGCTAACTTTTAAACACCATCGCCGGATCGATTCGTGTCACCTTGGAAATCGACAGCACGGATGACCACAGGCACATCATCACCGTAAGCACAAAAATTCCCACCAGCACTGGTAGTGGGAGAAGCACAGGGAGGTGCCCCTTCTTCATCGCTTGAATGACCAGATAACTCAACGCCATCCCTACGGCAAATCCGATTACCGAATTGATCAGGGCTTGTTCGATGATGATCGCGTAAAGGTCCCAATTGGAGGCGCCGATGGCCTTCAGCGTGCCGAATTCCTTCAGGTGTTCGGTGGTGGATGTGTAGATGGTGTTGGCAACAATCACCGTACCGATCACAACTCCCATCAGGGCCACGGCCAGCAGGGCCACGCCCGTTCCAGTATTGATCATCCAATAGTCCTGAGTCTTCTTGCTGAAATCCGGCGAGGTGTAGACGTCCACGTCTTTGACCGTCTCGCGGATGCGTCGTTGAACATCCTTCACGGAGTATCCCGGCGCGACCTTTACCAAAACATAGACAGTGTTGCCCTTGTTAATAAAGGAGAGATTCAGCGCATTCTTGAAGGAAGTAAAAATGTAGGGACTTTGGATGAACGACCGCGCGCCGCTCACGATGCCGGCAACGCGCACGCGATGATTATTGATTTCCGTCTCGCTGCCGATGGGCAGGTTGCCGAGGCGGTTGGTCTCAGCTTCATCGTAGAAAATCGAGTTAAAATACTTCACGTCCTGGGGATTGCCCTTCACGATGCTCCAGGGCGCGCCGACCATGGTTTCAGGATCGAAACCCACCATCTGCACAGTTTCCTGGCTGCCGCCGGGCGTCTTCCAGTAACCAAACCCCAAAAAGTATTTCTCCGCCCACGCCACGCCTGGAACTTCCGCGACCTCGTACCTTTTCTTTTCGCTGAAGGGCCGGCCGAAGTCGAAATTTTCCAGGCCGTGCGCGGTAATCCAGATGTCCGCTTCGGTGTGGTCAATCAGCACGCTCACATTGGAGCGGAATGCAAGGTAAACCCCAAGCTGCACCGTAATCAGCACCACGGCAAATGAAATACCGGCCAAGGCGACCGCAAACCGAATCTTGTCGTGGAAGAGGTTCTTGCGCGCTATTGAAACCATGGGGTGGCGGCCTCGAACACCTGATTTTACCACGTCCTGAACAGGATACTCTTCACCGCAGAGGCGCGGAGGCGCAGAGATATAGAGGGCAAGAGTCCCTTTCTCTGTGAATCAGCGTGCCAATAGGGCTTCAGTCCGTTCCTTGCTTCTCAAGCTCGACAATGCTGTCAGCAGGGATCTCGTAGGATTTCGACCGCAGCACGGTGCGCTTAAAGGTTTGCGGCTTGTCGCCTGGCTGGTAGAAGATTCCGACGGCGTTAGGATGGGTGGAAAGATACTGGCGGGACTTCTGCACGCCGCCAACGAAGAATATTTTGGTCAGCGCTTCGGTCTCGATTCCCGTAGGGACCGCCGCCACAGTGGAGAGCATGTTCTGGACGGGCCAGCCCGTGCGGGGATCCATGATGTGGCAATAAATCCTGCCATTGATCTTGAAGAATTTCTCGTAATTCCCGGAAGTGGACAACGCGAAATTCTGAAGGCGAAAAACATCCGCGGGCTTGTCCTCGTGGAAGGGATCGCGCACAGTGATCTTCCACCCACGCTCTCCGGGGGGCGAACCCAGCGCGTAGATGCTGCTGGATCCGCTTGAAATCAGCGCCGCGGTGACGCCATCGGAGCGCATTAACTCCGCGGCCTGATCCACCGCGTAGCCTTTGGCAATGCCCCCCAGGTCGAGTTCCATGCCGGGCGCGTCAAAACGAATCGTGCGGCGTTCGGCATCCAGGTGCACGTGCTGATACCCAATTTTCTTTCGCACCTGCGCAAGTTCCAGAGCGCTGGGCAAGCGACCCTGGCCGCGGAAGAACCCCCAAAGCTTCATCAGCGGGCCCACAGTGATGTCAAAGTCGCCGCCCGATTCCTGGCTGGCTCGCAGCGAATACTGAATCAGCCCAAAGAGCTGCGGCGACACAATCACATCTTGCTTTGCGGCATTGCGATTGATGCCAGAGAGTTCGCTCTCCGGCTCGTAGTTGCTCATCTGCTCATCGAGTTGGTCGATTTGGGTGAATACTTCCGTGACCACTTCGCTCAGAAACGTCTGGTCGCGGCCATAGGCGACAACCGTGTAGGTGGTCCCCATGGCTTGATGCGAGGCCTCGTAGCGAACGGGGGCGTCTGCCGGTTCGGAATTTTGGACTCGGGCTCTGGGACTAGCATCAACGGGGCATGCTGCCGCGGACAGAATCAGCAACCAGACGGCGAAAATCCAACCGTGGGCTGTCTTCGCGATTTTTGAATTTGGAATCAATTTGTGTTTCAGGAGTCGACTTTCCAAAACTTTGAGCGGCAGAAACCGCAAAGGGTAAAGTATCAAGGCGCCTACGCTTTAACCTTTATACCTTACCCTTTAAACTCAGTCGTTCTCAGAACCTGGCCCGGAATGTTCAGGCCTTCCGTACGCCCTTCTTCAATTCCTTCTCCTTCGAATGTTCTTTCTGCGGTCCCGCCCCCGGCCAGTAAACTCTCTGCCCGGTTTCGATGGAGCGGTTTCCGTAGATGACACCCTTGGCGTCGGACTCCCCAACGGCGAACGGGGCAATATTCGGTTTGCCGTCGCGAACGCTCAGCAGGAAGTGGTTCAGCTCGCTCCAATAGGGGTCGTGAGGCTCTTCGTAATTGTAGATGCCCATTCCCGCCAGCCAGTGTTTGGCGTAGCGCGTCTCCCGATCAAGGAAGCTGAGCTCGCTGGCCGCGCCTCTTTCCGGGAATATGGGAACGCCTTCCTCGGCCGCCGCAGCGGTTACGGTGGCGCCTGCCATCCAGTTTTCCTTGCCCTTGCCGCTGGAAACCTTGGCCACCGTTTCCCGGTAGTACATACCTTTTCCGAGGGTGATAATCAGCGAGCCCTGGTCGCCCAGAATTTGCTCATTGAAATCCAGGTGGGCGTTGTAGAGGATGGAACTCCAGGTCATTTTTCTGCCGCCAGGATATTCGTAAATAGCCTCTACGTTGTCGCAGGTCTCACGGCCATCCTTCCAATAGTCGATCCCGCCCGTCGCGTATACGGAGAGCGGCTCCGAACCAAAGGCCCAGTTGGCAATGTCAGTCTGGTGAGAAGCCAGTTCCGCCAGCAGTCCGCCGGAATATTCCTTGTACATGCGCCAGTTGATCTGCCGCTCCAATTTGGGGTCAGGCACGGGTCGGCGCCAATTGTTGTTGCGATGCCATTGGGCGCGCACGAACATAATTTTACCCAGCGCCCCTTTGTGGACCATCTCCATCGCCACCTGGTAGAGCAAGCTTGACCGCCGTTGCAATCCAACTTGCAAAACCAACTTGGGATGGTCAGCCATGGCCTTGCGGATCTGGTCGCCTTCTTCTTCCTTGAAGTACATCGTTTTCTCAACAAACACGTGCTTGCCGGCGTTGAGGGAATCCACAATCATCTCCGCATGAAGGTTCAGCGGAGTCGCAATCATGACTGCATCCATGTCTTTGCGTTCCAACATCTTGCGGTAGTCGACGTAGGTGTCAGGATTGGTGCCGATGGTATCTACACCCTTCTTGAGGTTGGGGGGATAGATGTCGCACATGCCCATGCAATGCCCTTCCGGCTGGGTAGCCAGAAACTTGAGCAGAGTGCAACCCTCGGTGCCCGATCCAATGAATCCAAACCTCACGGGATTGCCCGAAGTTTGGGCAGAGAGAATCCCCGGGGCGGCTAAACTCGCGAGGGAAGAAGCCGCAGCAACTGTTGTAGCGGCAGTCTTCAGAAACTCACGGCGTGTAACGTCTTGCTCCTTCTCCATTATCAGAACTCCTTATAATTTCAAATCTCGGCCCAGGCCCGAGGAGGGATATCTCGCAAACATCCTATACCAACCAAAATTATAGCACCTAAAACGCCAAATTTGACCGAAGACAAAAAGGCGGCATGACTACGGATAATGGTTTCCGACCAAGCATCAAATTGTGGGAATCGAAAATTCGGGACACGAGGCCAATGATTAGTGGCGAGACTATTGAGAAGTAACCAAGGAGGCGGGCTGCGGCTGCCTGGCTGTTCCAAGCAGCCGCAGGGTATTGGGAATCCGGCGCAACTCTGGGGTAGCGCCGGTGCGCGTGGTAGAGCTTTACAAAATCAGCCGCTCATCGGGGAGGGCCAGCCTCTATCAGCAGCCAGCTCCCGGCAGCGTGCCAAAGAGAATAAATGCCGGAGATCCTTTCTATCTTATTTCCGCCCACATCCTTTCTATTGCATGCACACTGCCACAAAACCATTTGCCGTTGAGTTCAAATAAGCCTTTAAAGGTCAGTATGATAACGTCGAACCACCGGCCGGTAAGCACGTGGAAGAGGCGAAAAATATTCGCGGATGGCGTCAGAATTTCCTTCCCCACTGCCCGAATCCACTTCGGCCGCCAATTCAGGCCGGCTCTCGCACCATTAAATGCTCGCAGATTCCGGCGGCGGGCAGTCAACGCGGATTTCTTACAACAGGCTTGGAACCGAGGCGGTTGAGAGGCTACGGGAGAGAATCATAGGCTGTCATTCTTAGCCCGAATTTGGACGGAGGGCCCCGCTGTTTACTCAGTTCTCAGACACCAAAGATACCGGGGTCGTTCGCAACCATTATATTGAACTGCAGTTAATAGGCTCAGGAGGGATTCGACGATTGGTGTGAAAAGAACCGGGCCCCGCGATGATGTCGCGGGGCCCGGGTGAAAGATCAATACGCGGCTGGAAAGTTCAAGCTTCAACACTAAGGGTGAATCGGGATCGTAAACGCTCTCTCCACGAACTGCCCGGCAGCATCGGTGACTCGAATGATAAAGCCATTCGTGCCGCCACAGGTAACGCTGGTATTCGCAGCGGTTCCCGTGATCTGTCCCGTACTCGAGTTAAGTGTTAGTCCGGCACAGTTCGGGTCCGAGGACAGGACGCTGTCAGGATTGCTCCAAGTCCGCGGCACCGTGCCGCCGGCAACGACGACGTACTGGTAGTAAGGAGTCGAGTTTATTTCCCCAATCATCGGCACAGGGGTTGTAGCGGGGGCATAGCCACCTGTGACGAAATGCAGCGCCGGATTCGGCATCAAGTCGAGGAGTTGTGGACAAGACCCGGTATTGCCGCACGCATTCAGATATGGGGCGGTGGCAGTATTGGCAATTGGGGTCGTATCCGTGGAGAAAACGGTGGCCGAAATGCCGTCATTACTGTCAAGTGTGGTCGAACCCGCGCCCGTGTTGTAATTGATCGCCACCACCGTATCCGAGTCCTGGCAGCTTACAAACAGACGCGTGCCATACGCAGAAGTAGTTAAGTCGTTGGTCAACTTTGTCTTGATGTCAACGGGCGTCTCGCAGCCGTTCTCGGCGTTGGGGTACAAGGCCGATGAGTTATCGTGCGAAACCGGCAGGCTGATAGTCTGATCGGGAACACCGACTGCGGCCGCCGAGGCGAAAGTGTGCGCCGAGAGCAGATTCCCATCCGCCTGAGAGACATTCCACACATCGACAGTATTATTAGTTTGCGGTGTATTGGTGGTGTCAAGGCAACTAATGAAAAGCCGATTGCCATCGGGCGAAACGTTCAAGGCAGTGGGAACTCCGCCGTTGGAGCACACATTGACAGTCCCGGTTGGCCCTGCAGCGGAGGGGATAAAACCAATTACACCTGGCAACGCTCCGGTGGAACTTATCGTGATATAGGAGTAGGTCCCGGTGTTGTCACGCGTCGTCGTATACACGTAATTACCACGAGTATCAACCGCCACAGCGCCCGCACGCAACCCTGTACTAAGGGACGTGGGTGCGCCGGGAGGATAGGTTGTGGGCGCACTGACTGACAGAGTGGGGAGACCCAGGATAGCGAGGGTATTGCAGGGCGGCGCCCCGCAGGCCGTGCCGTAGGGCGAGTAACTCAAGGACACAAAGGCCTGCGTGCCGTCGGCGCTCACGGCAATGTTGTTGGCATTGACAAGGGTCAATGCGTTGGCACTGAGGAGCGTGTTGGGCAGCATTCCAGGGTTTTCTGCATCAGGGATCGGTTCCACGGTGGCCAGAGTATGATTGTTCACAGTCGGGTCAACGAGCCAAGCATCGTATCGAACATACGGCGCCATGTCGGAACAGGGGGACGTGGTGCAGATCCCGGGATTGCCTGGGGTGTTTAGGAAGTACTGCTGCGGTTCAATATCCAATCCGGACGGATTAAAAGTCCCCGTATTCGAAACGCTGAAATCCGCGCGGGCTGCGGCGCCAGCGACGGGGTCAAAAACTGAGACCTTTTGGTTCCCCTGCTTGGCGACGTACACCCAATTCCCGTCGGGAGTAACCCTTGGAATTACGGGGAATCCCCCTCCACCCGTCCCATCCAGCGCCACGTCAAAAGCCGTCGTAAAGAGGCTCGTATCGAACCCGAAAAGGGTGTCGCCCTGCTCTGTTGGCAGGTTGGAAGCATAGTTGGCCACGAAACCGAGTTCCGGGAAGACTTTGCTGTGGGCGTTAATGGTTGGACAAGTTTGAGTAGGCGTGACGCCAGAGCAACTGGGTGTGGTGGCGTTGTTCGTATCCGTCACAGTGAAGGTGGTGGAAGTTGTCGGAGCGGCGGACGTGTTGACCGAGGTTGGTGTTCCGCGGTAGTAACCCCGCGCCTGGGTCAGATCATCAGCAGGCAGCGGTGAAGGATTCACGAAAGCCACCCCCGCCAATCCCCCCGCCGTTATGGACCAGGTGTACGCAGGGACGGACAAGGATGGGATTCCGCCACCGTTACTAAATGCAATCGCATTAAAAGGCTCATTAACCGTGGCATTCTCGAGGAAAGTGTTGAGAATGGTAAGTTCCGGATTTACCGTCAAGGCACTCGTGCTCGTCAGAATGCTGTTCGGGTCAGACGTCGTCGTCGCTGCGGGCGTCGCGGCATTGGCGGTGTCCGCTGCCGTAACACTGGGGCTGTAAGGACCGGAAGCCGTAGTGAGAGGGCTCGCCGCGCAGGTCAACTTCGGAGTGCTCGGGGTGCAGGTGAAGCCAATTCCCGTAAGCGTCGCGTAATTGGAAAATGTATACGATCCGGGGAGGCCATTGCTGGCGGTGTAAGTGGGTGACGTATATCCCCCCCCACCGTAGGGGCGCCCGGTGACGCCCACCGGCCAGGTGGAACCAAGATTAACCGCCAACGAAATCTGGGTATCCACCGGCAAACTACCTGAGCTTGTGGCCGATCCACTGGGAGTTGCCGCATTGGCGACGTCGGTAACCGTGATCGATGGACTGAAGGTTGCCGGTGCAGGCGTAACCGTTGACGGCACGGGATTAGCAGTGCAAGAGTAGCTGGTCGCAGGGGTGGCGGCAGTGCAGGAGAATCCAGTGGGGAAATCGCCTGCGACTACCGTATTCGAAGTTGTAATGGCGCCGAAGGAGTACCCGTTGGAGCCGTTTAGTATCCCCCCTGAAGCCGTGTACGTAAGCGGAGAACAGCTCGCCGGACTCCCCGAAACCAAGCAAGAGTCGCTGCTAATGCCGTAATTGCGATTCACGACGGCATCGGGGAAGGGGCTGGTAAAATTGGAAGCCACTGCCAGCGCACTACGGACGGTCAGCGAGCCGTTCGTCGAGGCAATGGTGTTGTTGGGAGTCGAGGCGTTGGCGGTGTCGGTCACGGAAGCGTGGGCAGTGGCGTATGTGCCCGCGGCTCCGACAGAAGCGGAAGTACAGTTGGT
>CAYTMD010000168.1:10189-12351 GCA_964438685.1 uncultured Acidobacteriota bacterium
TGCGGTGGAACTGTACGACCAAGCCACGCCGGAGACCGCGCAGATCTTCGCGGCGGCGGCGGCCGGCGGCACGCTATAGGGCGGGCGGGAAGCAATCGAGGAGCCGCCTGACGTACAGGCGAAGTTGATACTCGGTGAGAAAGCAAATGAATAGCCGCCCAGGCCGCTCCCTGTCTGAACCGTATAGGTAAGGGGAGCGCAAGCTGAACTGCCGCCACCGCAGGTAACTCCCACACCGTAGGTTCGTCCGGTCACCGCTGCGGCGAACGGACTGGTGGGTGTTGCGGTAAAGCTCATCTCCGCGTTGGTAGTAAGCGCCTTGGATGTGTCGGTAACGCTATTGCCCGGAGTAGAGGCATTCCCCGTCTCCGCGCCCGTGAAGGTCAGCGTAGGGGTGCTGCCCCCCGCCCCAGCAATAGCTGCCTTTGAGCAGGAGAAAGTCGGGGAGGCGAGCGCGCAAACGAAGGTGTCTGCCGGCGTGGTAAGCGAAGTACCCGTCAGCGAATAGTTGCCCAGCCCGTTGCTCAGAGTGTACGCCAGAGGAGCGCAATTCCCCCCGGTGCCCGTGCAGCCCGTTCCCGTACCATAAGCGCGGCCATGCACCGCTGTCACCACCGTAGCCGGAGGCGTCACGCTCAGCTCCGTGTTCGTCGCCAGGGTCCTGCTGGTATCGGTCACAGTGTTACCCGGCGTTGAGGCATTCCCCGTCTCCGCTGCCGTGAAGGTCAGCGTGGGGTTGGTACCCCCGGCCCCAGTTATCCCTGACTTTGAGAAGGAAAAGGCCGGCGAGGCAAACGCCAAAGTGAAAGTGTCTGACGGCGTGGCGAGCGAACTACCCGTCGCCGTATAGTTGCCGAGCCCGTTGCTCAGAGAGTACTGGAGAGGCGCACAATTGCCCCCTGGACCAGTGCAGCCCGTCCCCGTACCATAAGCGCGGCCATGCACGGCCGTGGGCACGGTTGGCGCGGTCACCGTCATCTCCGCGTTGATGGTTAGCGTTTTGCTGTTGTTGGTGGCAGCGCCTCCCGGGGTCGAACCATTACCAGTTTCAGATACACTCAGGTTCAAGATCGGAGCAGTACCGCCCGCACCGTTAATGCTTGTGCTGGAGCACTGGTAAGTCGCGCCGGAGAGCGGGCAGGAAAAAGTCCCGGCGCCGGTCGTCATTGTGGCCGTGGCAGGATAGTTACCGAGTCCGCTGGCGATGCCGTAAATGAGCGGCGCGCACGCTCCGCCCGAACAACCCGAAGCCGCCGAGCCATAGGAGCGTCCCGTGACCGCGACCGGAACCAAGGCTGGCGGGGTTATCTGCAACGCCGCTACGATAGGAAGGGTTTCGCTGTTGTCGCTCGCGTTACCAGCAGGGGTTGTCGCGTTGGCGGTGTCCGAAACCGTGAGAGCAACAGTGGCATTGGGTGGAGCTGACGCCTCGTTGGCAGTGGAGCAGGTGTAATTTCCGGAAAATGTGCCTGTCGACGTAAATCCGCAGGACAGCGGCCCGGCGGCAACGGGACCGGGGGTATACCCGCCCAGACCATTGGCCACTCCATAGACGGCCGATGCGCAAGCTGAGGTGCCAGCGGGTGCGCAGACGTTCCCCTGACCCCAGCTTCGCCCAACAACTGCCGTAGCCAAGGATCCAGCGGGCGGAGTCACTGACAAAGCGGCACGGACATTAACCGTGTCAGATGTCCGTTGCGAACTCGGGTCAGTGGCCAAGGTTGCGGCAGGGGTTGCGGCGTTCGCTGTGTCGGCGGCGATGACGGTACCTGCACTGGTAGCACCCGTCACCAGTCCGCTGGCACTATTGCAATTCAACTGTTGTGTCCCATTTGTCGAGGGACACACGATGGGGGCCGGAAAACCCGTGCCGGTCATGGTAATCGGCGCCAGGCCCTCACCTGCGGGAACTGTATAAATGAGATCGGTGCGGGCTGGAGATCCGTAAGTTCGCCCGTTAACAGCGTCGGGCGGAGGAGCGAAGTTCAGACCTACCGCGATTTGGGGATGGGTGGTCAAACTCGTCGGGCCCACCATGCTATCAGAAGCGGGAATTTGGAAGGTACTCGGCACTGCGGCATTCCCCCCGTCGTCGGCCTGGACCTTATAGGAGAAAGTTCCCCCGGTCCCGCCGATCGGGCTGGCGGTGAGTTTTACCGTGC
>CAYTMD010000169.1:0-12322 GCA_964438685.1 uncultured Acidobacteriota bacterium
GTGATGTCTCAGCAACATCATTCTGAAGCCGCCGTTGCAGGAGGGCAACTGCCGCCGTCACCCTACGCTACACCCCAAAACTTTGTCTTGGACACGAGCAATATAACTTCGCCCGAGGAAGCGCTGGAAGGCTTGACCTATGCGGGAAAGGGCTCGGGCTTCGATGAAACGCGCGGCCGGACGATCGTCGAGGAGACGGTCAAGCTGGTCAATCCCGCCTTTCGTTTCGGGCCGGCGTTCGATCCCGCCACCGGCTTCGGCCAGGTCGCGGGCCACGTGAGCTATCCGGGAAAGCAGCACGTGGTAGTGGGCGTGCTCGACGACTTCGAGCCTCCCAGCGGCGGCGGTGATGAGTTCTGGGGAAAGCGCGTGCTTGTGGACGCCAACGGCAACTACAAGATTGAGCGTCTCCTTCCCGGGCTGAAGTTTGTCTATGTCCGAGAGGTTGACAGCCCGGAAGCGGCGCGCCACGAGAATCACGATGGGCGAACGTTCTTCTATGGCCGCCAGGTGCAGGTGCGCAGCGCGGAAACAGCGGATCACATCGACTTATTCATCCCCAATGACTTGTTTGCCACCGCGGTGAAGGGCCTCACACTCGATGAAAACAGTTTGCGGGTGGAGGGTGACACGATTACTGGCCGAGCGCAGATCGAGGGGCAGCCAAAACCAAACGAGCCGATTCTGGCCGCTCTTTACCCATATGGAATGCCTGTGAATGATCCCGGGCTGATGGTGACGAATCCCTATTTAAGCGTGCAGGTAGACGCGAACGGTGAGTTTCACTTTGAAGGAGTGCCGCCTGGCCGTTACAGGGTTGCCTGCTGGCTGGATATCAATCGCAACGGATATCCTGAGCCAGGCGTCGATCTCGTCGCCGGCCCATCAAACAAGATTCTAGAGATCAAATAGAGGCACGATCGGCTGGCCGGGATCAGTTCCGTCCGCCCACATCGCATCATGTTGCGCCAACATCAATTGATCTAATGTGCACGCGATTCATGGTAACCACAGGAGCACTATTCAATTCTCAGCTTTTCCAAGCCTAAGTCGGCACCATCGTCGTCGAGCGCTTGGAAAATGCCTTTCCGGATCCAACGACGGATAAAAAAGAAAAAAGCGATAACGGCCATAACAACCCACACGCCGCTTGCCAACCAATGACGACCAAACAGGCATGATGTGCCAGCCACGCTGGCAGTGCAGAACGTGATCCCAAATATGCATTCCCAGACGTCCCCGCGGAATTCCTTGCGAATTCTTGCCCGCTCCTCAGGGGGGACCGATTGGGCAATGCTGCCCCATAGGCCAGGGGGCTTGCAGCGCCGGTAAAACGCTTCCAGCGTTGCCGTAGATTCCGCAGGTGTCAGTAGGGTCACAGCTACAATGACCAACCATCCCATGCCAAATAGGAGCAGAAAGCCCTGCCAAAACGGCTTATGGGCAAAACCGAGGGGGAACCATATAACGTAGCCGAACGGCAACCCCCCCGCCAGCGCCGCGACCTCACCCCAAATATTCAAACGCCACCAGAAGAATCGCAGCCAAGCAAGAGGCAGGAGGAAGGCGATCATGACACTATTGATGAAAAGGAACCACGCCATCATGCCTTTCACCAAATAGGCGCCCATGAGGAGGGCCAAAACCAACAGAAGAAACGTAGCCAAGCGGCCTGCCCACACGTAGTGCCGGTCGCTGGCATTCCTTTTTATCAGCCGCTTATAGATGTCGTTAATGAGGTAAGAGGCCCCCCAATTCATTTCTGTACTTATGGCAGACTGATAGGAAGCGAATTCTCCGGCCACCAGAACTCCCGTGAGCCCGGCAAAACCGAACCGCCTGACCAACATGGCCCAGGCAAGAGCGCTATCAACGGACCCTTTGGGGAAAACGCTGGCCGCAATGATGCCGAGAAAGATAAAAGGGATTACGCGCACGACGAGGGAGAGGATGGAGTTGAAAAGTTGGCCCACTTGCGCGTGAAATTCATTCTTGGCGGCCATGAATTTTTGGGCTGTGAATCCTTCGCCCCCGGTGGGTGACGCGGCAAAGAACATGCCCTGTAACACCAAGGCGAAGATTGTAAGTCCCGTGAATTCTCCGCCAGGCGGGGTCGCGTGAAAGAACGACGTCCCGGCATGGCGTTCGGCATTTGCATAAATCTGCCCAAGACCACCAAGGCGGTGGATGAGAACAGGGATAAAAATTACATTCGCGGTCACGAAGAAAACAAACTGGAAGACCTCTGAATAGGCTGCGCCCAGAAGTCCGCCCAGCATCGTATAGGCCAACGTGAGTGCGGCGGCAAACAGAATGATAGAGCTGTCCCGCCAACCCAGGATGGGGCCAACGGATTTCGTAAGCCATCCGGTGACGTAGGCCATCAGAACCACGGCCCAACCAAAACTATAATAGACGGCGGAAATCGTGCGGAATACTCCGGCGGCCCGGCCTCCGTACCGTACTTCGACGAATTCCGCGGTGGAAACAATTCGCAGTCTTCTCCAGAACTTCGACCAGATCACCGCAACCAGCGGCATCCAGATCATCCAGGGAATCCACCACCACCAGTTCCCCAGCAGTCCGCCGGAATAGATGAGCATGGTAAATGCCGAGGATGACCCCGCGGAGGTGAAGGTGGCGACGGCGGAAAACCCAATAATCCACCACGGCAGCGACCGGGCGCCAACAAAGTAGCTTTCAATCCCGCGGCTTGAGCGCCGGGTGAAATACAATCCGATGGCCAGCGCCACCAGGGCGTAGGTCACCATGATGCCCCAGTCAAGAGGTTTCATGGGGGAACAAGCTCCTTAATTCGAGGAATACTTCTTCGGGGCAGCGTAATCTCTATGCGGCTGCTCAGGTCGCCTGTCTGAACAGATGTGACAGGGTGGCTTTGGTCTAACACTTACTCACCAGTTTGTAACGTCGGGGACCTTCCGAAGCCGCCCCAACATTTCGTATGTTCTGGCCAGGGCGTGGTTCACCATGCGCTCCCCAGCGCCGACCTCAATCCACGTCGTGGAACTTGTGGCGCCGTATCCCCCTTCGGTCGCGGCCCGAATCGTGGGAAAGTACCCGAAGTACCCGCCGGCATATCCCAAAAAGAAGACATCCCTGACCGGACAGCGATCCCGCCAGTTGATCTGGAATTCCACGAAAGGCTCGCCGGGCATACCCATGAAGGCAACTCGCTGGTTGATGAGGAAGGTGACAACGGGCAATCGCCACTCTTGCCGGATGCGAGGAAGGAAGGAATCCGAGAAAGCCTGACCGTACGCGCTGAGGGTCGACCGCCGCCATTCCTCGGCGTCCCAGCGCAATTGAAAGGGCATCAGGTCTTCAGCAAATTGCAGGCTCGCCTGGGCGTGTTCTCGTGATTGAATTGCTGTTGCTACGCGCACGGCTTCCCGCCCCAGTTCTTCTCCCTCCCAGTCGCGCATCTTCACGGCGTCTTGTTCGCGTGGGGTTGCCGCGTAAAAGGGATTGATATCGGCCGGGGCGCCTTGGAGGAAGAAGCACACCGGCTTGCCGGCAAAGGCCTCTCGGACGGTCTTCGTCGCAACTCCCGGGAAATCAGCAGAAAATTCAAAGTTATCCGGGCCCAGAGTCACCGGATGACAAGCGAAGTTCACGAGAATTGCCAGCGGGGAACCATCTCGCGTGTCCACACGAAGCACGGAAACAACTGGATCGACCGGGGCCGTGGGGATTCGCGTCGGGTTGCGATCAAGCCAGGAGATCGTTCCATCTTGGTTAACGCGGCGCCGGTTGTGTCCTATCGAGACCAGGCCATAACCAGTCCCGATCCGCACGGGCAGGCTATGCCAGTGCGCTTCGTCGACAGCCTGGGCGATCTTGGTGAGCGCCGCAGTTTCCCAGTGGGGAGTGTCTCCCCCGGGGTATTCGTCTTGCACGATCGGCCCCGCGTGAGTATGTGAGGCAACCACGAGAACACTTGAGATTTGGCTCGATTTCCTGACGGCCGCCCGCAAAGACTCCAATGATGCCGGCCCAAACGGCCGTCCCAGGTCGAGCGCGACCAGCGCCAACCGCTGATCGCCAACCTCCAACACAAGTACGCGGGCGAAAAGAGGGTCCAAAATGCCGCGTGATGGACCTGAACGGGCAGCATAGCCCCACAGCGGCAGGCCCACGGGAGGTGTAATATCAACCTCTGCCACGCCTCCCATAAGGATGGGGTTCGCGGCGGAGGATGGTGGATCGCCCAGGTCAGACGACGTTATCGAGTCCATAAATACTCCATGGTTTTTGTCCGGACGAATTCGCTGGCTGTCTGCCCCAGGGCGGATATCCACCCTGGGGTGCCCCCGCATCGTTTATTTCGAACTCATTCAATACCGCGCAACGAACTCCAGCTTCTCCCGCATCATTGTGCCGGGCAGATCAATAACATCGTCGTGGAAGGAGTTCCAGGGTTTTCCGTTCAGGGTGACATCCTTCGGCTTTTCGCCCACCCTTGGAGTCCGCATCCAAAGCTTAATATGCTCAGGATAGCTGCCGGTTCCAGCCGACAACGGCTCGATGGTGGCCCGGAATTGATTGCCTGCAGTATCGGCGGCAAGGTTGTAACTCAGCAAGCCATAGGGTGTCGGGGCTCGTTGGACAGAAATAGTGTCGCCAGCTTCCAGCCATGCTCGGGGCGTGCCGGAAGCCAGCAGGAGATCATCGCCCTCTTCTCTGACCAGCATCATGCGCAGCATGCGAAGCTGCTGAGTATTCGAATAGGTATGCGGCAGGGTCAGCTCGTTGATGCCAAGAGGCAAGTGGGTAACCTCTACCGCCGAGTACGTGCCGCGTGACATGCCGTATGCCAACATCGCATAGAACGTAAGCAGAAACTTGCCAATATTCCCGTTGCGAAGCTGAGTCAATGCATAGCCATAGGTGTAAGCATGGTCCACACCATCCGCATACCGATCAAGCCCGAGAAGTAAACCGCCTCTCTCATCCATGTAGCGCGTGATCCAAGAGCCGCGCACGTTATTTTGCCCGAAAATTCCAGTCTCCAGGATTCCGGGCGCAATCAACCCGTAATAATCTCCCCCTCCTTGCTTGAGGAGCCTCTGCGTGAGGGGCTCGACGGGGAGCGCTTTGAATCCCCCCACGTCGACCAGAGCCGCTTGCATAGAAGTCAAAATGTCATCCCGGTAGTCATTGGCCTGTCGCAGCCATTCTTGGCCATTCGCCACCATTCCCGCTTCCTGAAAGGCCAGGGCCGCCTCATGCATTCCCAACCAATTGTACGAATCGGAAACATAGGAGTAGACCGGAATCTGGTAATCGCAATAAGCCGGGCCGGCCGGAAGAAGTCCATAAGTAAGTGGCTTGCTTCCACCCTGCATCACCCGCGTCATCGCCCGGCTGCGACTGATCCATTCGCAGGATTTGATCATCTTAGGTGCAACCGTTTTGAACCAGCCGAGATCGTGACTTAATACATAGTGCTGAGCGAGCGCGAAAAGCATCGCTCCATTATCAGGCGTGCCATAAATCGTGAGGTACTCCCCGTCCGGCTGCTGGGTGCTGAACAGACTCTCGAGGTATTTTTCAGAGTCCTTCCCGTAACCGTATTGAGAAAGGGCGTCGCAATACAGAGCGGCACTGTAACCGTAAACCTGTTCGTAAAACGGCCTTCCATCGTAAATCATGTACTGTCCCTTGATCTTGGGGACGTTCAGGAAGTTGTACATCAACCAGGCACGATACGCATCGTTGACCCGAGTTTCAGGGGTGCGAATAACCATGTCCTGGTTGAGCAGCTTGTTCCAGAAGGCCGCTGTTTCGTTAAGGGCTTGGTCGAACTCCGCTGCGCCGATGGAGAAAACAAGGTGCTGCGGGTCCACGGTGTTACTCGTACTGAAATAGAAATCATGCTGCTGGTGGGCTGGGATTCGTGCTGAAAATGAGGGGACCGGTCCTCCGAGAGCGGGTGTGGAATAAATTGTAATACGAGCACTCGACTCCTGCTCACGAGGATTGGTTACCCGGAGTTTGACGTAAGCCCAGAGCGGTTCATCCGGGCTCAGGTTCCGGGAATGGCCCAACACAGTCTCTTCATACAGCAGGCCATTAAACTGCCACCGGGTCTGAACCACGGGCAAATAGCCTCCGAGCAGTGAACGGGTAACCGCACCATCAGCGCTGCAAGCCGACGGCGGATCCCCCAGGTGAAACGAAATCTGTACCCTCCCAAATGTTCCCGGTGGACCTTTGCCAAGCTCCAGCGTCCCGTCCCAGGCGACCCCGATGAAATCAGGGTGGCCTTTCACGCCGACTATAGCTCTCGGCCGTTTCATGGCGGGGAAGTAATTCTCGATGCGGCTGAACGACGGCTCCCCGGAGGCCAGGACCTCCTCCCCTAGTACGTCAGTATTGGCTTTCATCGCCCGTCCGGCATCCGGGCCGAACTCCCCGGGCATCATCTTGTCCTGGCAGAAGGCCGCAGACACTCCAAAAAAACAAGCCAGGAAGGCAATGACAGGCAATCGTTTTGTCATCTTGATTCCCTATGGTATCAGATCGCGAGGTCTGGCACCCGGGCGCAGTCGGGAGGTTCGGATAATCCGAACCTCCCGACGGGCCAGGATGCGGGGAGTTTGTTATATTCGCCAACCATCGCCTAGAAGTTCAGCTTCAAGGCAAACTGAATTTGTCGGGGATCTACTGATGTACCATAGATTACCCCGAATGATGACGTGCCTGCCACCGAACCGGGCTGGCTAAAGATGGGATGGTTCAGGAGATTGAAGAATTCGGCCCTGAATTCGAGGTGCCGTGATTCTGCTCCAAGGGGTATGTTTTTCGCTACACCAAAGTCCCAGTCCTGGATTCCGGGGCCTCGCACGAGGTTTCGCCCGGCATTCCCCCAACTGAATGGACCATTGGCCCCAGGACAGACGTTCACAAACGCCGAAGTATCAAACCATTCGTTCTCTTCTGCGGCATGTGACCGCCCTCCTGGCAAGTCATTAGGATTGTGCAACAAGTCCGGCCTCATTGATCCCCCATTGGTGTTGGCACGATTGCAGGCCTGCTGAACATAGACGGGGTTTCCCGATTGAGCAGTGGTGATGCCGTTGACCTGCCAACCTCCCAGCACAGCAGCTGCAGCACCCCCCTGATTCAGGAAGTGTTTCCCGCGACCAACCGGCAGCTCGTAAAGATAGGCGGCAAAGAAGCGCTTTGGCGCGTCTTGGGTAGATAAGCCATAATTCATTGACGAATTGTAACTGTCCTGGATTGAGGCGCTCCCCCCCGCGCCTTCGCCCACAAACGTCCCATCGGTGTTGTCCAATGCCCTGCTCCAAGTAAATCCTGAAAGCAAGGTGAATCCGCGCGCGAAGGTTTTTTGGAACTTTGCCTGGAGGCCATTGTAATTGGAAATTCCGTTCCAGCTTTGCCAGAAAAAGAATGGTGAGTTGGGCCAGCGTTCACGAGACGCGAAGGATCCTGGGCCCGGCCTGGCTTGGTTCGGCTCTTCAAAAGAAGGCAGGTGCTCAGAGACATTGCCGACATACGCCAAAGAAAAGAGCGAGCCCCAGTGTGTATGCTCCATGGTCAGGTTCCATTGCTGGGTCCGGGGAGTTCTGTATTCGGGATTCAAACAATAATATCCAAGTAAATTCAAGGACGCCCCGTTGGTGGGATCGAACCAGTTAAATTGATTGATGTTCGACGAATTCAATGAGTAGATTGCGCTGTAAATAAAAGGCGGGTTCAGACCCAGATCAACGTAAGCGTTGTCTGTGTCCCGCTGGTAAAAGAACCCGTAGCCCCCGCGGAGTACCGTGTTTGAGAGCTTCGGCAGGGTGTAGGCAAAACCGATCCGAGGCCCAATGTTCCTATCGTCGCGACGGATCAAATAGTCCGGTAATCCCAGGCTCTCGGCTGTTACGGAGGATACTCCCGGAAGAAGGGCCTGTTTCACCCCATCGAAGGTGATCGGTCCAAGATTCTTGGAAGTATAAAGCTGCGGAGCGGCATTATTCGGTCCCAAATAGAGGTCCGACGCGCTGCGATTGGCCGAATAAGGTGTGCCCTTCCACTCATAACGCAGCCCCAGATTAAGAACGAGATGGGGAGTCACCTTCCAGTCATCCTGGAAATACCCGTTCAGCATGGAGTAGCGGTATTGGCCATCGAAGGGCGTGGTGGAGACATCGACAGAGTTGGGAAGGCCCAAAAGGAAGTCCGCTAGCGGATAATTGGTGAACTGTCCGTTGAAGCCAAAAGATCCGTCAGGAACGAGAGCTTCGGGGAAGGTGTTCATAACGCGGTAGAAATCCATCCCAAATTTCACGGAGTGGTTGCCTTGGATCCAACTGAATCCGGGGTGGAACTCGATAACGTTGGGTTTCCATGCGCGGGGCGCAGAACCGACTTCCCCAAAACTGCTGTAGCCCGTCACACCCCAACTCGGAGCTCCCCAGGCGGCCCCAATCGTCGACAGACCCTTGATCCCCAGTTCACTGACGATGTTATTCTTATAGGCAGTAGTGTAGTACTCATTTTGGTGAAATCTGGACCACCCGAAAGTGATATCCCACAAAAGATTGGGCCTTAGTTGGGTAGATTCGTGGAAGGCGACAGAGTTTGTACGGTTTGTCTGGATGTACTGCCAGTTGGGATTCAGATTGGGATTCGTCAAGGCAGCATTGTTGAATGCATATCGTCCGTACAAGAACGTCTTATTGCCAACTTTCTGGTCGATCCTTGCCATGAACTGATCGTTGTTGAACAGGTCTGGGCTTGAAGTTTGGTAGTTGTACGCCCCCGTTGGTGTGGTTATATTGGGAAGGGGAAGCCACGGACCATTGCCAATTCCATTTTGGAGAAAATTCAGCAAATTCGCCGGCATCCGATTCTGCGGAACTATGTTCCCCAAGAAGCCCGCTCCGGTTGTGGGGTCGATCACCGGGTTAGCAGATGTGGCAACCGTGGAGAGATTGCCTCCAAGCTGGGCAGCCGTGGGGAACAGACCGCTCTCTATAATCCCTTTCCACTGGCGAAAACCTTCGTAAGAGGCGAAGAAGAACGTCTTATCCTTACCGCTATAGAGTTTCGGAATATCCAAAGGTCCACCGGCCGTTCCTCCAAACTGGTTCCGGCGGAAAGGCGGGAGGCTCGCCGCCTGCCAGTAGCGGGAGTCCAGCGCGCTGTTGCGAAGGAACTCATAGGCATCACCGTGCAAGGAATTGGTTCCAGACTTGGTGACTAGGTTCACATGTGCCGCCGACTCTGATCCCTCTGCGGCGGAATAGTTGCTGGTGGACACTTGAAATTCCTGCACAGCGTCCACGCTGGGGGAGAAAGTGTTGCTGCCGTGTTGCCACTCCGTGATTAGCGTGTCATCAAGAGTTATCTGATTATAGTCGCCTCGTTGCCCGTCCACATTGAAGCTCTGTGCCGTGGGATTGATCTGGACGGAGTCAAACGTATTTCTGTTCACATCCCAGCTTGCTCCTGGCGACAGGCGAGGAAGTTCCATAAAGTTGCGGCCATTGAGAGGAAGGGCGGTGATGAGATTGCTCTCCATAACCGTCCCAACGGTTGCTGTGGTCTGGTTTAGCAAGGGTGGCGTGCCCTGCACGGTCACCGACTGTGCGACGGTCCCGACCTCCAGGTGAAAGTCCTGGGTGACCGGTTGGCCGACATATAGTTTGATTCCACTAACCAATGCCTTCTTGAACCCCTGCACCTCCACCGAGATGTTATAGGCGCCCGGAGTTAAGTCAGGAAACAGGTATTCTCCTGCATTATTCGTGCTACCCGTTCGGGCAAATCCTTCAGCCAAGGAGGTAACCTCAACTTTGGCGTTAGGGATTAGAGCGCCCGAAGAGTCTGTGACCGTACCACTCAATGATGTCGTGGAGCGCTGGGCGAATCCAAGCCCCATAAATCCCGCGAAGAACAACAGGATGCCGAGAGGCAATATCCTGAGTCGCAAAGACGATTGATTCCGCATACATCCTCCTTGTGGGGAACCTCTTCCCCATTTTGCGCTGCTGTTGGTTGACCCAAACCCGAAACCTGCAAAGACGCAATCTCAGGGTGCTTTCATATCGCCGTTAATGACGCATGAATGCCGGCCCCAAGTACAATGAGAAAAAGTAATTTGCCGCGGACGTTCAGGTTCGGCTGGTGAAGAATGGCTTCTGCCCGAATAAAGTTCAATCGCGGAAAAAGAGTAAGGAGATGATGCTGGGAGGTGAACTTCGCCATTCGTTGCTGACGCCCGAGGGCGCCAAGGCCTGCTCGCGGCCCTCTACCAAGCGTGCTTCGCGATGCCCAGCTCCCCGCTGTGGCGCTGGATTCTCCGAATGACTTCCGCGGTTCAAGGTATTTCCCGTGATTCCCAGGAGCAACGCTGGGGGGAACCAGACAGCCTCCTTGCGAGATAATCATTCCCATTTGCGGTAGTAGTTCCGATACTGGCAAGGAGTCCATTGCCCGACCTCACTCCAGACAAACCGCCTATTGATGCGACAGACGGTAGCGGATTCAAAATGCAATGTCAAGCACTTTTTATCTAAAAGAAATCTTTATACCGCTAAAATTGCAAAAAATCTCTTATTTCATATCTTTTTTGTTATTTTCATATTGACACGTTCCCCGATTGTGCCTATGATGCCGGGGTGGTAATCGCCGCAAGATGACGTTAAAGTGGTCAGGACATGCCTAACAAAAGCCTCCGCGTGATGCCGCGCGTGTTCCCGCCAGCCTATAGGGCATTCCCATTCTTATTTGCTCGGGGTGAAGACTCAAGATACTATGACGGGTTTGGTAGAAACAGGGAACATGTCATGAGGACTTTGCGGCAGGGAAGCCAAGGCCGCAAGGGATTCATCGCCAGTCCGTGCAGCCGGTTTGAGGTGACCTTCTGATGAAACATGTTGGTAAGAAGAAAGAACATGACAAGCTCAGTATCGAAGCGGTTATCCGGCGCTTCGGCCCGGTGTCCCGCGTGCAGATTCATGAATTAACCAAATTCAGGAAAAACACCATCTCCGATCTCGTGCGGGAGTTGCTGGGAGAGGGTCGGGTGGTTGAAGCGGGCGTTTCGAACAATCCTATTGGCCGCAAGCAAGTCCTGCTAACGCTGAATAGCGAATATGGTTCAGCCGTGGCGCTGGAGTTCGATGAGAACACGGTTGTCGCGGGGGTGCTTGACATCCAGCTTCGCATCCGGAAGATCATCAAAGAGCCCACCAATATGGCCGGGGGAGTGGAAGGACTTTTGAAGCAATTGCAAACGTGCGTTCGGAGGGTAATTCGCGAGGGGACAATTCCCAAGGAGTCCATTCTGGGCATAGGTATTGCCGATCCAGGGCTGGTCGACAGCCGTCGCGGTGTGACCGCTACTTCGTCGACGATCGAATTTTGGAGAGATGTTCCCTTAAAGGCGACCTTCGAACGGGAGTTTAAGAGCCCAACGGTTGTGGAGAGCAAGACTCGTGCCAAGACCGTCACGGAACGGATGCTCGGGGCCGGAGACAAGTGCGAAAATATGATCTATGTAGACTATGGCGTCGGGATTGGCGCCGGTGTCATCGTTGACGGTCGTCTCTTGTATGGACAGGATTGCGCTGTTGGGGAGTTTGGACACACCCACGCGATGGAGGGCGGTCCGGCTTGCAAGTGCGGAAGCATCGGATGTCTTGAGGCGGTCGTTGGGGCAAACGCCCTTGTGGCGCGGATTCGCAAAGCACTTCGTGAGGGAGCGAATTCACAAGTGCTTTCCCTTGCAGGACTCGACGAAAAAAACCTAACGGCCTGGATGGTTCTACAGGCTGCGAATGCCGGAGACAAGATTTGCGGCAACCTTGTCGCTGAGCTTGGCAATTACCTGGGTATGGGTTTAGCAAACCTCGTTAACCTTTTCAACCCGGCCATCGTTGTTCTTGATAAGCGTCTGGAAACGGCGGGAGACGGACTGCTCGACCAGATCATGCAAGTGATAAAACGACAAGCGCTGAGTAACTCCGTCGAACGCCTCTCCCTACGTTTCGCAAAGGTGGCCAGCGAACCCGGCCTTCTTGGAATGGGGTTACTTGCGTTGGACAAACACTTCGAGATCCCCGCTTTCCGGCCGCCGCAATTCATGATCGAGCCTGTACCGCTCATGTCAGGTTTGCGCGAATTGCCGCGTAACGAAGTCGCCTGAGGATCAAGCGAGCTCGGGTTGGAATCCCTTGAGGCTTCCGGAATCTAAGATAAGTCAGCATCGCGGGTGACAGGAGAATCTCATGAGCCAATTGGCAATGCTTGGGGGCACCCCCTTACGGACCAAGCCCTTTCC
>CAYTMD010000170.1:0-12319 GCA_964438685.1 uncultured Acidobacteriota bacterium
AAGCAGGCTCGACTTGAACACTGAACAGACGGTTCTGATCATGGTGCCCAATATGGAGAATTCGGAGTCGCCGGCAGCGACGAAAAGCCCGGTACGATTGGAGGCGTCTCAGGTGGAGATGCAAATTGCAGTTTGCATCCCAACCTATAAGCGGCCTGAGGGTCTTCGCCGTTTGCTGGCAGCTCTCGTGACGCAGGAACCTGTGCCCCGTTGCCAGATCACCATCGTCGTCGTGGATAACGAAGGCTCACCGCAGTCGAAGGCAATCTGTGATGAGTTTGTATCGAAGTTGAAGTATCCGCTTCGCTATTGCTGCGAGCTACGGCGAGGCCTTTCTCATGTAAGGAATAAGGCCGTGGAGGTTGCCGCGGGATTTGCCGATGCACTGGTGTTCATCGACGATGACGAGGTGCCATCACAAGGGTGGCTGAAGCATCTGTTAGCGTGCCAGAAAGCTTATGGGGCGGAGGTAGTATCCGGACCGGTGATCCCACACTTTACGTCTGAGGTCCCGCAATGGATCAGCGCGGGGAGGTTCTGTGAGAGGCCTCGTTACCCAACCGGCACCGTGCTGCAGGAGGCTCGCACCGGCAACGTGCTGATCCGCATGGAGGTATTTGACCGCATCGGACTTTTTGATAACCGTTTCGCACTAACCGGCGGTGAAGACTGGGACTTCTTTGTGCGGCTCCATGAATCGGGGGGACTCATCTCCTGGGCCGACGAAGCAATCGTAGATGAATGGGTTCCAGCTTCTCGTATGACCTTGAAATACGTTCTTCAGGGAGCTTACCGAAGAGCAAACGTCAATGCCTTTCGCACCTGTCAATCCCAATCACCCGTGAAGTCGTTGGTCTATGTATTCCGCGGTGTCGTTCGCGGAATGAAGGGATTTTGCCTTTTGCTTGCCTCGCTCGCACGCGGCAAATCTGAAGCGGTTAAGGCTCTACAGCGCATGAGCAGTGGTGCGGGGCTTATCGCTGGTGCATCTGGGCGACGCTACGAACAGTATCGCACGGTCCATTCAGTGTAAACCAGGCATTGATCTTGGCAGGCGAGAAGCTTCTCGCCGTATGATGCAACTACCTGATAAAGAAAGGATTTGGCTCAATCATGCGACAACATCAACGGCAGTTCATCATCGGCCCAGAGCCTTTGAAAGTGTATCCCGACTGGCAGTTTGAGAAAGTTCAGGGCGGTGGGATTCTGTCGCACTGCCCCAAGCTTCCGGTGCAGACGGTGGTCTCACGCGACGGGAGCGAGTACATCCTGATCGGCCTCGCCGTCCAGACCGACGCGTCGCGGCCAAGCCCGGTCGAGGAACTCGCCAAATCGCCAGCATGCGCCGCAGACCTCACATTCTCATGGGCAGGACGTTGGGCTCTTGTTGCCAACGGTACCCTACAGACTGACGCAACCGGAATGCTGGGTTGCTTATACACTGGCAACGGGACCGGCCAACCCAAGGTCTCAAGCAGCGCCGCCCTTCTCCGGACACCACAAACGGAAGCCTTCGACGACCGCGTGCTGGGGCATGGGGTTGGCGTGGAATGGTATGTCGCACCTTTTACCCGTTATAAGGGCATTCGCCGCTTGCTGCCGAGCCAACAATTGGATCTGAAGACCGGCAAGATAATTGCCAAACCCCTCTTCAGGCCTGTCCAATTAACTTATGAACAGGCGCTGGAGCAAGTGGCGGACACGCTGGTCACGGCAATCACTTCGCTGGGGAAAACTTCAGAATCTCTGTGGTTGCCTCTCACTGCGGGTTTTGATTCGAGGCTCCTTCTTGCCGCCACACTTCGTGCTGGGGTTAAGGTTCGATGCTACACGCAGTGGTACAGGAATATGAGTCATGCAGACTTGACGCTCCCGCCCAGGTTGGCCGCATTAGCCGGTTTTGAACATGTTTTGCTAAAGCCGGGGAAGTACGATCGCAGCACGGAAGCAATTTTCGCCGCACATACTTCTGAGCAATCGGCCGACCGAGATAAAGAATTCATCTGCCTTGGGCAATGGGATCACTTCCATGAGACCGACATTATCCTTCGGGGCACCGGCATCGAAATTGGCTGCCCGCGCGCCTCGCGTTTCCACTTTTCGGTTTCACGCGAAAGTCCTTGGAAGGTTCCAGCGGTGAATCAGGTCCTCGTGGAGTATACCCATAACGCTATCGGCGCAACCGGACCACTGGGATACGCTCTGCAGGAATGGCGGGCATGGACGGAAATCACCGAACATCCAGAAATCGACTGGCGAGATCGCTTCTATATTGAACAGCGCCTTGGCACGTGGGCAAGTTCGACAGAACAGGCGTTAGACCTTTCTCCCTGTACGCGTGTGCCTTTGGCCAGTTGCGGGCGATACATGTCTGGCATTTTGCAGATCCCGGAGACCATCCGCAATGAATCTGCCCACCAGGTCGAGTTGATTCGACGAATGGCTCCCGGTCTGCTTGCGTATCCATTTAATCCCAAGGACCCATTGATTTGTCGCATCCCAAGAGCTTTGCGCCGCCGCAGTCGCTCGCTAATGCAATCGATTTTCTCAGCGCTACGAACTCCTGATCGCCGAGTTTTGCCGTGTCGGTAAGCACCTGGAATCACAGGAGGTTCCCGCCTGGAGGGCCAAACATGAGCAATAAGTCGTTAGTCAGCGCAGTCATTCCAACTTACAATCGTCCCCAATTGGTGCAGCGCGCCGTCCGTAGCGCTCTTGCCCAGGATTACGCTGAACTGGAAGTCATTGTGGTTGTGGATGGACCGGACATCGAGACGGAGAAGGTATTAGAAGATATTTTGGATACCCGTCTTCGAGTCATCGTTCTGCCACGACCAGTAGGCGCTGCTGAGGCGCGGAATCTGGGAGTCGCGGCGGCTCGGGGTGATTGGATTGCCTTCCTGGACGATGATGACGAGTGGCTTCCCGAGAAAACCAAGCTGCAGATGAAAGTAGCGCAGAATTCCAAATATCTGTACCCCATTGTCAGTTCGCAGCTCATCGCCCAGACATCCCGGTACGAGCTGGTCTGGCCCCGCACCTTGCCCTTCCAGCCTCTTAGTGAGTACCTGCTCAGCCGCAAGAGCTGGTCATACGGTGAAGGGCTCTTATCCACCATCACTCTGCTATTCCCTAAGGAGCTGTATTACCAAGTGCCATTTCAAGCGGGCCTACCCCGCCATCAGGATTTGGATTGGGTGCTACGCGCCACCGAGCACGCGGGGGCAGGACTCGAGTTTGTTCCCAAACCTCTCGCCGTGTGGCACATGGCGGAGCAACGCAAAAGCATCAGCGTTACTGCCGACTGGAAGACTTCCTTCCAGTGGCTGGAAAGCGTCCGGGGGAAAATCACCCGTCGCGCCTATGCCGGATTCGTTGCCACACAATTGGCATCCCTAGCCGCGCGCCAGGGCGCTTGGCGTGATCTACCATTTTTAGTCAAAAAGTTAATCACCTATGGTGCACCTACGGCACGCGATATTGTTATCTTCCTAGGAATGTGGATTGTTCCCCGCAGAGTCCGACGCCTTGTGCGTCAGGAGGGCGTGTAATCACGTGTCACTCATAACCGTTGGCATTCCTGTATTCAACGCCATGCCCTACCTTGCCGAGAGCGTCCAGAGCATCCTGGGGCAGACTTACGCTGACTTCGAAGTCCTGGTCATAAACGATGGTTCAACCGACGACAGTCTGCCTTATCTCCAATCTCTCCGGGACCGGCGGCTGCGCATCATCAATCAAAAGAATCAAGGGTTGACCGCAACGCTGAACCGCATGCTTGCAGAATCGCAAACCCCATGGCTAGTGCGTCACGATGCCGATGACATTGCCTACCCGCATAGATTGGCGCGGACAGTGGATTACATCAACCGATTCCCAGAATCCGGCATGTTCTGCTCGCTGGCAGATTACTACCCGCGCGAGTGCTATGGCACATTTCGCGCCACGCGGGGAGATCCGGGTCAATTCCGGGCTCTTGTCGTTTCCGGATATCTACCGATCTGCTGTCATCCTACGGTAACACTAAATGTTGAACGCACCATTGCCGTCGGGGGCTATCGGTTCGACCTTTTAGTGGAAGACATCGACCTTTGGTGGCGCATGGCGCTTGAGTACGATATTCGGTTCATTCCAGAGGTAACTCTCGGCGTTCGGCAGAACTTAAAAAGCATATCCTCGGCGAACCTTGCCAACCAAGCGCTCCACACGCTCTATATCCAATATTTACTTCTCTCGCACCTTTGGAGCCTGACCCCTTTGCCTTACCAACAAGCCTGTGAGCAGTTGTCGCGCCTGCTCAATCCCCGTAAGCTGGAATTCAAAACCCACTTGCGCGGTTTCAATATTGAACTGGGCCGCGGTAATCGATTCAAAGCGTTACGGAAACTAGCTGCTGCCGCCGTGGCATCCCCAGCTCGTTTCTCCCAGAGGCTTATCGATGAGTTGATTGTGCACAAAGCCATCTCAATGGGAGAACGGCCGGAGATATTTGCCAATAACCGAAATGCCCTATGGCCCGCCGGGTCTTCACACAAAAGTCTAAGTCCACTTTGCGCGGCATAAGTGCAAAAGACCCTGGACGATTGTTTCTTTTCCGCAACAGATTGCTTTAGAGCCAATCATGCGCACAGGAGTGTAAGTTAATGGCCTTCGATTTGCGGCAACCTATCCTCAAATGTATTAAACCAGTCTATACGAACCTGAGAGCTCAAAAGCTGAAACTGCTCTTACAATTGCTGGGAGAAGGAGAACAGGGCAGCTTGCTTGACCTAGGTGGCAATCAGGGATTCTCGGGAGAGTTTCTACCGCTCTACCGAAGATTCAAAAGAGTGATAGTTGTCAATGTTGTCGACTCAAAGATCAAATGTGAAGGCCACGACGGCATCCGCAGAGTAATTGGCGACGGA
The DNA here is from genome assembly GCA_964438685.1 of uncultured Acidobacteriota bacterium. Taxonomy (GTDB): domain Bacteria; phylum Acidobacteriota; class Terriglobia; order UBA7540; family UBA7540; genus Bog-366. The sequence goes on from CAYTMD010000170.1 coordinate 4,908, forward strand.
TGTTGCCTGCCCTTCCGAGACGGCGCTTTTGACTGGGTGTTTTCCAACGCCGTGATCGAACACGTCGGCGATTGGACAAAACAACAACAGTTTGCCAATGAGATCCGCCGCGTGGCTTCAAAGGGATACTTTGTGACGACGCCGAATAAGTGGTTCCCGATTGACCCCCATACACTTGTTCCACTCTATCAATTCGTTCCCAGCCGCTTTCAACGTAAACTCATTCGCTACTCCCCTGGACCTATGACTAAATTCGAGGAAATCAACCTGCTCTCTCGCGGTCAGGTGCAATCACTGTTTCCCGGGAGCGTGGTATTGAGGTCCGGCCTGCCAGTGTTTCCGAATAGCGTAATTTCATACTGGCGAGGAGAACGCGGTTTGCACCATGAGTCTCCTTCGAGTGGTCTACGGGCGGAACCGAGCTCCAGACGCTCTTCCAAGGCTATTGCGATAGGCACATGATGAAGATGGGCTGAATGGCGCTTTGACTACATCTTTCCTCGGTCTCCAACGCCCCACCCCTCCCCGGCACATTGATCAAGATTCTACTACGGTCATCTCCCCACGCACGATTGGCTGCCAAACGAAGGGCATGGCAATATGTCTCGTTATGGAACAGTTCCACCTTTAATGGGCAATTGTAGCGGCACTGTCGAAGCGTTTCAACCCCTTCTCTGAACTCTAATAGGTTTTGAATCTGTGGGTTACGGAAATCATTAGAACTCTTCACGGATGGAGAATGACGTGCCCTTAAGATAAGCGGTCGCGAGATACCTAAGTTGACCTTCGAAACCTCGCTTAGCAGGGCCCTTGCCTAAGCGAGATTGGCGAAGCTACGCCCCGTGGCAGCGCAAGAGTCTGCCAGGCACAGCGGGATCCCTTCAAAGCAAACCCACATATTTAATGAACTCAGGTCGGTTTTGATTCACATTTCTGAAATTCCATCTTCAAAGGCCAAAATGGAAACTCAATCATTCGATTTGCTCGGAATCCGAATTTATGCTTTGTCCAAACGCAAACTGGTAGAGGGCGTTTCTCAAGCGGTTACCGATCGCTCACGGTGCATCATCGGGAATCACAATCTGCACAGTTTGTACATGTGGTTTCACGAGCCGCGGATGCGTGAGTTTTACGCCCTGACTGACTACACCCACATTGACGGCATGTCGCTTGTCTTATTGGGGCGGCTATTGGGATTGCCGCTCAAGCGGGAACACCGGACGGGCTATATGGATTTTCTTCCGCATCTTGCAGAGGAAGCAGCAAAGCGGGAATGGCGCATTTTCTATTTGGGGTCAAAACCTGGGGTGGCCGAAAAAGCAGCGAGAATGTTGAGAAAACGATACTCCGGCCTCCAGATTGTTACTCATCATGGGCACTTCAATACGGAGCAAGCCCGACCCGAAAACCAAGCGGTCCTAGCGAAGATCAAAGCCTATGCCCCTGACGTCCTTATGGTGGGAATGGGAATGCCGCGGCAGGAGGTTTGGGTTTTGGAGAATCAGAAGGAACTCGCCGCACACGCAGTGTTTTGCTGCGGAGCGCTGATGGATTACGTCGCCGGCGAAATCCCCACACCGCCTCGTTGGATTGGCAGTCTCGGTTTCGAATGGCTCTATCGGCTCTTATCCGAACCGGCGCGACTGTGGCAACGCTACCTACTGGAACCCTGGTCAGTGATGGGCCAGATGGCGCGATTGTATTGGAGTTCCGCGCACTCGAGAAGCCACGCAGGAGTGAGCAACAGCCACTGAGGGCATCCACCATGTTAACGCGTCGTCAATTTCTCGCCGGGACAGCGGCGATCGCCGCTTGTACATCGTCCAAATTGGGCGCAATTCCCGAGGCCTCCATGACCCTCCGGGAGTTAGCAGCGAAGAGGGGAATTCTTTACGGAAGTTCGCTCGGGACCGCTGGACTAAAGGACCAGCCCTTTGCCGCGTTGTTCGCCCAGCAGTGTGGTATTGCTGTTCCCGAACATGCGCTGACATGGGTTGCTTTGCGCCCCACACCTGAAACCTACGATTTTAGTGGAAGCGATTCGATCGAGCAATTCGCGAGATCACACAACATGCTGATTCGCGGTGTACCGCTGGCTTGGGAAGCAGCGCGGCCCAAATGGTTCGCTCCAACCGTCAACTTAGACAACGCTAAGCGAGTCCTGCTCAGCCACATCTCTACCGTTGTCGGTCATTATGCTGGACGTATGCATTCCTGGGATGTTGTAAATGAAGGCACTCAGATTGACGATGGACGACCTGATGGATTGAAAGTCACACCATGGCTCCTCTATATCGGGCCCGAATACATTGACCTCGCTTTCCATGCCGCCCATCAAGCTGATCCTAAAGCGATGCTGGTCTATAACGAAAACCGGCTGGAGACTGAAAGCTCTGCAGCCGAAGAGAAGCGGCGAGCTGTACTCGCCTTGCTGACTCGGCTTGTCAGGAGAGGTGTCCCGATCCATGGATTGGGAGTTCAATCGCATTTTAACTCGGAGACCGTTGTACCGGGCCCGAATTTCAAGAGATTTCTCCATGCCGTTGAAGACCTGGGACTCACCATTCTAGTCACGGAACTGGATGTCCGAGACCACTTCCTGCCCGGAGATATCTCCGTCCGGGATGCTCTGGTGGCCAAGCAATACTACAACTATCTCTCGTTCATTCTTCAATTCAAGTCAGTGAAAACTGTGCTGACCTGGGGTTTGAGCGATCGCTCCACATGGCTCTCATATAACGACCCGCGAAAAGACGGCCTGCCGGTCCGGCCTCTACTTTTTGACGCCGACTTGCAACCAAAGCCCGCGTTTGACGCGGTCATGCGAGCATTTAACGAAGCGCCCAAGCGCTGAAAGGAATTCCGTTAACAAGAAACAGAGGAGTCTGAAATGCCAGAAGACATTGTGCCGATGACCAACCCTCAAAATGAGGATCGTCAGCCTGCCGCCATTATGCCCAGAGTGGCCCCCGTATTCCCCAACAGCGAGCCGGTGGTAACGGTTTCCTTTGCCGAACTATGGGGCATTCTGCGAAAGCGAATGTGGATTGTTGCGGCCACCACCTGTTCCTTCTTCGCTTTGGGCCTTGCCTACACATTGCTGGTCACGCCGCGATACGAATCGGCCTCGACGATCCAATTCAACAAAGAAAGCTCCGACTCTCTTACGCTTGAGGACCCCCATGCAATGGTTAGCGCTGCGAATCCCATGGATTATCAGCTAACGCAACAAACGCAGATCAACACCCTGATGAGCGATACGCTTGCACTGCAAGTGATCCAGTATTTGAAGCTGGAGAACCGCCCTGAGTTTTCCCCCAAGCCCTCATGGCCTGGCTTCAAGCCCTTTTGGGCCAGCTCCACCATTTCCCCCGATGAATCCCAATTGCCACTCGAGAAAGCCACCCATCGGCGGGCGAGGGTTCTGAAGATTTATCACAAGAACCTCAAGGTCGATGCGGTGGACGGTACGCGGATCATCAAGATTTCGTTCTTAAGTCCCGACGCCAACGTGGCAGCCGACGTGGTGAACTCGCTGGTCAGTGATTACCAGGAGCAACAATTTAGAACCCGTTTTGCGGCCACGGCGCAGGTCTCGGACCGGTTATCGAAGCAACTCGAAGACCTCAAAGACCAGGTGACTGCCTCGCAGGAGGCGCTGGTTCAATACCAGAAACAAGCAGGTATCCTCGGAACCGATGAGACGCACAACATCGTGATGACACGGCTGGAAGAAGCCGATAAGCAGGTCATTGACGCGGAAGGAAACCGGATTCTCGCGCAAGCCGTTTGGCAGTTGGCCCGGAGCGGCAATCCGGAGTTCATTTCCGATTTGGCAGCAACCAAGTCTGTGACAGATCCAACCAAGCAATCACTGATCGAGACTCTACGCGCTCAGCAAAGCCAGCTCAAGGTTGATTACGCCCAAACGGCAGCAAAATATGGTTCATCGCACCCCAAGCTCATTCAAATGCAGCATGAGCTGAACCAGCTCGATGCGAACATTCAAGTTGAGGTTCAGAACCTCGCCACCCGTGCCCAGAACAACTTCCTCACGGCCCAACAAAACGAAACCGCCCTGCGGACTTCCTTCGAGCGCGCGAAAGCAGATGCGAATGTACTTAATGACAAAAGTGTCGAGTACTCCATCATGAAGCACGAAGCTGAATCGAAACGCGATCTCTATGATTCATTATTCAAACAACTGAAGGAGGCCGGCGTGCTGGCGGGGCTGCGGTCGACCAATATTGTGACGGTTGATCCCGCGCGGCCCTCTGATCGGCCGGCCAAACCGGTTGTACCCTTGAATCTTGCCCTCGCCCTATTTGGCGGGTTGTTGGTAGGAGTTGCCGGTGTGTTTGTGGCGGAGAATTGCGACGATACGGTCACAACGCCCGACGATGCCGAGCAGATCACCATGGTGCCGGCGCTTGGGTTAATTCCTCGATATAAAATTCCGAAGCTGCTGCCACCTCCCCAAAAGCTGGTTGGTCCCGCTCTCCCTGGCCCGTCCAAAAGGGAGGCTGTAGTTTTGTCCAGGCCTCAATCGCAAGTTGCTGAAGCATATCGCATCGTGCGAACTTCGCTCATGCAGGCAAGTCGACGGGGCGCGTGTAACGTCTTCCTGGTCACCAGCGCTTTGCCGGGGGAAGGAAAAACCACAACCGCCTTGAACTGTGCGGCTGCTCTTGCCCAGCAAGATCAACGGGTATTATTGGTTGAAGCTGACATGCGGCGGTCAAACTTGGATAGCAAACTGAACATGAATTCCCAGGGAGGATTAAGCTCTCTCGTGGGGGGGCGACCATCTTCTGTCGTACCAGTGAAATTCCCCTCCCTACCGACACTTTCGGTCCTCCCAGCCGGCCCGAGGCCCTCCAATCCAGCCGAATTGCTAGGCTCGCCACAGATGGCGGAGCGCATCAAAGAGTGGCGTGCAAACTATGACTTCATCATCCTGGACACCCCCCCAGTATTGTCGGTTACGGATGCGGTTGTCCTTTCTGCCCATTGCGACGCAGTGATACTTGTTGTCCGGTCGGGCGTCACAACGAAGCAATCCCTAATTCGCGTCCGAGATATCTTCATGCGATCGCGCAAGCGGATCGTGGGCGTCGTCATGAATGCCTTCGATCTGAAGTCCGTCAATCACTACCTGTACCTGGGGTACAAGGATAATCCGAAGGACGGACGCGGGTACTACAGCGCGGATGTCAATTAAAACAAAGAGGAGTTTTTCCCATGAGATTTATCTCACCGAGACTGATTTGCCGATTTTCCTTCATGCTGACAATCGCCGTTGCGGGTCTTGCGGGGGCTCGTGCTGAAGAAGGCAAAACATCGCCCCCCCCTCTTTCTACCAGCAGTATGAGTGCGACTCGCACCGCAAATGGTCCCCATGAGGGAAAGTTGCCCGAAGCCATGTTGAAGATCGGACCTGGGGATCTGATTGAGGTGAATGTCTATGATGAGGCGGATTTACACCAGACTATTCGACTCAACGATCTGGGAGAAGGAACCCTGAGTTTCATCGGCAAGGTACACCTTGCCGGCCTGACGACCGAAGCGGCTGAGACCCTTATCGCGGGCAAACTGAAGGACGGGAACTACCTTCTTGCCCCCCGAGTGGCAGTTTTCATACGCGAGTACAGCACTCAGGGTGTGTCCGTGGTCGGCGAGGTGAATAAACCCGGGGTGTACGGAGTCGCGGGCGGTCAGAGCTTGTTGGATGTTCTCGCTGCCGCCGGCGGAACAACAGCCCTGGCTGGCACTGGAGTTACCATCCAGCGCGCTGCCGACGCATCCACCCTTACCGTCCTCTTGACGAAAGACGCTCACCAGTCGATCTCGTCCAACGTACGCCTCTATCCCGGCGACAAGGTCGTCATTCCGCGCGCCGGGTTGGTATATGTTCTGGGAGATGTCGCACATGGAGGAAGATTTGTCATGGAGAATGACGGCAAGATCACCCTTCTGCAAGCACTCGCAATGGCAGGGGGAACCACTCACACTTCCAGGATGCATGGTTCGAGGCTCCTCCGCAAGGGACCTTCCGGGTACACCGATGTTCCGATAGAACTGAATAAGATGGTCAAAGGCAAGGAAGCCGACGTCCAACTCCAGGCGGAAGATATTCTATATATTCCTGGTAATGCCTTGAAATTCGCGTTCTCCCTAATCGCACCCGCGGTGATGGCCGGAGCCAGTGGCGCGGCAAGCATGGCCGTAACTCAAGCCACTTACTGAGTGGAAGGACTTATGGGATAGCAGCCCCTGTAAAGGTCGCATAAAGATGATTTCTTGCCTTCCGGTTTCGGACTCAACCCTGTTCGGAGTGAGGACCTCCAAGTACATCCAAAACCGACAGGGGCTTCCGTGTGAGTCTTAACAGTTAAACGATTTTGCCTGGTTCCCGAATTGCTGCTCCGCAAGGCCGGTTCCAGGTTCAAGCACCGAAGAATTGGTAGCGCGGTCGCAGCCACACGGAAACAGATCCCGACCCATTCTCACCATCGATAGAGGTATGGATTGCCATGCTCACCCACCAATAATCAGGTACCAACTTCCCCACCTGGAAACCCACATTACACGTGCCAAGTCCCAACCGCAGTCGGCTACAGTCCCACCGTTATAACTCGTGCTTGGTCTTTTCCTGCCCCGGCCGTGCCGTGGAAGCCCTCTTATCCCCCACCTCATCTATTCATCTTGCCCCCTCGAAACGCCGGGCATTCGGCGACCCTTGATTATCCGACTCCCCGCCCTTCGCGTGCCTGCATCAATTTGTGGCAGTTTCCCGAAAGCGAGACAGGTGCCGTTTTGCACCGAGGTCTGGGTTTTCCATGGCCCGCATATGTAATCAATTCAGTTCAAATGAGTTAGGCAAAGCAAAGGTCTGCTTTGGAACTTGGACCTCACATTGCCCTAGCAACATAGTGCAGGATTCTGTTCGACAGTTGGATTGGGCTCATCAATAAGCTGACACGGGCTCAAGTATAGCGAAAGCTATGACAGGTAATTGCCAAGTGGGATCGCCATCGGTCAAATCAATGTCATCGGTAAGGTAAGAGGCCAGTAATGGGTATTACGGAAGAAATGAGCGGCCTATCGGAAGTTCTTGCTTCGCGCCACAAGTCGATCTTGCGTTTCATGACGGTCCTTGTATGTCTTGCGTTCGTCTTGCCGGCAAACGCCCAACGATACAGTTTCCGCTATTACGGAGCAGAAGATGGGTTGACCAATCTGGCCGTGAAGGTCCTGTTTCAAGATCGCACGGGTTTTCTGTGGGCCGGAACGGAAAACGGTCTATTCCGGTTTGATGGGCAACAGTTTCAGCGCTACGGGCCAGCGGAGGGTCTCCCGCAAGAGGTAATTTTGAGTCTCGGCGAGGCGCCGGACGGAAGCCTCCTCGCCGG
>CAYTMD010000171.1:0-12253 GCA_964438685.1 uncultured Acidobacteriota bacterium
GCCTTTGGAGCATGGAACCCTGGTTCGAGTCCAGGCCTCCCAGCCAGGCTTTATAGTTTTCTTAAACTGTTAAGCACGCGTGTAAGGATGCAATGAAAAATCAGACGACTCGCCACAACCTGAAGATCTTCACTGGGAATGCCCACCCGAAGTTGGCCAAGGAAATCTGCGCGGAATTGGGAGTGCCACTGGGTAAGGCTTTCGTGGGGCGTTTTCCGGACGGCGAGGTAAAGCTTCAAGTTCTCGAGAATGTGCGAGGAGCCGATGTTTTCGTCATTCAGCCCACCTGCCGTCCCGTGAATGACAATCTGGTGGAATTGCTGGTTATGCTCGACGCCTTAAGCCGGGCTTCCGCCGCGCGCATCACCGCCGTGATGCCTTATTTTGCCTACGCCCGGCAGGATCGTAAGGATCGTCCGCGGGTCCCCATTTCCTCCAAGCTGGTGGCAGACCTTCTGACCTCGGCAGGTGCTGACCGTGTGCTGGCGCTGGAACTCCACGCCGGGCAGATCCAGGGATTCTTTGACATCCCGGTGGATCACCTTTACGCCACTCCTGTCACCGTGGCTTATTTCCGAAAGCTGAAACTGAAGAATCTGGTGGTGGTTTCTCCTGATACCGGGGGCGTGGAACGCGCACGGGGATTCGCCAAGCGGATGCAAATCCCATTGGCGATTATCGATAAACGGCGCGAAGACGCGCATGTGGTGGAAGTGTTCAACGTCATCGGCGAAGTCAAAGGCAAGACGTGTTTGCTGGTTGATGACATGATCGATACGGGCGGTACCCTGGTAAAGGGCGCCCAGGCTTTAAAGGAAAAAGGCGCAGACAAGGTCTATGCCTGCTGCACGCACGGGGTCTTTGCCGGGAACGCCATCGATAAGATCTGTGGAGCGCCGCTGGAGCAGGTGGTGGCAACCAATTCGATCCCACTGTCACCCGAGGCGAAACAGTGCGGCAAGATTAAGGTTCTAAGTGTGGCGGGTTTGCTCGCTGACGCTATTCGTTCGATTCATGATGAGACGTCGGTAAGTAAGCTCTTCATTTGAGCAAGTAGAGAAACTCGAAAATCGAAATTGGAAACTCGCACGTTGTTTCGATTTTCAAATTTCGAGTTTCGAGCTTCGGATTTCCAGGGAGTGGAAAGTTATGAGTAAAACATTCACAGTTGTTGCAGAGCCGCGTGAAGATTTTGGCAAGAACGCCGCGCATCGTACGCGGGCCGCGGGCCGCATCCCAGGCATAGTTTATGGCGGCGGCGGTCCGGTCATCCCGGTTTCCGTTGATCCCGCCGGGATCCGCGAAATCCTCCACTCCGAGTCCGGACATAACGCCATCTTCATGCTGGAAGTTCGCGGCAAGGCGCCGGCACGAGCCATGGTCCGCGACTGGCAAGTTGAACCCATCCGCGGTGGGTTGCTGCACGTGGACCTGGTGCGAATCGCCCTCGATGCCAAGTTGAAACTGCAGGTTGCGATTCATGTCACCGGCGAGCCCAAGGGCGTCAAGGTCGATGGCGGAGTTTTCGAGTTTATGCTGCGCGAATTGGAAGTTGAGTGCCTCCCTGATGACATCCCGGACGGCATTACGGTTGATGTCTCCGACCTGGCCTTGAACCAGAACCTGCGCGTTTCGGAATTGCCCGTCGGGCCCAAAGTGAAAGTTCTCACTGATTCGAACCGCATCGTGGCCCATGTGGTGCCTCCGAGAGCGGAAGAAGAGGTGAAGCCGGCAGAGACGGCAGAGGCGACCCCCGCTGAACCTGAGGTCATTCGCAAGGGCAAGACGGAGGAGGAAGGCGCTGAGGCCGAAGGCGGCGAGGAAAAGAAAGAAAAAGGCGAGAAGAAGGAAAAGAGCGAGAAGAAAGATAAAGGCAAGTAGGAGTAATAAAGGCAGTGACGGGTGGCGAGTGACAGGTGACGAGCCAGTGGAAATCGTCAGGCTTCTTGCCCTCGCTCTAAACGCACGGCGACAAGGAAATGATGGGGCGGGAATTGCAGCTTGTCACTCGTCACTAGTCACCTGTCACTGGTCTTATGAGGCTGATCGTCGGTTTGGGGAATCCGGGTTACGAGTACCACCTGACGCCCCACAACCTGGGCTTCATGGCGATCGACCGCTTGGGCGAAGCGTGTGGCAAGAGTTTGACGCGCCGCGAAGCTCAGGCCCTGACGGCTTCCACCGAGCTGGCCGGCGAACATGTGGTGCTGGCGAAGCCGCAAACGTATATGAATTTGAGCGGCCTGGCAGTGGCCCGGTTGCTCCAGAATTACGAATTGGCGCCGCGTGACTTGCTGGTGCTGGTGGACGAGATTAACCTGCCTCTGGGAATGTTGCGGGTAAAGCCCCGGGGCAGCGCGGGTGGGCATAACGGCCTGAAGTCCATCATCGGCGCGATAGAGGCAGATGATTTTATCCGGGTGAGAATGGGCGTGCAGCCCGACCGGCCAGTGGAGGATTACGTTTCCTATCTCCTCCGGCCGTTTCGCCCGGCAGAGACAAAGTTGGTCGCGGATATGGTTGACCAGGCTGGTGACGCCATCCGCGTGATTATTTCTGAAGGTTTACAAAAGGCGATGAATCGCTTTAATCGGCGGGTTCCGCCCCCCGAGTCGTGAGGTGCCATGCGCAATTACGAAATGATTTTTATCGTCCGGCCCGATGTGTCCGACGACGATGTTCAGAAGCTCATAACGCAGATGGAAGGTGTGGTTGCATCTGCGGGCGGCAAGGTGGAGAAGGTTGAAAAGATGGGCCGCCGCCGGCTTGCCTACCGCGTTGAAAAGCAGCGCGAAGGCTTTTACGTGCTCTTCTACGTGACGGGCACCGGAGACACGGTCAAGGAATTTGAGCGCCGTCTCAAGGTGACCGACGCGGTGATCAAAAACCTTACCATCTGCACGGATGATGATCTTCAGCGCGCAGCGAAGTTCAAGACCCTGCGGACCAAGCAAGAGGCCAAGCGCCGCCGGAGCAAGCCTGCTCCTGCCTCCGCTCCACCTCCCGCTCCCGCGGAGAACGTGCAAGCATAAAGGAGTCTATCAACATGCCAGTTCCCAGAGAAGGCGCGCCCTCGGGCGATCGGCCCCCACGGCGGGAAGGTGGCGGTGGCCGGAAGCAATACTTTCGCCGCCGCAAAGTCTGCAAGTTTTGCACCGAGAAGATCGACATGATCGATTACAAGGACGTGCGCCTGGTCGGTGAATTCATCGCCGAACGCGGCAAAATTCTGCCGCGCCGCCTGACGGGCACCTGCTCCACGCACCAGCGCGCTTTATCGGAAGCCATCAAGCGCGCCCGGAACATTGCCCTGCTGCCTTTCGCTGCAGGAGCATAGCCCTTAGCAAGTAGACGGCGAACGGTAGACGGCATACGGCAGCAGACACTCCGTGCGCCAGTCCGACTGAAGCAAGAAGTATGTCGCGGCCCCGTCTACTGTCTACCGTGTACCGTATACCGTTTACAGGAGTTTCGCTATGGAAGTAATCCTTCTAGAAAATATCGATAAACTTGGAAACCGCGGCCAGATGGTGAAAGTTGCGGACGGTTACGGCCGCAATTTCCTATTGCCCAAGAAGCTGGCGGTCACGGCCACTTCGCAAAACCGCAAGTGGGTGGAGCAGCAGCGCATCCGCTTCCTCAAGCTGGAAGCCCAGGAAAAGGCTGATGCCGCCGATCTTTCCACGCTGCTGGAAGACGTCAGCGTCACCGTGGTTCGCAAGGCGGGTGACAAGGGCAATCTCTTTGGTTCTGTCACATCCATGGACATTGCCGACAAACTCCTGGCGCAGGGCTACCACATCGACAAGCGCAAGATCACCCTCACCACTCCCATCAAGGTTCTGGGCGAGTACAATGTTCCGGTCAAACTCCACCGTGAAGTGACCACGACTATCAAGGTTCATGTGGAGCCGGACGCCGAGAGCAAAGCCAAAATTGAGGCCGCTGCGGAAGCCCAGGCGAAGTCAAACGCCCGTGCGTCAGCCCCCCCCAAGGAAGCACCTGTGGCGGAGGCTCCAGAGGCTGCCGCAGAACCCGAGCAGGCTACCGAATAGTCGCGCCCGCTTCGCCTGCCCTCGTCGGCGGGCGAAGCGGCGTGCGCACATCCCGGATTTTTTCCGGCAGGCCATATCCTCCTTCCGTCCGCGCAGAAAATATTCACAGGCAGGCCTGAGTTCTTAACAGGTTTTCCAGTTTTTGCACAAGATTTCCAAAGGCTGCCCTTACACGCAGCTTGAGGGGAGTTCGTGTAAAACCGACAATACCCTGATGCCGACTGCTACCGCCAACGACCGATCCATTCCCCACAACCTTGAGGCGGAACGCGCCTTGTTGGGTTCGATCCTTCTCGACAACAGCTCCCTCAATTTTGCCCTCGAAATTCTGGGCAAAGATGATTTCTATTCGGAAGCCCACCGCATTACGTTTGAAAAGATGTCGGCCATCTCGGAGAAGAATCGTGCCATCGATTTGGTAACGCTGTCCGAGGAATTGGCTAAAGAAGGACTGCTGGAGAAAGCGGGCGGCGCAGCATACCTGTCGGCGCTCACGGACGGAGTTCCCATCGGTACAACGGCGGCGATGGGGGAGTATTGCCGGATCGTCAAAGAGAAGTCGACGATTCGCCGCTTGATCTCTTCGTCGAACAACGTTATTGCGCGCTGCATGGAGGGCTCGGACGATCCCGAGGCGCTAATTGACCTCGCGCAAAGCCAGGTGTTCGAAATTGCCGAGCAGCGGGTGCAGTCAGGATTCGCCACCGTCCGCGATATCGTTAAGACGAGCTTCGGGAAGATTGATGTTTTGTTTGACCGCGGCCAGCAGGTGACGGGCATTGAGACGGGCCTCGAAGACCTTGATAATATGACCTCGGGCTTACAGCCCGGTGAACTGATTGTGATTGCGGCGCGGCCTTCGCTTGGCAAAACCGCTCTGGCGTTGAATATCGCCGCCCATGCTGCCATCAAAGGCCGTAAAGTTGTGGGAATGTTTTCTCTCGAAATGAGCAAGGAGTCGCTGGTCATCCGTTTGCTCTGCTCGGAGGCGCGCATCGATAGCCACAAGCTGCGCACCGGCTTCTCCAGCCGCGAGGATTGGAACCGCATGACGCCTGCCCTCGGCCGCCTGTCGGAAGCGCCATTTTATATTGATGACACCCCGGCGTTGAGCATCATGCAGATTCGCGCCAAAGCCCGGCGCATGAAAGCTGAAAAGGGACTCGACCTGCTGATCGTCGACTACCTCCAGTTGATTTCCGGCCCCAGCAAATCGGAGAACCGCACCCAGGAAGTCGCTTACATTTCACGAAATCTTAAGAGCATCGCCAAGGAATTGAAGGTTCCCGTCGTGGCGCTCTCGCAGTTGAGCCGCGCGCCCGAGCAGCGGACTGGCGCCGCGGGCCAACGCCCGCAGCTTTCTGACTTGCGCGAGTCGGGGTCCATTGAGCAAGATGCGGACGTGGTCATTTTTATCTATCGGGAAAAGAAGCCGGTAGAGGAAGAGCCGGAAGCTGGGGAAGAGTCTGCGCAGGGCGGGTCGGAAACCCGGCTGATCATTGGCAAGCAGAGGAACGGGCCTACCGGAGACGTGCAGGTGGTCTTCTTGAAACCCTTTGCGAAGTTTGAAAACCAGGCCCATGATGGGGGCGGCGAGAATTTCGGGTAGGGTAATCCGGCTGACGATTTCAACACCGCCTTGTAAGGGCGAGGCTTGCTCCAGGGCAAGCCATGGGGTGCCCCGATGCGGGGCCGACCGGCGTTTGGCCTAAGGCCGGCACCTGTGGCCCCTTGCCAACGTGCTCCGCCCTCGTGTCGTTATGGATTTACTTCCCTCGCCCCTTTGGGGGGAGGAACCAATCCGAAAGGTTACCCAACTGGAAAGAATGAATACTGTGAATTTATCACCTGACAAGCTCCTTCGCCCGACCTGGGTTGAGATTTCACTCTCCAAGCTGCGGCGCAACTTCAATCGCATTCGAGATTTGGCCGGTGCGCGTAAAGTGATGGCCGTGATCAAGGCCGATGCCTATGGCCATGGTGCTGTGCCTGTTGCCAAGTGCCTTGCCGAATGCGGCGTGGATTGGTTCGGCGTGGCGACCGTCGAGGAGGCATTGGAATTACGCGGGGCGGGAATCGAGCAGCCGGTCCTTTTGCTCGGCGGCCTTTACATGAGCGATCCGGCCCACCTGATTGAGTATCGCCTGACGCCCTCGATTTCCTCCACCATGCGGCTTGACACCTACGCGGAATGTGCCCGCCGCTACGGCAAGCCTATCGAGTTTCACTTGAAAATTGATTCCGGATTGGGGCGGTTGGGCCTGCCGCGGGACCGCGTGGCAGCCTTTGTGGACCACTACCGGGAGCTTAAAGGGCTGCAATTGACGGGACTCTTTACCCACCTTGCCTCTGCCGAGGATATGGTGGCCTCCCAAACCGACGAGCAGGGTGAGCGCTTCACCCAGGCGCTGGCGCAACTGCGCGGCTTGCAAGTCGAGCCGGAGTGGCTTCATGTTTCCAACAGCGCCGCACTACTGTCAGGACGGAAGTTTCCCGAAAACCTGGTGCGCATCGGCGCTCTGCTCTATGGATACTGCATGCCGCTGATCGTGCCACCGGGCCAGGAACTTCCCAAAGTGCCGGAATTCGAACCGGTCCTCAGTTTCAAGTCGCGCATTGTTTACATGAAGGACGTCCCCAGCGGTACTCCGTTGGGGTACAGCGCGGCGTTTTACACGCGACGAACCTCGCGCATTGCCACGGTGCCCGTAGGTTATGCCGATGGCTTAAGCCACGCTCTCTCCAATCGCGGATATGCTATCGTGCGCGGGCGGCGCGCTCGCATTGTCGGTAGCATCAGCATGGACCTCTCCCTCCTGGACGTCACCGACATTGCGGGCACAAACATTGGTGACGAGGTCATTCTAATGGGGCAAGAGGGCCAATGCTCCATCAACGCTCTGGAGATTGCCCAACTGCTGGGCACCGTGCCGTATGAGATTCTCTGTTCCATCGGCAAACGCGTACCCCGCATTTATGTGGATTGATTGGGGAAGTTTGCCCGCAGAGTGAACACGGACTTCCATTTTGAATTCCAGCCACGAATCCTCTTGGGTGCTGTCCTGATTTTAGACGTAGCGCCAGCTTCCAGCCGGCATTGAGCCGCCAGGATGGCAGCGCTACGCATAAACCAAGACGACAGCCCCCTCATGCCTGCCCTTGCCATGAAAATCGGTTGGGAGTATGTTACCTGTCGGTCAGGCCGTAATCAGCAGAAAGGACCACTCCATGCAACGACGCGACGTCCTCAAATCTATTGCTTCCAGCGCTGCCGGACTTACGATCCTCAAGAGCGGTATGCTTCGTGGCGCGACCGCTCCCAGCAACAAACTGAACATCGCTCTCATGGGCGTATGGGGCCGGGGCACAGCCCACTATAAATCACTCTGCCACGAAAATGTCGTGGCTCTCTGCGACGTCAACGATCTGCGCACCCAGGAGGCCCTCCGGCTTTTCCCCGGAGCGAAGACCTACTACGACTGGCGGAGGTGCCTGGAGCAGAAGGATATTGAGGCAGTTGTCATCTGCACGGCGGACCATCACCATGCCTTCATCGCCAACTGGGCGCTGAACCGCAATATGCACGTGTATTGCGAGAAGCCGTTGGGAATCACCGTGGAAGAAGTGCGGGGCGTGCGTGCGAATTATCTTAAGCGCAAGGCCAAGGTGGCCACGCAGCACGGGACCCAGCGGCACGCCTATCCGAACTTCGCGAGGGTGCGCGAATTGATTCTGGATGGAGCCATTGGTGACCTGAAGGTGGTCCATAGTTGGGACGCCCGGCAACTGCCGCGGCCAGGATATCCTGAAGGCCAGGGTACGGCGCCATCCGTGCTCCACTACGGGCAATGGATCGGCCCGTCACCGGACCATCCGTACAGCCCTCAGTACTTCGGTGGCACCAACGGCTTGAACTGCCTCTTCTGGAACATGTACCGGGACTTTGGTGTGGGGCAAATGGGCGACATGGGCGCGCACACCATGGACCTGGTGTGGAACGCCGTCGATGCCGGTGCGCCGATCGCGATTGAGATCGACCAGGATGTCAGCGACAAATACAATCCCGACATTTGTCCGGTGAAATTAAAGGCCCACTTCACCCATCCGGCGAACCAATGGAGGGGACCAGTGGAGTTGGTGTGGTACCAGGGTGGGTTGAAGCCCACCCCCTCCAAAGGCTACATCGATGTGAGCAACGTGGGCAATGGCGCAATCTTCGAAGGCACCAAGGGAAGCATCATGTGCGACTTCACCTCACGCGCCATTATTCCCAATGATGATGATGGGGACCTGACGTACTACCGGCGGCGTTCGCGCCAGCAACTGCTTCCGCTGGTGAACGAGACCGGGATGCCATCACCAAAACCCGCGAGGGAGAAGCGGGTGGCGGGTGCGGCATCAGCACCTCCACCGCTGCCGCGCGGATTCACGGCGCTTCCGACTGCGCAGCCGGGGCCGGACGGGTTTCCCACCGTCCAGTTTCTTGAGAATGGCCTGCCGGCAGCCCTGGGGTTGCCGAATACAGATGTGGATTCGATTCTGGAAGCTGAGAAGAGCGGTCACCCGCTCACGCCCGACGCCTTCCAAGCAGAGTGGATTGCAGCCTGCAAGGGCAAGTATGACGGGGTTGTCCATGGGACCAGCAGCAAGACACACTGCGATTTTGATTACGCGGGAGTGATGATGGAGCAGATGTTGCTGGGCTTGGTCGCGCATCGCGTGGGCAAGAAGCTGGAGTATGATCCGGTTAAAAGGGAGGTAACCAACGCACCGGAGGCGAATGATTATTTGAAAAGGCAGTACCGCAAGAACTGGACGCTCGACGGTTAATCAGACTTGAAGCTCCCCTCCTTGGTGAGTTGATCGTGCCCCATATCTATTGCCGAACAGTGAGTGCGGAGATGCTAAGCCTTAACCCTGAAAGGGTTGAAATTGAATAGCCGTGGCCAAGGGCACGCTTTCTGTGCCCGCCCCCCCCGGAACGCGAGCCACAGATTTCATTCGACCCTGAAGGGGTCGAATCCACCGGTTTTCAGGTGCGGAGGTTACATTTACGATCCCGGTTGCCGCCCCGCAAAGAACTCAGGGAAGACCTTGCGGTAGATCGACATTCCCAGCGCGGCGTGCATCCCAAGGGCATCAAGGGCGGCAATTTCTTCGTCCGTGGTAATTCCGCCCGCCGCCGTAATGGGCAGTTGGGTAACGGCGCGTAAACTGCGAAACCACTCGATGTCCGTCCCTTTCAGTCTTCCTTCCCCATCGATGTAAGTGCAGAGAAAGCCGGAACAATATGGTTCAAGCTGAGGCAGCGCCTGGGCACAACTGAGGGGAAGTGTTTCCTTCCAACCATGAACGGCTACCCGGTCGCCAAATGAATCCACCGCAATCAGGATTTTTTCGCGTGGCACGGCGGCAGCGAGTTGGCGCAGGAACTCGTGGTGAATACCCTGGGAAGTGAAAGCGCTGCTGCCCACAATCGCTTTAAGAGCACCGTCGCCCACCACTGCCTGTGCTCGCGCGATGTTGCGGATGCCTCCGCCCACGCGGCAGGGTTTACGGCGGCATAGTTCGCGCACGATCTCGGCGTTGCTCTCCGCCTTGCCCATCGCCGCATCCAAATCGATCACTTGGATTTCCGGGTAGGCTGCGAATTTCTCAAGCACGGCAAGCGGCTCAGGCAGTTCAAGGAATTTCTCTTTGCCCTGGACAAGCTGCACTACCTTGCGATCCATCAGGTCGATACAGGGAATGATCATGGGAATCCAAGAGTTGGGGGCTGGAATTGAATAATTCTGAAGTCTGAATTCGAAATTGTGAATTCTGAGGTGTCCCGACCTGCCGGTCTGGCTGGAGATGGTGGCAGGTCTCTCTTAATTCAGCATTCAGAATTCAGAATTCAAAAATCCCGAACTCCAAGCCTCAAATTCTGACCGGCACTCCTTGCGAGCGTAAGTACTGTTTCAGGCTGCCAATGGTGTGCGTCTCGTAGTGAAAGATTGATGCAGCCAAGGCAGCGTCGGCGTTGCCACGTTTGAAAACTTCGGCGATGTGCTCAGGGCTCCCGGCGCCTCCCGAAGCGATGACCGGGATATGCAGGGCGGTCGCAACGAGGGACGTCAACTCACAATCGAAACCCTTTTGCGTGCCATCGGCGTCCATGGAAGTCAGCAGGATTTCGCCCGCGCCCAACTCTTCCACGCGTTTCGCCCATTCGAGTGCATCAAGGCCCGTGGGTTTGGTGCCCGCGTGGGTTACAACCTCCCACCGCGGCGGTTCGGGAGCTTGTGAGGCAGACGCTGGATTTCGAATCCTGCGCGCATCAATAGCTACCACGATGGCCTGCCGCCCGTAGTTCTCCGCTATGGTCCTGACGACTTCTGGCGTTTCCACTGCCGCCGTGTTGATGCCGACTTTATCGGCGCCCGCGGCAAGCAATCGGTGCGCGTCTTCGAGCACGCGGACCCCACCGCCCACGGTGAGCGGTATAAACAGGCGGCGCGCCACCCGCCGGACAGTTTCCATCAGCGTGGAGCGGCCTTCGCGCGTGGCGGAAATATCGAGCATCACCAACTCGTCGGCGCCTTCGCGGTTGTACATTTCCGCCAGATCGCCAGGGTCACCGGCATCGCGCAAGTTGACGAAGTGGATGCCTTTCACCACGCGGCCATTCTTGCAGTCCAGACACGGAATAATTCGCTTTGCGAACATAAATTAAGAACTGTCCTTGGTCCCTTGTCTTAGGTCCTTTGCCAAAGACGCCTGTCGGGCTCCGCAGATGATCAGGGACAAGTGGCAAGGGACGTTTTATAAGCTCAAGAAATTCTTCAATACCTTCAGGCCAACCTCGCCCGACTTTTCCGGGTGAAACTGGACAGCCCATAGGTTCTTCATTTCGATTCCCGCGGCAAAGGACTGGCCATATTCGGTGATGGCGCACGCTTCGGGGGTTACGGGTCCATAGTAAGAATGGCAGTAGTAAACAAAGCTGCCATCGGGGACGCCGTGGAATAATTTCGTATCGGGACGCAGGACAAGCTGGCTCCAGCCCACGTGGGGAACCTTAAACACGCCCTGAAAGCGCGTTACGGAGCCGGGCAGGATTCCCAGGCCGGCAACACCGGGCGCTTCCTCGCTTGATTCGTATAGCGCTTGCAAACCCAGGCAGATCCCGAGAAAAGGCTTCTTTTCCGCAAATGCTTCTTGCAAGGGAACCAGCATCCCGCGTTCCGCCAGTCCTTTCATCATGGAGCCAAAGTGCCCTTGCCCGGGGAATATGATCTTGTCAGCGGATTTCAGCGCGGCGGGCTGGTCGATCCTTTCGGCCGACAATCCCAGGTACTCAATTGCCTTGAGCACCGAGCCCACGTTCCCGCCGCCATAGTCGAGGACTGCGATCATAGAAGACCTTTCGTGCTGGGAAGCTGCGATCGCAGGCGGCGGTCGCGCGAGCAGGCAAAGCGCAGCGCACGGGCAAACGCTTTGAACAGGGCTTCAATAGCGTGATGACTGGATCGTCCATAGGCGACCTTCAGGTGGACGTTGGCCGCGGCCGTAGTGGTGAAGCCATGAAAGAAATCTTCCAGCAGTTCCGTTTGCAGATCGCCCACATACCGCACTTTGAGCGGAGCCTTCAGCACTAAATAGGGCCTGCCACTCAGATCGATGGCAGCGATTGCCAGGGTTTCGTCCATCGGCATCAGGAAATAGCCGGCACGATTGATGCCCTTTTTATCACCCAGCGCCTCGCGCAGAAGTTGGCCCAGAACAATCCCAATGTCCTCCACCGTGTGATGCTGATCGACGTCCATGTCGCCCTTGGCTTCGAGATTCAGGTCGAACCCACCGTGGCGGGTAAAGAGTTCCAGCATGTGGTCAAGGAAACGAATGCCCGTTGAAATCTTGTATGCGCCCTTGCCATCCAGATTCAGGCGCGCGCGAATATCGGTTTCGGCGGTCTTGCGATGTATTGATGCAGTGCGCCCTTTCATGAAAACCATCCTGTGGAAGAGTAGGACACCATGTTTTTCCAGGCTCGTACGCCGTCAGGAGTCTGAATGAGATCCTTCAGCCGCTGAAGTTCCGCCATCAGGCGTCGCGTTTGTGTCTGCGAGCCGATCGTGAATCGCAGGTAACCCTTCAGGTGCGGGTCGTAACTCCAGTCACGAACCAGAATCTTCTTGTCGCGAAGTTTTCGCGCG
>CAYTMD010000172.1:0-12201 GCA_964438685.1 uncultured Acidobacteriota bacterium
CGTTCCGGGAATAGCAATTTGTGAAGCGGGGATAATGTGTAAGAGTAGGTCCCCGCCTAATGCCGCCGCGCACATGTGCAGATCCTGTCTTACCCGGATGGCTGCTATGAGATGCGGCGGTATTACCAAAGTGCGTGGCCGATTCTAACATGCATTTTGGCTGTCAATATGAAAAAAGCGGGCAGAATTTAGCCCTGCTTGCCATCTTTGCAAGGTCTTCGTATGCGGCGCTGGATGCAGCGCAGGTAACCACAGCCGCGTAGCGGCGGCAGAATGTGACCCATGGCGACACCTGTCCCGATGATTTGGATCGGGAGCCATGGGAGAGAAATGCGCAAGAGGACGAACGAGCCGCGGCAGGGGCGACAGAAGTCATGGACTACCCGTCTGACGAAAACGTTCTTTCGCCCCTGCCGGGGCTCCCATAGCAATTGCGAGTGCGTCTCTTTCCCACGGCTCCCGATCCAAATCATCGGGACAGGTGTCGCCATGGGCCACAATCTGTCGGCCCCAGAGCGGGCGGTTCGCGAACCGCCCCTACGAGAGTAGCTAGCGCCCCGAGACCGAGCGCGCGCCGTCGCCATAGCGGCTTTGGCGCGTCGGCGACCGCTCGGCCCTACGGAACGTGTGCCGCCCTCCCGGCTTTGTTGGGACAGTTTCCGGACGGCGCTGCGCAACAATCACATTGTCGTCACGCAAAATGACCACCCCGTAAAGCCTGAGACAACTACCCCGTCGCTCGGCGCGCCACCCCTCCTCATCTGAGGAGGGGAGCTTTCTTGCTAACTCCCCTCCTGAACTAGGACGGGAGTTCCTTGACGACAAGCTGCCAGCTTGACAATGTCATCCAACGGGTATAGGCTAGATATGCGATGAACGTCTGGCACACCGCGACCTCCGCAAGAATCTGCCTTCCAGTCCCATACCCTGAAGAAACCACCCAGGAGATGTCAAAAATGAAGATCAATCTGGCTATGTGTATGAAAAAAAGGAAATGATGACAGGATGGCCGAAATTGGGAGCGGCTATTTGTCCAAAGAGTTGCGCGTTTCACGATTTTCGAGAGGCATCCGGGGTGATTTTGACAGAAAATGGCCGGAAGTGCGGGGGATGGGGGAGCCTGTGGTGCTCCGAGGTGGCGGCCAGAAATCTGAGGAATCGGCGGAATATGGGGACGCATCGCCCCGGGACCTTGGGACGGAAGATATCCAACTCTCTGGCGATATTTATGATAATAAAGGGTGTTAGCGATCGCCACCACCAGGCGATAGAAATATCAAGTTATTGAAAATGAATGAGTTAATGAAAGTTGCCTGCTCGGGAGCCGAAAAAAGGCGGGATTAAAAAATGACGGTGAGTCTCGCGATGTTGTTGAAAACACATGTAGAAAAAATGTCAACTTTTGGCCTTCTCGCGATGTTGATGATAACAAACAACCTAGGGGATTCTTCTCGCGATGTGTATGAAAGGAAATGAGAAACACGTTTGACGCAGGCTCGGACCTTATGGAGAGGTGAAAGACGGCCCGGCAGTTCTGCGTTGACGCGCGGGAGACCATAAGGCATATTTTGAAATGCCGCGCGGGCAGGCTTATAACGCTGATGACGCGAACATGATTGTGGATAACGCAAAAGTACCAATGCGCCTTCCCGATTGCCAAATAGGGCGGACATCGTCCTCCGGGCAGAAGAGCGATTTGACATGACTGAACCCTCGATCCCAAATCTTGAAGGTCTGGAGGTGGTGGCGTTTGAAAGCCGCCGCGCTCCGGAAATGGCCGCGCTGATTTCCCGGTTGGGGGGCGTGCCGCGCATTGCTCCCGCGTTGCGCGAGGTCCCTCTGGAGGAAAACGAGGCCGCATTCGCGTTTGGAGAGGAGCTTTTTGCCGGGCGCCTGGACGCGGTCATTTTCATGACGGGGGGCGGCGCCCGGCGGCTCATCGAGGTGCTCGAGACGCGCCACGACCGTGAAAAGATTGTGCAAGCTCTGGCAGGAACTACCGTGGTGGCGCGCGGACCCAAGCCCCTCAAAGTTCTGCGCGAACTCAAAGTGCCCGTCACCATCGCCGTGCCCGAACCCAACACCTGGCGCGAAGTTCTGGAAGAGTTGGACGAAAACCCCAGGGGATTCACGCTTAGGGGCAGCCGTGTGGCGGTGCAGGAGTACGGCGTTACCAACCACGACTTCCTTGCCGGGCTCAAGGAACGCGGCATCGACGTGCTGCGCGTGCCGGTTTATCAATGGACGCTCCCCCCGGACCTTCAGCCTCTGCGCGACGCCATCCAATCGCTGGTGGAGGGCCGGGCGAAGGTGGTGCTGTTCACGAATGCGGCGCAGGTTGTGCATCTGCTGCAAGTGGCCGCTGATGCCGGCGCCGCGGACCGGGTGCTGGAAGCCTTGGACAAGGTTGTGGTTGCCTCCGTGGGTCCGACTTGCAGCGAAATGCTGACGAGTCACGGAATTTCCATTGACGTTGAGCCCGTCCATCCCAAAATGGGATCCTTGGTGCAGGAAACCGCGCAAAGGGCGAAGGAGATCCTTGGGAAGAAGGCGGAAAGCGGAAGGCAGAGGGCAGAAGGCGGAAAGCGGAATGTAGAAGGCAGGAGTCAGGAGACAGGAGACAGGAGTCAGGATTTGGAACATTCAGAATTCCAAATTCCGAATTCCGGAACCCTCATCCCGAATGCCGTGTCCCAAATTCCGAATTCCGGAACCTCGATCCGGGAACCTGAAACCCGAACCACGAATTCAGCCTCCCGCGTCCCGAATCCCGAACCCCGAACCCCGAGTCCCGCATCGCGAGTCCCTAGCCCCGAATCCCGACAGCCGTGGGAGGATTCTCGCTTTCTGCGGGCCTGCCGTTTCGAAGCTGTGGACGCCACTCCGGTATGGCTGATGCGCCAGGCGGGCCGCTACATGAAAGATTATAGGGATTTGCGCGCGCGCGTGCCCTTTCTGGAGTTGTGCAAGAACCCCAGTCTGGTTTCAGAAGTCACCGTTACCGCAGCCGAGAAGCTGGGAGTGGATGCCGCCATCATCTTTGCCGACCTGTTGCTGATTGTTGAGCCTCTGGGCTTGCACCTGGAATACGACAAAGGGGAAGGGCCGGTAATAACTCCCGGGCTGCGCGATACCGCCGGCATTGATCGCCTGCAAGAGGTCCAGCCGGAACAATCGTTGGCCTATCTGTACGATGCCATTCGCCAAACGCGCTCCGACCTAAACCGGAAACTGCCGCTCATTGGATTTGCCGGCTGTCCGTTCACCCTGGCCTCCTACCTGATTGAAGGCGGTGGGTCCAGGACCTACCGCCACACCAAAGCACTGATGTATGGCGATGCGGGGGCGTGGCGCGCGCTGATGGAACATCTGGCGCGCAACCTGGCAAAGTATATCAACGGCCAGATCGACGCTGGGGTTCAAGCTGTGCAGGTTTTTGACACCTGGGTGGGATGCCTTGGGCCCGCGGATTACCGCGAGTACGTCCAGCCCTACACAAGGATGATGCTGCAAGGCGTCAAGCCCGGGACACCCCTGATCCACTTTGGAACAGGAACCAGCATGCTGCTGGAAGCCATGCGTGACGCGGGCGGGGACGTGATCGGGGTGGACTCGCACGTGGAACTCGACGAGGCTTGGGGGCGGCTGGGGGACGGGGTGGGCGTGCAGGGGAACCTTGATCCCATTGTGCTCTACGGCGATGTTAACTTTATCCGCATGCGTGCCAAGCGTGTCCTGAACCAGGCTGGCTACCGCACCGGCCACATCTTCAACCTGGGCCACGGCCTGCTGCCCGATACTCCGTATGAGAATGTAGTGGCACTGGTCAAGATGGTACACGACATCAGCAGCTACCGCATCTCCAGAGGACACCGGCCGCCGCCGGTCATGAAAGGCAGCCGGAAGAGCTTGGACAAAGACTGAGATGGTGGGAATTCCAACTTAATAGTATGAGCCCCAAAAGGCAGGCTCGTTCCTGGCCTGAGCACTGCCTTGATAATTCCATCACAGAACGGAAACGTAGGCTTTGGCGGCGACCTCGGAGGTACCATCCCATCGCACATTGGGCAGAATGACTTCCTGCCGGATCCGGTCGGCATGGTCGCGGATGGTTACGAGCATGCTTTCAATCAGAACGTCAGAGAGCATGCGGGGCTGCAAGCCAAGTTCGAGGAGCTTTTGGTGGCGTGGGTTGTAGTAATGCTCTTCTGCCTCCACGCGGGGATTGGGCAGGTGGTTGATCGCTACGCGGAAGCCGAGTTTCTGGGCCTGGTGTTGAACGGTTTCCGCGAGTTCACGAACGCTAAACATCTGTGTGAACTGATTGAACGCCCGATACTCACCAGCGGGGGGTGGGTTCAGAATGGAAAGCTCCACGCAGCGCAGGGTGTCGCGGATATTCAGGAAGCCTCGCGTTTGGCCGCCCTTGCCGTAAACGGTGAGCGGCACGCCGGCGATGGCCTGCACGCAGAAGCGGTTTAACGCGGTGCCGAAGACTTCGTCATAGTGGAAGCTGGTCGCCAGGCGCTCATCCAACTCAGTTTCGTCGGTGGCCACGCCGTAAACCACTCCCTGGTGAAGGTCGGTTGACCGCAGCTTCCAGACCTTGCAGGCAAAGGTTATGTTGTGGCTGTCATGCACCTTGCTGAGATGATAGAACGATCCGGGCTGCTTGGGATAAGGCAGCAGGTCTTTGCGACCCTTGTATTCGATTTCGATGAAGCCCTCTTCAATGTCAATGTTGGGCGTGCCATATTCACCCATCGTGCCAAGCTTCACCAGGTGGGCGGCCGGAGCGTATTCTCGCATTGCCCAAAGAAGGTTCAGCGTGCCGGTGATGTTATTGACCTGGGTTGAGACACAGCGGCGCTGGTCGATCATGGAGAATGGGGCCGAGGGTTGCTCCCCGAAATGGACAATGGCGTCGGGCTGAAACTCCCGCAATATGTCACGGACAAAATCGTATTCGCACAAATCGCCTACGAAGGATGATATCTGGCGTCCTGAGACCTCTTTCCAAGCGCGAACCCGATCGCGGAGAGAATTGACGGGAATGAGGGGCTCCGCATTAAGTTCGAGCTCCCAACCGCGCTTGGAGAAGTTATCGAGAACGGCGACATCGTGATCGTGCGCGGAAAGGTACATGGCGGTTGGCCAGCCCAGATAGCCATCACCACCCAAGACTAAGATTCTCACTTCGGGCCTCCACAGGTAGAATCAACACTGGTACACAGAACTTGTTGCGGCAGAATTTTGAGGTGCTTGATGCCCATAAGAGATACAGACGTAAGCAAGTGCAATTCAGTTGCACCCATATCACTATCAGACAGAAAACTCCTGCGCTGGCGAGTGGCCACAATTGATGCCAAGTTCATTTTGAATCAATATGTTGCGAGGTTTCCCCTGCCGCTTGGAAAGGATGAAGATTTTACATCATTTTTCAAAAATCCCGACCGCGCACTCGTTTACGAGTATTGTTCCAAGTCGGTTGACGAATGAAGGTAATTGGCGGGCAATCTCCTGCTTGCCGAAAGGTAATCTAATGAGACGCGGGGGAAATACCTGAGGCTGCAACTTCTTGCTGCCAAGACCCCGATTGCACTACCGCGATCCCCGCGCTGAGGCGACGGTGGAAATGGTTTTGAGGAAGATTCTGGCATCGAAAAGCATGGAAGCATTTTGGAGGTAATAGAGGTCATACTCCAGTTTGAGGAGATTATCCTCTTCATTGGCGGCGTAGGGGCAACGGACTTGGGCCCAACCGGTGATTCCCGGGCGCACCAAATGCCGTAGCGAGTAAACGGAGAATTTGCTTTGCAGGGCTTCGACGAAAACGGGGCGTTCCGGGCGCGGGCCCACAAAGCTCATTTCGCCCTTGAGAACATTCCACATTTGGGGAACTTCATCAATGCGAAGTTTGCGCAACCAGCGCCCCACACGTGTAATGCGCGGGTCGGCGTGACAAGCCCAGACGGGGCCTGTGATATCTTCTGCTTCGTCCACCATGGTGCGTAACTTATGCACACGGAAGGGTTTCCCTCCCTTACCCACTCTTTGCTGCGAGTAAAGTATCGTTCCTCCGTCGTCGAGTTTGATAAGGACTGCCGCTAGCGCGA
Organism: uncultured Acidobacteriota bacterium; assembly: GCA_964438685.1. GTDB lineage: Bacteria > Acidobacteriota > Terriglobia > UBA7540 > UBA7540 > Bog-366. The sequence goes on from CAYTMD010000172.1 coordinate 6,117, forward strand.
GCAAGGGAGATCCTAGAACCAATCCCAAAGACGCGAGGCAGATATCCACGAGCCGTTTGCTGACCAGAAAGCTCGTTTCATTAAGCGAGTGGAATCCCTCGGCAGTGGCTACCCAACGTTCATCGAGGTAGCGAGCGGGAAGCCGTTCGGCGAACTCGGAGAAGAGTCGAGGCAGGTTCCAAACCAACACTCCCTTAAGGCGAAGTTCGGCAGCCTTGCGGAGAGTAGGTGGATCGAGCGAATGGCCCGCCAGGATGAGGAGGTCGAATTCATCCTCAGGGGACTGCTCCTGATGGGGATTGAACTGGCCCGGCGAGCCTCCGGAATTCCCGTTCTGCTGCCAGATCTGCGTCTGCGATAGAGGGGAAAATTCCCGTATCAGTTGGCGGGCCATTTCCATTGCCGCGGGATTTCCCATGAGGAGGATGGCCAAGCCTTGGCCGCGCCAGCGGACGAAGATCCACAGACGCCACATCAAGAGGAGGAAAATGAAGAGGGTATTGGCGATGGCAAAGATTCCGCGCGCGAAACGAATGTCGGGGGCAAAGAAGAAGAGCACAGAAATGACGGCTGTCGCAATGAGCATACCCAGTAGCGGCCGGCGCAGGTTCGCCGCAGAACTCGCTTCGGGCTGCACTTCGTAGGAGCGGGTCAGATAGAGACAAAGAGGATTAATAGCGAGGCAGAGGTCATAAGCGGTGCCGTATTCCTCAAAGAGTAGCGAAAAGTCACCGAGGCGAATGTAAGTGGCGGCTGCCAGGCACAGGGTGAGAAGAGTAAGGTCTCCCACCACCAGGGCAAGCTTGATTTTGTTGCGCATCGGAGACTTCATGGGAGTGCGGGTTGCCGGCTAGCGAGCGGCCAATCCTTTCAAGAGCGTTTCGTATTGTTCCACCACTGCCTGGGGGGAATAGTGACGTGCCATAAATTCCGCTCCATTTCGGCCCTGGCGTTCGCGCAGCGCGGGGTCGTGGTAAAGGGTTGTGAGGGCTTGGCAAAACTCTTCCAGGTTTCCCGGCGCGGTAACGAGGCCCGCGGCACAATCTTGCAACATCTGTGCCAAATCAGAGCTTTTATCAACGCTTGCCACCACCGGGCGCGCAGCAAGCAGGAAATTATAGATGCGGCCAGGAAACGATGTCATGCCCACTCCCGGCTTGGAGGTTAGAACGAAAACGTCGGCAGTGGCAAGCATTGCGGAGAGAATGTCGCAAGGTTGCGTCGGCAGAAATTGCATGTTGGTCAAGTGCCGATCACGGGCAAGGTTCACCATATCCCCCTGCTTCGATCCTCCCCCGATGACCAGAAAGAGCAGGTCGGGAATTGACGCCAGGCTTGCTGCTGCATCCACCAGCAATTCAGTGCCGTGGGTGTATCCGATGTTGCCCGCATACATGACCACATACCGGTCATCCAGCGCGTGCTGCCGGCGAAAGGGGTTGTCGCGCGGGAGTGGCGTGACCGTTGTGATATCGACGAAATTCGGGATGGTAACCACTTTTCCACGGTCAATGCCTTGCGACTCAATTGCCTCGGCAAAAGACTTCGTAATCACCGTGATTCGGTCGCAGCCTTTATAGATGCGAGTCATGAGGCTGCTCATGGCACGAGTAAGCCACCCCGCCCGCACTTCGCTGCTGGCGAGATAGGCATCCGGAAATAGGTCCTGGGCATTGTAAATCACGGCACAGCGGTGCAACCTGCGCAGAAGAAGGGCATTGAATCCCAGCCAGAAAGGAGGTGAGACGATGATGATTGCCTCGCGGCGTTTTGTAAGCAAGCCCGCCATGAGGCTGGTCAATGTAAAACTGGCATAGTTGAGGAACTTCGCAATTTTCCCATTGGATCTGGGGAACGCCCAGCACCGGATCACCTTCACGCCGTTGCGCACTTCTCGCCGGAAAGGACGCCCCCGGTACCCCGAAGGAACGCTGGGTAGTTGGTAATGGGGCGTGCCCGCGAGCACCATTACCTCGTGTCCGCGGGCGGCTAGTTGCTCGGCGAGGCCGGTGATCACAATGGCATTACTCGTGAACTCCGGGGCGTACTGGATGCTTATAATCAAGAGGCGCAAAGTGTTCTTCTCGTCATCCGAGCCTGGGATTGCAGGCTGCGGTCAGGTTCTCCTTTCCGGAGGGTTGGTTTCGGCGACACGGCTCACAGGACAAGGTGCGAGGGCGATTTGCTCGAAAACGCGGTAAACCTTTTCCGCCCCCTGCTGCCAGGAGAACTGGGTGGCGCGTTCCAGGCCGCGGCGGGAAAGCGTTTCCCGGAGGGGCGGGTCCGAGAGCACCTTAAATATCCTATCGGCAATGTTGACGGGATCTTCACCATCAAATAGAACCGCGGCATCGCCGCAGATGTCGCTCATGGGACGGCGCCGGCAACAGAGAATCGGCGTGCCACAGGCCAGCGCTTCGATCAGCACGGTGCCGCACGCTTCGAGCAGCGACGGGAAGACAAAGCACGCGGCGTGGCCGAACAACAAGGGCATGTGCCGATGGGAAACATAACCAAGGAACTTTACCCGATCGGCACAGCCCGCTTCGGCAAGCATCTTCTTGACCCTGCCGATGTACTGCGAGTCCCACACGTCGCCCGGAATCACCAGCGGCATCGTGACCTTGCCTGCCTTCACCAGGGAAACGTAGGCCTTGGCCAGGTTCAGCAAATTACCGTAACCTGCCAGCCGTGTCACCGAAAGAATGTAGGGCGGCTCCAGCCCCAAGTGCTCGCGCAGTGCGGCGGCCGATCCCGGTGCGGGTGGACGGAAGCCTTCTGTGACGCCGGGATAGCTGACAATGATCTTTTCGGGTGGCAAGTGGAAGCGCTCGATCAGGAACTCTTTCTCCCACTCGGAAATGGCAATGATTTTATGGCTCCGGCGGAGGGATATTTCCGTCATCTTGCGCAGCAGCCAAAGCCGCGGCCGCAATCGAAGCCCATTGGGGAATTGCCCCGCAAAGAACGGCTCGACATTTTGGAGGATGATGATGCTGGGAACGGGCGACAGGAGAATTGCCATGTTATGCGTCGTGTAAACGACATCGACATGCCGCGCCCGCAGAATCCAGGGGAGAATCAACTGTTCCCAAAGTACGCGCAGGGTGCCGGACCGTGGTACCAGGCGGTGAAAATGGAAACTGAGATTCGGCTGCGTCGCGTCCGGCGGGCCGGCGTTGGCGGCGGGAAGAAAAATCTCGTAGTGGTTGGAGCGGTCCAATTGCAACAAGCGGGGGAGGAAGCTCTGCCAGTAGGTAAGGCTGCCGTAGGACGTCGCCGTGAGCCCGAGAATGGCAATATTCATTATTCCTTCCACGCCAGCGCAAGGCCCGCCGTTTGTCGCTCCCAACATATCACGGAAGCTCCGGTGTCTGGGTGTGCCTCCTTGGGTATGGCGAATCGGCCGCAGGTTGAGGCGCGACGCGCGGGCAGTGCTGCTTCAACATGCAGGGGCAGGTTGTACCTTGGCAGGAGCATCCATACGCGCGCACAGGACTTGCATGGCCACATGAAAGAGCATCATGTGAATGTCCTCAACCTTTTGCATATCGTTAACCGGAACGTGAACCGGCAATTGTGCCAAGCCGGAGAGTTTCCCGCCGCTGAAGCCGGTCAGTCCCACGGTAATTGCGCCCTGCTGATTGGCATAGTCAATCGCCTTCAAAACGTTGGGAGAATTGCCGCTGCCGGAAATCCCAATCACCACGTCGCCGGGATGGAGGAAATTCTTGAGCTGCTCAACGAACACATCGTTGTAGGAAACGTCGTTGGCATAGGCTGTCAGCGTTGCCAGGTTGTCGTTCAGGCTGATCACGCGAAAACGCTTCTCGCGCCCGTACGAAACGCCCTTGTTCAAATCGCCTGCCGCGTGGGAGGCGCTGCTACCGCTTCCCCCGTTGCCCATCAGAAATACCTGACGGCCTTCCAGGTACGCGGTCTCCAGGAGTTGCAGGAACTTTTCCGCGGCATCAGTGGGGATGGCGTCAAGTGCATTCTTGAGGCCCTGGCAATAATCGAGAAACTGTTGACGAATCATTCGTATCCTCCCACTTGTGATTATTCATCATCGCGTCGCGAAGGGCAAGCCCCGAGGGAATCGTGCCAGCGGGTCATTGAATCATCGGCTCATCTGGTCGTGGTTGTCCTGAATTCGGAATCCAAAACCCCGCTGAGGGGGCTGGCCTGCGACGTATCTATCGGCTGTCCATCCTTGGCTGTTGATGTGCGGAATCTGAAAGCGGAAGGCTTCTTCCCAGCGTCTCCGCGCCTCGGCGGTAAGGCGGCCTTTGATGTCGGACTCCTTTCATGTTCCTGCATATTTTTTTCGCATCTGTCACCTCCGTCGCGTGTAGTATTACGGCAGGGCAAGGGCGGAACATCCAAATCAAGACAAGCGTCAGGGAGGCCCCATGAAACTCCAGGGCAAGGTGGCGATTGTAACCGGTGCCGCGCGGGGCATTGGTCGGGCAAGCGCGATCCAATTTGCCAGGGAAGGCGCCAGGGTCACCGTGGTCGATATCCGCGCCGAGCCTGGCCAGGAAACGATTCGACTGATTGAGGGTGCAGGCGGGGAGGCAGCGTTCATTCTGGCAGATGTTTCCAAAGAACAAGACGTCAGGAAAATGATTGAGGAAACGGTTGCACGTTGGGGCCGCGTCGACGTCCTGTTCAACAACGCCGGGTACGCGCAGGTCAAGCTGGTGGAAGAAACATCCGAAGCAGAGTGGGATCACCTTTTTGCTGTAAACCTTAAATCCATATTCTTCGGTGTAAAGCATGTTGTGCCCATCATGCGGCGGCAGGGCGGTGGCGTAATCTTGAATATGGGGTCCATTAGCGGCCTGGTGGGGCAAATGCGAACTCCGGCGTATGTGGCCTCCAAAGGCGCGGTGGTGATGCTCACCAAGTCCCTTGCTTTGGATTATGGTTGCGACCACGTCCGCGTGAATTGTCTCTGCCCTGGAATCACCGATACACCGGCGTTTCGCGAGCACATTTCGTCCAGTGCCGACCCCGAGGCACTGATTCGCGAGCGACAAACGCGGGTTCCGCTCGGCCGCTTTTTGACGCCGGAAGATGTTGCGCGCGCGGCATTGTACTTGGTCTCAAACGACAGCGAAGGCATCACAGGGATTGCGCACGTGGTGGATGGCGGGATGCTCGCCGCCGCTGAATACAGCTCCACATGGCTGCCCAAAAAGGAGTAGCTCTTACCTGCACTCAGAAGGGGTGTTTTGTGGCCAAAAAACGGGCCGCTTCCAGAGGATGGAAACGGCCCAGAAACGAGTGAACACTGTTCTATGAGGTAGTTTCTGCTTCAAACGTCTTACTTAAGGGAAATCCAGGGGGGAAATTTCCCCCTGAGTTTCCTGGTGGTTTAGAACTCCAGCCTTAGACCCATGGTGATGTTACGCGGGCCGAGTTGAGCGCCCGTGGGCACGCCGAAGTTAGCACTGCCGATTGTGCCGTTAATTCCACCAAAGTCCGTGCGGTTGAAAAGATTAAACACGTTCAATTGGTAGTGGATATTAACGGACTCCCATACTTTTACGTCCTTGCTGAGGGAGATATTCTCCGACCGGACCCAAGGATTCCGGAAGGCTGTGTTGTAGATGGAAGCGTTCCCTAGCGTGAATGCTGGAGTTGCTACATAGGGTGAAGCGCTCCCGGAGTTGAACCAGCGAATGCTCTTGTTATTGGGGTCCAGCGTCGAAGTTTTGACGCCGGTTCGAATAGGTAGTCCCGTGGAGTCAGCCTTGGTAAACATGTCAAAGAGTTCCGACCCGAGGTAGTTTGATGGATTCGTTACCTCGAGCAGAGTTCCACTGTGATACGCCTGCAGGCTGGCGACCGTCCATCCGCCCACAACCTTGTCCAAGGCGGGTTTCGTGTTACCCATGAATTTCTTGCCTTTGCCGAAAGGCAAACGGTAACTGAGGACGACGTTAAGGTAGTGCGGGATGTCCATATGCATATAGCTCTTTGAATCATTAACGTTGTAGGCATCCTGCGTTCCTTGTGTGGCGCCCTGATCGAAGATCTGGCGATAGGACATCACACTCAGGTTCTTTGAATAGACGTA